>JAUSKK010000047.1 GCA_030649345.1 Candidatus Iainarchaeum sp. | reverse complement strand
CATTGATTATTCTCAGATTGCAATTCCTGGAATGAAACGAGTGATGAAAGCAAATAAAAAAAAGGAAGAGAAAGAAAAAGAAGCAAATAAAAAGAAGGAAGAAACTGATTAGCGAATTTTTTTATGGATTTTTCATTTATTCAAGCATTCGATGTTTCTATTCTGAATTTTTTTCAAACCATTCAACAACCTATTCTTACCTATATTTTTCAAGCACTAAGTTTATTGGGCAATCCAATTTTCTGGATTATGGTTTCTGCTTTTTTGTACTGGAATGGAAAAGAAACCCAAGCAGTACTAACCATGAACTTGGTGGTCTTTAGTGCTTTGGTTTCCAATGGATTAAAAGAATTTTTTCAAAGACCTAGACCGGATTCAAACCAATTTACTGTAACCCAAGAAGCCTTGCAAGAGTTATTTGAAAAAGCCAGTTCGTATGGTTATAGTTTTCCTTCCGGGCACGCAACCTTGATTGCAGGCATTGCAGGATATTGGTTTTTGAAAGTAAAAAAACATTTCAAAATCCTTTTAGTATTAGCCGTATTGATTGTAAGTTTGGCTCGAATGTATTTAGGCTGGCATTATTTCAGCGACATAGTACTTGGATTGTTATTGGGTTTAGGAATTGCTCAATTCAATACTTGGCTGGTTTTTGAAATTAAAGAAAAACAAATTCATTTCAATTCCTGGAAAACTCAAACAGTGCTGGCCGTTGTTTTTGTATGCTTATTATTTTTGTATTATTTGGGAATTAATAAATTAACGTTTGCTATTTTTGGATTTTATACTGGATTCTTTTTATTTTACAAATTCAAACTAGAACATAGAACCAGCAAACTAAAACAAATCACTGGATTCATTGGATTTGGATTCCTAGGCTTGTGCTATCTTTTAATTAACAGCCTAAGTTTGCTTTGGTTATTTTTGTTGGGCTTTTGGATTACATTTGGAAACGCAGTGTTATATCAGAAATGGAAAAATAAAAATAATTAAGCACGAGCTAAAGCACAATTCATGCAAATGCCTTTCTTTTTTTCTGGATCTGTTTTCAATTCAACTTTGCAATATTTGCAGTTGGGATTCACAAGATCTCCAACTTTTTTAGCCATTTGATTTGCTCGATCTGCCGAACGAAACGTACGATCCGCAGTTCCAGTAGTTTTGTCTACTCGATCTAAAACTTTATTCAAACTATCTAAAATACCCATAATTCTATTTATACATCAAAACAATTTAAACATTCCGCTAAAGAAAGATTTAAATACAACTTAATTCTTTAGATAAATATGGTTGAATCCAGTGAAGATATTTTAGGATTAAAAAAAGACACTTTTTATGAAATTGTAAAAATTGGAGCTATTGCCGGAGCAGTAGCTGGAGTCATTACTTACATTGCAGGATTTGTCAGCACTATGGCCTTTTGGGGCGGTGCTTTAATGATGTACGGCGGCTATGGACTCGGATTTAATTTTGGAGCATTGTTTCAAGGCGTAATCCAGCAAGCTATTTCTGGAGCAATCTTAGCAGTCGTTGTCGTAAAGTTCTACGATAAATTTCCCTTCAAAACATTGTTTATGAAAATGTTTGGAATTTCTTTAATTGTAAACGTAGTATTAGGCGGATTATTTGCAGCCGTATTTTCTATTTTTGGAGCAGGCTTAAGCTTCATTGTCTTAATGGTTGGATTAATTATAGCCAACTATGTGGAAGCCAAAATGATTGCAGACAAAGTAGGGCCTTTAACCAATTTAAAGTAATTAAGTTAATTCAAACTAATTTTAGATAAGCCATAAACACTAATGTAATTTATTAATGCAAATGCAATAAACAAACCAGCAGCCATTTGAGAAACTGTTCCAGCAAAGTGAATCAAAACGCCAAAGGTTAAAACAAACACTAAACCAAATTTTATTAAACCAATTAAAAAAATTTTAATAATTGAATTATGTACTGATAATTCTTCTTTTACAAGTTTATTTTTTTGTTTTCCAATTAAAGATCCTTTTTTTCGAAACAAAGCCTTAGGAATTATGAAAACAAAAAAACCCAAAAACATTACTGCAAGACTTCCAATAAAAAAGATGAAGAAAAATTGTTCCCAAAGTTTAGACAAAAAAGGAATAAAACTGACGGCCATCCAGGCGAAAACAAATCCATTGATTAAAAATTGTAAAACTTTAACCGGTTTTTGAATCCATTTTTCGAATGAAAAAATTAAAACAATTAAAGACAAAACAATCCAAGCAAACGAAACAATAATGAGGCTTAAAAACAAGTTATCTAAATAGGTTTGAGTAAAAAACTTTTGAAAGAAAATAGTGTACGGAGTTTCAATAGATCCAGCAATTAAAACAAACAGTCCAATAAAGAAGTAAAAAAAAGAGACAAAATACTTTGGAGAAAAAAACTTTTCAAAAGACAAACCAATCATATTCATAAAATGCCAGCCTTTATTTAATACCAATGCCAGCAAACAAAAGTTTAAATAAATGCCATTTGTATTGATTGGGATTAATCATGAAAAACATGGAAAAAACAAAGTATATCGGAAACCAGAATGCATTTATTAGTGACTTAGATAAAGCTACGAGTCTAATCCTTTTTATTATAAGTATTTTTATAGCCGGAATACTTTTTTGGCTTGATGTAGAACCCATACTGGGAGGAAGAACAACCATAGATTTTGAACATGGACAAATCATATCCCAACTAAATGGTGCAGGCGAAGGATCTTTTCCAATCATAGGAATTCCGTTTGCATTGATTTTATTGTTAATTCTTTTTTTTCTAAATTATCATACGTATTTATTATTTCGTTCGAATAAACAAACCTATTTTGAATTGGAAAAAAACAAGCTGACTGTATACAAAGACAAAGAAATTTTAGAAGAAGTCCATGATTTAAAAAATGCCCAAATTAAATTAATAAAAATAAATCTTTATTCAAAAAAAGGAAAACTTTCAACCATTTTTACAGCCATTCGTATGCCTAAAAAAGAATATATTTTTCGTTTAGATCAAAAACTGCAAATGGAAAGTTCAGCTCGTGAATTTATAAAAATACTTAAAAGTTTGGATTTTAAAGAAACCAAAAAATCAAACATTCCTTTCATATTCCAAACAACCAATTATGCAAAATAGTATTCAAAATAAAAGCAGGAAAACTATTTAAACCACAAAACCCCAAATAATAGAAAAGTTGATAAATTTGAAATTTAAATCAATCCATGCAATTTTAGGAATCGCACTTATTCTACTCATTATTTCTGGATGCACCCAACAAACAAATACAGATACAACAGCCAGCACAACCGATCAAGATAATTCGCCAGACCAATCCAAAGGAATGATTGCATTTCAAAGTAACCCTAATTCAACAGTAACTATACAAGGCATGAGCCAGCAATTTGGAACACCAGGAGTTATAGAACTTGAACCAGGCACGTATGAATTAACATTTACCCAAGGCGAATATACTGAAACTAGAACTGCAGTTGTTACTGCCGGAGAATCCATAACAGTAAATGTCGCATTTCCGAATTCAGAAAATCGAAACAATAACCCAAGAACTGAAACTGATTTAGTTACACCGCCCCAAGATCAAGAATCAACAATTCAACTAACAAGTTGGCGTGACATTAAAAATTATTCGGAAGAAATGGATTGTGATAGCATAGCCCAAAAAGTAGACACTGCCATAGAAGCAACATGCGGTGAAACATTCCAAGGAACAGCCACTGACAATGACCCTAGTTTTTTGGGCAGTAAAGCATGTGGATCTAGTGAAGTTGTATATCCAGTAATGGCTGGAGATGCAAGATCCAGTGTTTCAAAAAATTATTTGGATGTTGTAAAGTTAACTTCTGAAGAAGCAGTTAGTTCACTGTTAGAAAAAATAAAAACAAATTCAAAAGAATTTTACACATATTATACTTTAGAATTACTGGAAGAAACTACAACACCTATTTTGACCAATGTTTTTACAATTAAAGAAAAACAAACCGCATACCGAAATCCAAAAATAATATTTGCCAGCCAAGGATTGTATGTAGTCAGCATAATGACACCCACCGGCGGAGATAATTGTATATTTAATGTTCAAACCACAGAAGTGAATAATGAAAAACTAAATCAATTCACAGAAAACTTATTGAATGAACTCAACCAATGATATAAAGTAAAAAATTCAGGCACCAAGATGAAGCAGTAAAGTCACCTGAATATTTAGAAAACATCAGGTGTTTTCAAGACGAAACCAATCAGAAAAAAATAATTGAAAAAATATTTGAACTATTACCCGAATAAGTTCAAAATATTGAAAAAAACCAGACATTACTAAAAAAAACCAACTTTTAGCCTTTTAAAACCTTTCCTACTTAGTTTAATTAGAGTACTTTGGTTTACATTTTTAACACGCCAAGTACCAAAAGAAAGGTGTAAAGTCCCGCCTTAGCACAGTAGTTAGTGCGTTCGGCTGTAGTTCTCCCCCTTTTCTTTGCGAAAGAAAAGGTGTAAGTTTCCCCAAAAGAAACTCGCATAAAAACAGTAAGGGAAAAACTGTTAAGTCCATTTTAGAATGGATGAGCGCAACAAGCTTTTAAAAAAAGCTTGAGCAAAACTAAGTAGCTGTTACCGGAAGGTCCCCGGTGCAAATCCGGGAGGCGGGAAACCTTTTTTTAGTCTCTAATTAGTATTTGCATAGGTGTAAAATCCACCTGAAGAACTGATTCCTGTTTTACTTCCAGACACAGACGTAACATAATAGTAATAAAGAGAATCTGAAGAAAGTCCTGTAAGTTGTATGTTGTGTGCAGTAACACTGTCTGCAGAATAAAACTGCGTGTCTGTTGAACTTTTCAATGCAGCATTACTGGAATTGATGCGCACCAATGAATCAGATGCAATATCTGTAGTCCAGCTGACAGTTGCACTGGATGTTGTAATGTTAGATACAGACAAATTTCCAATAATTACATTAGAATCCTGACCAGACTGTGCAGTTGTAGTAAAAGTACCAATAGAACTAGAACCTGTTTGAGCTCCATTCGCAGTTGTAGAAGTTACTTTGTAATAATAAGCAGTATTTGGATTCAAAGAAAGCAAAATCACGTTATGACTGGCCGCATAATTCAAATTAATAACAGGAGTTGCATTTGCAACATCTTCTGCACTCACACCACTATACCGAACTTCTCCATTGGTATTGTAATTGGTAATCCAAGACACAGTTGCACTGGTGGCTCCAATATTTGTAACTTGTAAATTGGTTATCGAAAATCCAGGATTTGCATCTGGAACAACAGGAATATTGTTTCCTGAATTAGAATTCGAATCCGAAACAGGAACAATTACTGAAGTATTATTATCCGAAGTAGGAGTAGATTGCACATTGGAATCCGTTTGAGAAGAAATATTAGAATCTGCTGAATCATTGCTATCGGTTGTTGAAATTATAGGAGTACTAGTATTGGAATCGTTTACAGAAATTGTGGCATTTTCATCCAATAAATTTCTATTTTGATCCATACCTTGATTCGAGTCTGTTGTTGAAGAAGATTCAGACTGATCCATATCTTGCGCATTGAGATCTGTTTTTGGATTTACAATTTCAGAAACAACCGAAATAAGTGATTCTTTAGCAAAACAATGAACTTGATTGCTTTCACTTAGCCAAAGATAAACATGTTCTCGTGCATTAAATATTTGCACATAATAATAAGGCTGAATGCGAATTGGGTTCGTACACTTGCTTTCAATAAAAGATTGATTGGCTTCAATAGTTGAAGTATCTTGATAGACTACAGCAATATTGCTGTCTGGATTGGCTTCAAGATAGGCAGCCACTTCTGGAATAAGCTCAACAGCTACTGTTGGATCAATATTTTGTTGAGTACAACCGAAAAACAACAGAACAACAAGAACTGGCAAGTATTTATTCATAACAGAACTATCTAGACTTTCAGCTTAATAAATTATCTGCTGACTTTCTTGAAAGAATACTCAAATACAACTAGCGGTATTAAATATACAGTAAATCAAAATCACATAATGAATAGTAAACTTTGTCTGCTTGGATTATTTTTTATAGGAATTACATTAGCTGGATGTACTGACTTGAACCAGACACCTTTAGATATTGCTAAAACCAATATCCAAGTCAATGAATTTTTACAACAATATCCAAATGCTGAAGTAACATTTACTTTATTTGAGAAAGCTGATTTTGAAAGCATTCGAACCGCAATGGAAGCTACTTGTAATAAAACTGTAAACCCAAAAGAAGTTTACAGAGTTCAAATTGTGGATCAACAAACTCAACAAGAAGCAATAGCTTGGATTGATTGGGAAACAAAAAAAATAGAATGTGCAATGAAAACAGACAGTACTGAAGATACTTTACCAACATCAAACAACGGAGATCAAACCAACGACAGCGGAACTGGAACACCACGAGGTGGAGACGACAACAACTTACCAACAGACACCAATGAACCTACTGACACAAATCAACCAGATATGAATATTCCAACAGACACAAATTTACCCACAGATACAAATACACCAACCGATACTAACACACCCATAGACACCAATCAACCTACGGATACAAATCAACCAGATATGAATATTCCAACAGACACAAATTTACCCACAGATACAAATACACCGGACACAAATACTCCAACCGATTCCAATACACCCAACCTGTGTGCAGGAATCACTTGCCCAAACACCTGCGATGGAAACATCAGCAAAACTAGCGGAAACTGCGTAAACGGAACATGCCAATACACAACACAAACATGCACCAACGGATGCAACAATGGAACTTGTCTGACACCAACTTGTTCAGATGGAACAAGTTACAATTCTTGTTCAACAGCTAAACCACAATATTGTCAAAATGGAACCATAACCAATAATTGTCAAACGTGTGGTTGTGCCAGCGGCTTATGTCAAACCAATGGAATTTGCCAGCTTACTTCTGGAGAATTTTTAGATCCAGGATTTGAAAACAGTACTGCCATGTGGCTTGTGAAAAAACCAGGATATACTGGAACATGCACACAAGATATGAATACTGCTTATGAAGGATCTTATTCAGCACAATGCATTGGAGGAGATTATACACTTTCAGCATACACTGGCACTGTTCCTTGCCCAAATGCAACCATGTACAATTGTTTGCCTGTAATTCCAAATTCACAATATACACTTTCATTTTGGTATAAAGGAGATTCGTGTTACTATAACATGGCAGCCATTGGTGGAACTGAAATAACTGGAAATGGAAGTGGACTTTATGGAACAACTACAGGCAATTTACCTTTTACCAATTCATGGCAACAAAAAACAATTACATTAACAGCTGCCGAAAATAGCAACTACATTGATTTCAGTTATCTAGTCGGACATTACTCAGGCTGTAATGGAAGTATAAATGGCGGATATATTGATAACTTGACATTCACAAGAAATTAAGTTTATTGCACTCTCTATTTTTTATCTCAAAGCCCTAAATACATTATGCCTTTTTTTGTTTATTTATTGGAATGCAGAGACAAAACTTTGTATTGCGGGTACACGAAAGATTTAGAAAAAAGAGTAAAAATACACAATCAAGGAAAAGGAGCCAAATACACAAAAAAAAGAAGACCAGTAAAACTAGTTTATTCTGAAACTTTTGAAACTTTAAGCCAAGCACTCAAACGAGAATATGCAATTAAACAATTTTCCAGAAAACAAAAACAAACATTGTATCAAAAAAAAACTAAAGAATACTCAAAAGATTTAAATATTTGAAATTCTTAGTAATTAAATGAAAAACAAGCTAAAATTCATTTTTTTAATTGGTCTAGTTTTACTTATTTTTGGATGTACACAAACTACGCCTGAAACAAATACATCCGATGAATTAGATCCAGCACTTAAAGGCATAATTGCCAGAGAGGTTGCGCGAGAATCTGGAGTCAGCGAACAAGGAGCACGAGATTTCTTGGACACAGTATCTGATCCTGCTGTGCAAAGACAAATAGAAGAATCATCCAGAGAACTCGAAGAACGACAAACAGGAAATGCAAATGCACAAGAAAGAAATGTTTCGGGTGCAATGCGAGAAAAATTAAGCAACGGCCATATTGAATTGCAAGTAAACAAAGTGGAATATAGAACGCAAATAGATGAAGATGGATTGCTTAAAGTAGAAGAAGGATATGATTACAAATTTATTTTATTAAATTTAACTGTAAAAAATTTGGGAACACAACCCATTGCTTGGTTAACCAGTGATTTTGAAAATATTTATCAAGGATATTCGAATACTTTTGGATTAAGAACCAGCAATCCCAGAAATCCAGTGGGTTTGTTAGAATCTTGTGCCATAGATAAAAAAATGAAAAACGGTATTGATTCATCGGCATTACAACCTGGAGAATAAAAAACTGTATGGG
>JAUSKK010000030.1 GCA_030649345.1 Candidatus Iainarchaeum sp. | reverse complement strand
ATTTGATCAAATTAAACTTGCCATCAAAAATAACCTTAAAGAAGTAAGATTTGAATAAATATTTATTATAACTTGAAATGAAGAAATTATTAGCTGAACTGAAAACAGGACTTCTCCATTATATCGTGCTTTGTGAGGAGTTCTTTCCACAGTTTATGCGATTTTGTATTTTTGCAAATCTAGTTGATCTAATTACCACCTTTTTAGGAATTAAATATTGCGGTGGATCTGAGCAAACTTTTTTATGGATCATTTTAATAAATAATTTTGGGCTACTGACGTCTTTGCTAATAAAGTTCACAATTTTTTCTTTGTGGCCATTTGCAATTATCCAATTTAAATTCGTCAAAGAAAGAAAAACTGAAAAAATTATTTTTATTATGGCGTTTATCGCACTTATTTGTGGATTTGTATTTACAGTTGCTTCTATTGGCAATATTGCTGGAATCCTTCGGCGTTTACCACTTAATATTTGTAAGATTTAAGTTCAGTTCATAACCAGTATACTATTTTCTTTCCATAGAATTTCCATCTATTTTCTTTTTATAGTTCTTTAAGGACTATGTTTGTATGCTAAGAGAATTGGTTGAAGTGAAAAAGTTTGCAAATACAACGATACTGATCATGGCAGTGTTTCTGTTAATGTCATTTTACAGTAGCCCGGTATTTGCTTTAGAGCAAACTAGCGTAAGTGCAATTACGGAACCATTGAATCGAATTTATGATTTGGTTAAAGCAATTGTTTCAATTTTGGCTGTAATTGTGATTACGTTTGCTGGTGTGAAGTTTATGTTTTCAGGGGATAACTTGCAGGCTAGAGAAGGTGCAAAACAAATGCTGTCCTATGCAATCATTGGAATGGCAGTAGTTTGGGTTGCTCCAGCACTTGTAAGTTATTTGAATGCCTGAAAAAACTACCCAACGGAAAGGGTGCTGAAACCCTCCTCCTGAGCTCTAATACAGTGCCCTTTCCCAACATTAAAAGATTGTTATGAACAAAAAAATACTCATTTTGTTTGCAATGGTTTTATTCACTCTGAATGCCTTTGCAACTAGCACAGATACTACGCCTCCACCCCAACCACCACCGCCAGCACCATTAGATTTTGGCCCTTTATTGAATGGAATTGCAGAATTTTTTACAAGTTTACCTAATGCAATAGTAGGTGCATTTACTGGATTTATCTCTAGTTTACTCGTAGGCTTTGTAAATCCATTACTTGGCATTGTAAAAACATTCTTATTGCCTGCAGTGGATGTTTTCAAGTACTCAAGTTATTGGTTTTTAATCGTTGGAATTATTTCTTCATTTTATGTTTTATTGTTCTTTTTGACTGGTGCAAAATTCTTAATGGGTTCATATGACGCAGAACAAAGAGCCAGTGCAAAAGAATGGCTCAAACACACATTAATCATTTTAGCTATTGTAAACACTTCACTTTTATGGTACTCATTAATTGTAGCATTAAGTTCAGGCGTAACACAGGCACTTTGGAACAATGGATTAGAAAGCATTCTAAATGTTGACTTGAATCCGTTAAATATTATTTGGTTAATTTTTCTTGCGCTTTCAATTATTCCTGCAGTAATTAGTTTGTATTTTAGACAAGCAATAATCATAATGGGAATCATGTTGTTCCCTATTGCAATATTTTTCTATTTCATAGAACCACTGCGGTCTTACGGAATGTTATTGCTGAACTTAATTGGAATTGCTTTACTAATGCCAATCATGGACGTTATTTTGTTAATTGCAATTAATTTAGTGGCAGAAGAATTTGCAGGCATTGCAATAATTGGTTTACTGTCAACAGCCATTGGGCTAGTTCTAATGACATTGCTTAACATTGGAATGTTTTACTTTGCAGTCTTCAAATCAGCAGCCACAGTTACAACTAAAGTAAAAAACTTTATCCAAGTATTCAGATCAGGACAGTGAAAAAATGTCATACGAAATACCACAAAATCTAAAGTACGAAGAAAAAATCGTATTTGGGCTAACAGCAAAACAATTATTCTGGCTCGCGATCTTTGTTACTCCAACAATATTTATTTTTCTAAAAACGCAACTTTCCTTTGAATGGAAAATTCTAATTACAATACTTTTGTTTATTGCCGGCGGGGCGTTTGCATTTGTTGGCGCTTGGGGAAAACTAAAAGACGGAATAGAATATTTAACGTCAATGCGAAACGCAGGTTATTTTGACAAAAAAATGGAAAAATTTATGGATGTGCAGAAAATTGAAAATAATGCAGTTTATACACACGGAAGAATGTTAGCAATACTGCAAGTTTTACCCATAAGCTTTGATATGCTATCCGAATCAGAACAAAAAGCAGTTATCCACTCATTTAAAGATTTTCTAAACTCACTTGATTTTCCAATACAAATCGTAATGCGAACAGTAGACTTGAACGTAATTGCATATTTAAGAGAACTTGAAAATCGAGTAAAAAAACAAAATAAACAAGAACTACTAGAACAATTTGAATCATTGAAAAAATTCATAGAAGAATACATCACAGACAACAAAGTAAAAAATCGATTATTTTATGTAGTTATTCCAGTTGAAAAAACAAAAAATGAAGAATTAGACTTAAATCAGCTTACTGTAAGAGTTCAACTATGCAAAGAAAAAATACAAAAAGCAGCTCTGTTATCAAAACAATTAAACGACCAAGAACTAACCACACTACTAGCAAGCTTTTTCGAGGGATTTATTGAAGTGGAAAATGATTATTTTTCAGTATTTACTCAGTTATGTGAGTAAAAGTAGGCAACTAAAGTTTCTTTGGCTGAATTAAAGTTACCTTATCAAGTAAACTAAATATTTGATCCGTGTTGTGTGATTCGAATTCTTTTTTTGTTCGAACGATTTCAAAAAAGGAATGGGTATTTCCATTTGCTTGCTCTCTAAATTTATGACATCTTGTAACTAGTGAGTTTATAAGTGATTGATCAGGTCCAAATTCCTTAGATTTATTTTGTAAATTGGTTAATATAGTATTAAAATCCTGCATTCTGTTCTTTGTAGAATTAAAATATAATGTGACGTCACTTGAGTAGTGCTTGCGTAAAAATTCAATTAACCTATTTTCAATAATTTTTCGACTCAAGATAGTTGCCGATGTAAAACAACCATAATAGATTGATTTATTTAATTCGTTAAAATGTGCATTAACAAAAAGATCATCACAATATGGCGCAAAAATTATTGGTATTTTTTGCCGTTGCTTATTGGCCTTTTCTTTAACTTTTATTGGTTGTCGTTCCACTTCAATTTTACTAGGTAAGTTTTTTCGGTCATTAATTGGAATCAAACTCAGAATATTAACATTTTTTTCTTTTGCATATAAGTACGCTTTTGAAAACCATGTCAATCCGGGATGATTAGATGCAAGCTCTGAAATTCTAACTTTTATAGAACTTTCCTTCTGATGCGTTTTTGTAGCAATTTTTTTAATAATTTTTTTCTTTGCGTTCAATTTTTCCATAAATATCATTCAAAAATTTTGTAATATGATTTACCATCTTTTTTTAAGAGGCCTTTACTTTCCCATTTAGCCCAAATACCGGATATCTTACCAGCACTTAACCCAGTAACTTTTTCAAGTTTTGGTCGCGGAATTCCCTTCCCAGTATGTTGATATAATAATTTTAATTTTTTATTTGACAATTCCTCTTCAAGCAATTTATAAGAGTATTGTTTTGCAATAAATTCAATTTTTTCGAGAATTTTTTTTAAGAGTTCACTATCTGATTTTTCCATATTGTCACCAATTACTATTTTGCCTTAGTACCCATCTTTCTTAGCTTACTCATAGTTACAGCAACATTGTTCCTTGTTTTTCCTAAAATTTTTGCAATTTCAACATCGCGTAACCCCGAAATCATTAATAATCTTACTTGCTCAGCATATTCTGTTTTTTTTACAACATGTAACGCAAGTAAATTAATAATTGTATTAAGCTTTTCAGTAATTTTAGATTCATCCATTTTTATCACTCCGTTCTTTACTTTTTATAGCCCGAACCGTAACAGCTTTAATTCCAAGCATTGTCGCAATTTCAGGATCCTTTAAACCAGTATTAGATAATGCAATAACTTTCTCTTTTAGATTCATTGCTTGCATTTTGTCTTGATTTAACAAGACAACGATAGTAGCATCAAGTCTTCTAATTATTGCGTTTAATTTTTCGTCATCCATTTTAAACTATCACTAAATAATTCTGGCGCGTATAAGTTTTTAAATGTTCCTTTTTTTAATTAATAAAAATTATCTTCTAAAAAAGCCATAAATTTGCCATTTTTAAGCATTTTATTTTTTTATCATTTTAATAATAACAACATTTTGTAAAAAAGCTATATTCTGATATTGTTAGACAATAGTATAAAATAGCACAGTATAGTTTCTATAGAATTTCAATCTCGAGAGGTTATAAAGAAAAAAGGCAATATTTCTTAAATGCCTAGTTCGTTAAGTCCACAAACAGCGTCCAAATTGATGGCACTATTAAAGCCCTCAAAAATGCAGAATAAGTATGATCACATTGTTCTCAATCAGTCCCTTAATCGTGTAGAAATGGCTGTAGGTTATCCACGTTTCATAAAAGAAGGCTGGCTAAATGCAATTGTAGCAAGTCCTGGGAATTTTGACGTTACATTGCATATTGAACCACAATGCATTAACACAGTTTTGGAACAGTTAAATCGTGAATTGATTAAACAGCGTTCGGATGTTATTGCAAGTGAAAGTAAAGGCATTGTAAGTCCTTCATTGAAACTTCAATATGAAGACACTTATAGAATGCTTGAAAACTTGCAAAGAGGTGACGAAAAATTATTCAATTTCAGTTTATACTTGAATGCGCGAGCAAAAAACAAACAAGAACTAGAATTATTGAGCAGGAAAATTGAAAGCGAATTGAATGCAATAATGATTATTCCAAAAACACCTTATTTGAAACAACAACCTGCACTTCAATCAGTTCTGCCTTTAGCGCAAGATAAACTTAAAATGAAAAGAAATATTTCAAGTAGTGCATTAGCTGCTTGCTTTCCTTTTACAACTGCTTTCTTAAACGCACAAGAAAAAGGCATCATGTTCGGAGTTAACTATACAAACAATATTCCGATTATCCTCAATCCATATACATTTGCCAACTATAATGGATTAGTATTAGGTTCAAGTGGTTCAGGAAAAAGCTTTTTTGTAAAATTATATATTCTAAGAAATCTTTTAAACGAAACTAAAACATTTGTAATTGACCCACAAGGAGAATATTTGGAATTAACAAATGCTTACAAAGGACAAATAATTGAAATCAGCCGAAATTCAAATACAATTATTAACCCGCTTGATTTGATGGGAAAAGATTTCGGAGACAAACTGTTGTCCTTAATGGATTTATTCAAAATCATGTTTGGAGAACTTACTGAAGTACAAAGAAGTATATTGGATAAATCACTGCACGAAACGTATTTGAGAAAAGGAATTACTCCAGAGAATCAAGAAACATGGAAAAAGACACCTCCGATGCTAAAAGATCTTTACTTGGTTTTAGAAGAGGAAGAAAAGAAAACACGCTCAAAAATACAGCAACTAACATATGAAGCATTGCTAAACCGGTTAAGAATTTACGCCAAAGGATCGTTTTCTTTCTTGAATAATCCAACTAAATTAAATCTTGAAAAGAATTTGATCACTTTTAATATTAAAGAAATGCCAGAACAAGTCAAACCAGTAATCATGTTCTTGATTTTAGATTATTTGTATGAAAAAGTTCAAAAAAACAAAGAACGAAAACTAATTGTGGTAGATGAAGCTTGGAGTTTGCTTAAATATGGAGAGCAAGCAGAATACTTATTTAAAATATGCAAAACTGCCAGAAAATTTGGAACAGGACTATTGATTCTAACCCAAGAAGTAAATGATTTATTGCATACAAAAGCAGGAAACTCAGTCCTGGCAAATACCAGTTGGAAAGTATTACTCAGACAAGAAGCAAGTGTAATTCAAGACATTACACAAAAGTTTGGATTAAAGCAAACAGAACAAAACTTCATTCTAACAAGCACACCCGGAACTGGCCTGTTATTAGCAATGAATGATCGAATTCCTATCAAAATAATTGCAAGCAAACAAGAACACCAAATTATAACCACAAATCCAGAAGAATTGACCGCAAAGGAACAACTAAAACAACTACAAGAAACACCAACAGTAGGGCCCAGAAATTTGTTTGAACGAAATTATTGGAAAAAGAAAAAACTTACAAATGAAGAAATTGAAATACTAAAAACAGCAGGCTGGAATGAAATTCGAGAATCTGGATTTGGCGAAGGAAAAGGACACACCTATTTTGTAAGGAAAGACACAGGAAAAGAAGGAGCAAACCATTATCTGTTATGTGAACTTATTTTTCAAGAACTCAAAAAATATACAAATGAACTAGAACGCTATCAATCGGTAAATCCTGACATAATCTTTACTGCTAAAAACAAGCGCATTGCATTTGAAATTGAAACAGGCCAGCTTTTGAAAGCAAAAAAAGAAGATATTCAAACAAAACTAAATCAATTGCAAAAAACTTCAGATGACTGGTATTTTGTTGTAACAAATAAAGACCTGAAAACGGAGTATGAAAAACTAGGCAATACACTAAAACGAACTGAAGTTATTTCAAAAATAAACGAGTTGTTTGCATGAGAAATCCTTTTACCCCTGGAAACGGAATTGAACCAGCATATTTAGCAGGAAGGCAAGAATACATTCAAGAATTCATTAAATCTTTAAAAGAAACAGAAGAAGGTCTGCCAAGAAACATTGTAGTATACGGTTTACGCGGAACAGGGAAAACAGTTTTGCTTAGACATTATAAAATACTTGCGGAAACAAATAACTGGCTGTTTATGGACAGAGAATTTAACGAACGTTACTGTAATGAAACTGAATTTGCACAAGTATTTGGAAAAGACTTAATTGCAATGGCTGCCGAAGTATCTATTAAAAAGAAAATTGAAGAAACTGGAAAAAAATTAATTGAAAGCCTAAAAGTTGAAGAACTGTCTGGTTATGGAATAACCTATAAACCGTATCATGGAGAAAAAAGAGAAGTGTTAGAAGATTACTTGAAAGAATTACTGGAATCCAATTGGCCAGTTTTTGAAAAATCCAACAAAAAAGGAGTAGTATTATTGTACGATGAATTTCATTTAGTAAAAGACAAAAAAGAAGATCAACAATACGTACTATCAAGTTTGCTAAGTGCGATTGCACAAGTGCAAAGAGAAGGTTGCAGATATGTTCTATGTTTGTCTGGTTTGCCTGCGTTGAAAACAAATCTTAAAGAAGCAAAAACATACACTGAAAGAATGTTTAACTATCAAGAAGTTGGAAACCTTGACGAATTGGAAGCAGAAAAGGCATTAACTGAACCATTAAAGAAAACTGAGTACAAATTTGAGAGCAAATTAGTCAGTCAAGTAATTGAAGAGACTCAGGGTTATCCGTATTTTTTGCAATTTTATGGTTACTTTTTAGCGGATAACGCGAAAAAAGCTAACGTACTGCAATCCGATTTAGTGCAAAATAAAAACAAGCTTTTGAAAATGTTGGATAAAAGTTTCTTTGAAGACAGATTTAATCTTGCGTCTGCAATGGAAAAGAAAGCATTACTTGCAATGGCAACTTGCAAAGAAAAAGAAATTCCAGCCAAATATATTAGTAAAAAAATGAAACTTAATTACATGCTAATGCAAAAATATTTGGTTCGCCTAATTGATAAGGGATTAATTTACAGGGCACAAAGAGGATATTATGCTTTTTCAGTACCTTTGCTGCAAGATTTTCTGAAAAGGCAATAAGGACAAATAAGGACAAAAAAATGACCTTATTTTGAGTGCGAGTGTGCCAGAGAGTAAATAACTCGCTGTTGTTGAGCGCACACTCACACTCGTGCTCAATAAGTTTCAAGACATTAATATCTGAGTGGTTGAAATAAGTTCAACCAATTAGTTGATTCTTATTCAACCGCAGTCATATTAACGAGTTTTATACATAATAGTATAGTTGTTGAGTTAAAAGAGAGTGAAGAGAAATGGATGAAAACCTCAAGCTAGTGATAGCTAGCTACAAAGGTATACTTGAGCAATTCAGCAAAAGTATTGCTAAAGTCTACCTAAGTTTACTCACAAGTGATGTAAAGACTGCAATAGTAATACAAAAAGAAACACAACTGCAACCGGCTACAGTTTATTATGCACTAATAAACTTAGAAAAAAATGGATTGATAAAGAAAACCAATTCAATGCCGGCCAGCTACTTTTGCAGTGACCCAATCAAAGCATTTGAACAAATTGCAAAAACTAAAGTACTAAATGAACGCAAACAAAAACTAGAACAAGTAATTCTAAATACTTCCAATGGCCATTCAATAGAATACGTAATAAAAATTGGAAATGGCAATCAAACTAAACTTATTAATCAAACAACCATGCAAGAAGCCAGCAATTACAAAGAATTAATAGAACTCAAACAACGAATTGAACAAAAAATTAAAGAAATACCTGAAAGTGAGAAACAACTAGTTTTCAATGGAAGAAGGCAACTTTAAAAGCTCTATGTTCCGCATATAGTTCATGCCGTCAAGCAAGCAAATCACAACTATTCAATTAACGCCTGAAACACGAGAAAGATTACGCGAATTGGGTAAAAAAGATGAAACCTATGACGAAATAATTAACCGCTTGGTTGACGATCACGAAAAAAGAAAAAAATAACCTTATTCTAACATATTAGGATCTATTTCAGACGAGTAAAGGCAACTAGATATACAAGAAAAACGAACAAAAGAGCTCCCGTAGAAAAAACTTGTAACCCAACTCCAGGATGTGCAATAAAAGTTTGAAGCAGTGATTCTACAAATTTACTTAGTGGAGTGCTTGCTATCGCAAATAAAATAAGCTCAAATAGAAAAACAGGAAATGCACTTAACCTACTTTTGAATCTGTTGTCACCAATTACTTTCACAGCCGGTCCAACAACTTGAAATAATAAATCATCCATAAATAAAAAGAATCCAAAAGTAAAAATAGATACAAAAAAGAACAAAACCGTGGATTCACCTATAAGATTTAACCAAATTCCACCTAAAAATAATGCAAGAAAAACCCAGGCAATATTAATAATAGTTAGTTGCAGCTTCATAGAATAAATGCTATGTCAAATATTTAATAAATACTTGTTAGGTTGAAAAAAAAGCATAATATTAAGTTTTGTTCGTAGATATACTTTCTATAGAATCTTTAAATGGAGGTCAATTGGCACTGCTTTTTGACTGGGTGGATTGAACCTTTGCTTGGATCCCTTCCGTGGGCGTATTTAACCAAACTTATATATTTAT
The DNA here is from genome assembly GCA_030649345.1 of Candidatus Iainarchaeum sp. Classification (GTDB taxonomy): domain Archaea; phylum Iainarchaeota; class Iainarchaeia; order Iainarchaeales; family 0-14-0-20-34-12; genus JAUSKK01. The sequence continues at coordinate 6,074 of JAUSKK010000030.1, read as the reverse complement.
ATAAGTTTCGTTGAATACTATTAATATGAAGATTTCATTGTTTAATCGGTTGCGGAAACAGCTTCATCGGGATATTGCTAGTTTGCAAGATGAAGTTTTAGAGATTGTTTATTCTGTTGAACCGAAAGCTGTCTTGCATGGTGGTACTTCAATTTGGCGTTGTTTTGCTGGGAATCGTTTTTCAGAAGATTTGGATTTTTATTTCAAGCCAAAAGAAAACTTTAAGTCTGAATTGGAAATTGCTTTGAAAGCACGGGGTTTAAAATTAAATAAATACAAACAGACTAGTACAACTATTTTTTCCAAGATTTCCAATGAACGCGTAGAGGTTCGTTTGGAAGCAAATATGATTACAACTATCAAAAGGCCTGTTGTGCAGGCGTATGAGAAACTGGATGGAACGTATACAAATGTGTTTGCTTTGTCTGTAGAAGATTTAATTTTAGAGAAACTGATTACGTATACTAATCGTAAATTGATTCGGGATATTTATGATGTTTATTTTTTAAGTAATCAAGCACAGGTTTCAAATGAAACTGAAAAGAAAATTAAAGACTTATTAAAACAGTTGCCTTTACCTGCGGATGAGAAGGATTTGAAAGCAATTGTGTATGCTGGTGCTGTTCCTTCATTTGAGCAGATTAAGCAGGCTTTATTGTTGAAATATAGTTAGGTGTGAAAATGACGTATGTTCAGGAACTCAAATCTTCATTCAAATCTAAGTCTATTTTTACTATGAGGGATATTCAGTTATTATTTCATGGCAAAAAGTTGGGCAAGAATTATTTGCATTTAATGATTCATTTTTTATTAAAAAAAAATGAATTGCATAAGATTACTCAAGGAGTTTATTCTTTTCAAGAAGACCCCATGATGTACGGGTTTGCGTTTTCTCCGTTTTATTATGGGTTACAGAATGCTTTGGCATTGCAAGGTATTGGAACACAAGAAACGAATCCAATAATTATTACGCCTAGAAAGGTTAGATTGGGTTTAAGAGAGATCAGTGGAGTCAATATTTTAGTGCATCGAATTCAGCGCAAATTATTCTTTGGATTTAATTACGTAAAATATTATGATTGGGAAATCCCAGTCAGCGATTTAGAAAAAACATTTTTAGATTTTATTCATTTCCAACAGCCTTTAACTCAAGAAATTAAAGAAGAACTTTTGCCTAAATTAGACAAAAAACGAGTACAAGAATATTTGAAAAAATATCAGGAAAATGTAAAGAAGAAAGTCAATAAGCTTTTGCAATCAAGAAATATGAACTGAACACTATTGCTTGAAAGTGTTCAATTGAAATGAACACTTTTTATCTCTGCCGAAACTGGAAAAACTTTAAAGTAATTGTTTAAGTGTTTTTTGCACTTCTTGAATTCCAGTTAGTTTAATGACTTCTTTGGGCGTGATTTTGCGTTCTTTGGTTTTGACTAAAAAAGCTAAATTTCCTTTTTGTTTCATTATTTCAACAGCTGCTTCAGCATCGCTGTCATCGTCTCCAATAAACATAATTTTGCCTTGCCATGTTTTTATTATTTTTTTAACAATTTCTTGTTTATTGGCCAGCCCTAAAGGAATAACTTCAACAGTTTTCCTGCCTGCAATAATTTTCACCGGCTGTGTGTCAAATACTCGGCAAACTTCAGTCATAACTTTTGACAATGTCAAAGACTGGTTTTTTCTAAAATGAATTTCTGCGCCGCAAGGGCTTAGTTGGACTGTAGTTAACGGAAACTTTTTTACAGTACAGTATAAAATTCTAAAAATATGCTTTCGTTGTTTGGAAAACTTTTTTAGTTTGTTTAAAGAATTTCCTTTTGAGCCTAAAATTTTAACGCAGGAAGGCAATTGCTGTTTAAGAAATGAGTATGGGCGACTGCTAATTATAGTTACTTGAATTTTGTTGTGAACTAATTTTTCTAAAGTGGTATACATTGATTTAGATAGCTTGACTTTTTTTGGATCCAATCGAATACTTGTTAATGTTCCATCAAAATCCAACAAAACTAACAAATTAGGTTTCATTGCAATCACAGTTTTGAAGCAATCAATTCTTGCAGAAAATCAGTTGCCCATCCAAATACTGTGTTTTGCATAACAGTTTTCTTTAATTTGGTCATGCGTTTTTGTCTTTCCAATACTGGCATGTCTAAAGCTTGCTTAATGCCAATAGCAATATCTTCTACTAAAAATGGATTTACTTGAATTGCTTGAGTTAATTGTTCTGCAGATCCTGCAAATTTGCTTAATATTAATGCACCTTCTCCTGAATTGGCTGCAATATATTCTTTGCTGACTAAATTCATGCCGTCATGCAATGAAGTAACCAAACAAACATCTGCAGTTTTGTACACTGGAATCAATTCTTTTAAAGACATAAATTTGTTCAAAAATACAATGGGTTTCCAGTCTCCTTGAGCATATTTCCAATTAACGGCATCCACTGCACTTAAAGTATTTTCTAAAACTTGAACATATTCTGGAAGTTTTGTGCGTGTAGGTGCAGCAATTTGTACCAATGTCAGTTTTCCTACTAGTTCTGGATATCGTGTAAAAAGTATGTCTAATGATTTCATTTTTTCTGGCAAACCTTTAGTGTAATCCATTCTGTCAACACCCAATAATAGCTTTCGATTCAATACATTGAATTGTTTACGCACAGTGTTAATTTCATCCAATGATTTTGCGGTAGATAATTCAGACAAACCTTGGCTGTCAGTTCCAATAGGCAGTGCACGAACTTTAATAATGCGGTTACCTTGTTGAATGTTAAAATTTTGCCAATCTACTTTACAGGAAAGTGTTTTCTCTACAGTGTATAAAAAATTTTTAACATAGCCTTGCGTGTGAAAGCCAATCAAATCAGCGCCCAACAAGCCTTCTAAAATTTCTTTATGCCAAGGACATATTTTGAAGATTTCATAACTGGGCCAAGGAATATGCCAAAAAAATCCAGTGGGCACATTGGGCTGAAGTTTCTTAAAATATTGAGCGCACAAAGACAAATGGTAATCATTTAACCATACGGCTGTGTTTTGTGTGCATTCTGCAGAAAGAGCTTCAGCTAGTTTTTGATTAACTTTTCGATATTGAAGCCATGCATCTTCACTAAACTGAGGTCGAACATAAACTACGTGCGACAAAGGCCATAATGCGGTATTCGATGAAAGAGCCAAAAAGCCTTCTTCTTCTTTAGATGTAACCATCACTCGCTTTAAAGTGTATGCTGGTGCGTTGGGCGGAACACTGATGTTATTTTGATTGTCTATTACATTTGCATCTGCAGTTCCCAGGCCTAAAGCAACCCAGGTTCCGCCATAGGCTGACATGAATGCATCAAATGCAGTAGCTACGCCGCCCACAGCAGTACGCCAATTAATTTCTCCGCCATGATAAAAATGCACATATGGTTCACTGCTGGATGCTAAAAGCAATTTATGTCCTTGCAATACTTGATTAATTTTTTTAATTTTTGAATTCATAAAATGATAAGCTACACTTTTATATCTGATAAATTATGCTGACTAGCCATATGAACAGTTACTTGAGGGAACGGGATTTCAATTTTAACTTTTTGATAAGCTTTTGAAAGTTCTTTAACAAATTCGTGTTTGACTAGGTATTGGTCAACAAATTCTTGCACCCGTAAAATAATAGAAAATTGAATTCCGTGATCTCCAAAGGTATGATACCGAATAAATGGATCAAAATCTGGAACAGCTCCTTTTACTTTTTTCTGAACTTCTCGTGCAGCGTCAATAGTAATTTTTTCAATCTTATCTAAATCGCTGCCATATACTACACTGCATGGAATTACAACTGCCATGTCTTTGGTAGGTGCATAATAATTGGTTATGATTGCCTGAGAAAGTTTAGAATTTGAAATAATAACTAAATTGTTTTCAAGAGTACGAACTTTTGTGCTGCGCCAGCCAATAGAAACAACGTAGCCGCGAACAGTATTTTCAAATTCAACAAAATCGCCTAATTTAATTGGACGATCCATTGTAATATAAATTCCTGCAAAAAAATTAGATAAAGTATCTTGAAACGCCAAAGCAACTGCTAAACCACCAATTCCTAAAGCTGCAATAATGGGGGTTATCTCTACACCTAGACTGCTAAGAATTACAGTCGCACTTAGTGCAATAATAATAATTCGCACAACCCTGCGAATGGTTGGCATAATGTCTCCAATTTTGTGCTTGCGCCGCACTTCAATTTCTTCGACATACCAGGCAATTAAGGCATCAATCAAAGAAAATAATGCGTGTACTACAATTAAAATTACTAAAACTTGAAACACTGGCGTGCGCAATGAAAGTGTTTTAAATTCAGTAAATTCTAATCCAAAATTTATGCCTAACAAAAGTACTGCAAAAAAGATTGGTTTCTCTAATGCATGAATGATTTTATCGTCTAAAGACGTAATTGTTTTGCTGGTTAATCGCTTTAAATGTTTCAATAATACTTTTGAAATTAATGCTCCAATTAAAATAGAACAAAGAATTGCAACAACAATAACAATTAAATCATCAAAAAGTGCAGGCATCTAGGTCACAGGTATACAAAGCAGATACTAAATAAAAAGAGGAATAGTCCACAATTGTGGAAACACTAAGCGACAATTGTCTAATTTAAATTAATTTTCCAAGAACTAACTTGCCAAATACTGGCATTGATCCATTTTCGATACTTTTAAGTTTAGTTCGTGGATATATTTTCTATAGAATCTTTAATCGGAGGTCAAATGGTGCTTGCATTTGACTTGAGGGATCGAACAGCGTATTCTACTCCTTCCGTGGGCGTATTACTCATTTTAGTGTATTACTCATGCCTTTTTAAATATTTGTGAGTAATACATATTATATGGCTTATTTAACAACCTTCAAGCGTGGCAGTAAAGTCTATTATTATTTGGCTGAAAACATTCCAGTTGCTAAAGGCACACGAAAACAAATCCGAAAATATTTGGGTGAAAAAAAGCCTTCGGAAACAAAACTGCAAGTTTTAATGGGTCAATTTGAAGAAGAGATTCAAAAAGAATTAATTAAATTACACGGATTTCATTATTTGACTCCGGATGAAATTAAGGAAATTAATGAAATTAATACTGCGTTCTGGAAAAGATACAACGCAGTAAATGAAGTTGTTCAAGAACAGTTTGATGAAAATTTCGTAATTGTTTTTGTTCACAATACAAATTCAATTGAAGGTTCTACTTTAAGTCCCAGGGAAGTTGCATTATTATTAACAGAAAATATTGCACCTAACAAAGATCTCAATGATGTATTGGAAGCGAAGGCAGCACAAAAAACACTTAATTTTGTAAAAGGTTATACTGGAAAATTTGACCATGACTTTTTGTTAAAAATTCATGAAATGTACTTCAAAGATTCAAAACCAAAGATTGCAGGAAAATATAAAACCCATCAAAATCTAGTTCGCGGTTCACAATTTGAAACAACACCGCCCCAATTTGTTTTAACGGATATAAAAAATTATTTCAAAGAATACATTGAGTTAAACAAAAAATTGCACCCTTTAGAATTGGCTGCCTGGGCTCACTGGAAACTAGTAAGAATTCACCCATTTCAAGACGGCAATGGAAGAACTGCACGCATTGTAATGAACCATATCATGCACAAAAACGGATATGGCATGCTTGATATTAAAACCCAAGAAAAAAAGGCTTACTTTAAAACTTTAGAAAAATGCCATTACAATAACAATGCGCGAGCACTTGCAATTCGCCTAGTTCGACGATTCAAAAAACAATACCAGAATGCACTCAAATAATACTATTTAACCCAAATTATATTTTTTTATGCGTTTAGTTAACTACTGGGGTTTGTGCTTTTTTTGATTACATTTAATGCTTGGGTTAAATCGTTTTCTCGGATGACAAAAATTGTGTCTGTCCAAAAGCTCATGGTTTCTAAAATGTTCAAATTGTGTTCTGCAAACAAAGAATACAAGTAAGCTACAATTCCTGGAACTTCTTGAATGTTTTCTGGGCTTTGTAAACTAATTTCAACCAAGTTTTCTTCTTTAAATAAAACAAACATTTT
>JAUSKK010000029.1 GCA_030649345.1 Candidatus Iainarchaeum sp. | reverse complement strand
CCTCGTCCGCGAATATACTTTCCGGATAATTTTCTTTTTCCTTGACCAGATCGCATAATTTTGTTAATCAAACGTTCTACAATACTCATTTGAGATTTTTGGAATGCTTTTTTAGAATATTTTCCATAAGTAATTGGAATTCGTTTTGAGTCCAATAAAACATAGCGCACTAAACTTAAGTCATTGATTTGAACTCCTTCTGAACTCCATTTGTCAAACAATTTTACATTAAAACTTTTTGTTGGCTTGACAACAGTTTTGGTTTCAGTCACTACGGATTCAGTGACTTTTTCCACACTGGTTGTGGTTTCTGCAGGTGTTTGTACGTTTTCTGTTTTATTCAATTCCATTACCTCTTTACCTTTTCAACCATAACCTGGTTGGTGTGTTGTGCTGCGATTAAACCTTTGGTTTAATGCACATTAAAACTTGTTCGTTTTAATTGTGCTTCATTTCATTCAGCAGCACTGAATTATTTCCATTACCTCTTAACCTTTTCTATCTTTCCAGTTCGAAGACTTTGCAAGGATTGGTTGTTGACTTTAATGACTTTGTATTTCACTCCCCATAAATCTCCAGGAGATCCTTTCTTTCGTCCACCCAATCCTTCTACAATGACTTCGTCGTGTTCTTCAATAAATTTAATGGCTCCATCTTTAGGCGCAAATGCAGTTAATTGTCTTCCGTTTTTGGTTAATTGAACGCGTACACATTTTCGAATACCTGAATTGGGCTGTCGTGCTGTAACTCCGCGTTTTTCTAAGACAATGCCTCGTGCTTGAGGGGATCCTTCCAATAAATCGTATTTTACGTTATGCCGCAATGCTCTGGATTTATAGTAGGGGTCTTTCCATCGCCATTTTTGTCGCACACTTTCTAATTGTCGTGCTGCAAATTCTCCTCTGGCCATTTAAAATTCCTCCTGGAATTTTAAAATTTTCAATTTCGAATTCATAATCAATGTTTCCTCATCATTTTATTTTAATGTTTTCAATTTCATAATTTCTTTTTGCTACTTCTTTTATTATTAAAAATTTCCATTTGTTTTGTAATATTTTCTTTTTATCTGCATTGTTGGTAGTTACAATCAATTCTTGGTCTTGTCGTGTGACTGTTTCGATTTTGTTTTCTCTGAAAACTTGTCGAATAAATGTTTCAATTTCTTTGCAGTAGGGTATGATTTGGATTTTTTTCTTGGTTCGATTGCTTAAACTTTTTACGTTTTGTCCATTTTTTCCAATCGCTTTTCCTACTTCTTCTTCTTTGACTACAAACACAATTGTGTCGTCTAGTATAACACAATCGCGTGCCATCACACCTGTAAAGGCTTGAAAGGCATTCATGTACTGCAATTCATCTTTTGTTAATTTTAGCATCTGACAAATTGCTCCATTTGCTGTTAATTATTTTTTCCGAACTGCTTTCTTTTTTGCAGTTGGTTTTTGAGTTGCCGTTTCAGTGACTGCTTTCAAGATACTGCTTTTTCCTGTATCTTGAATCACCATGGTTGAAATGGCAAACGGTTTTCCGCAAACAGAACCTAATTTTGTTCCAGTGCCATCAAATTCAAAGTAAGCTATACTTGCTAATTTTGCAAAATATTGCAATTGTTCTTTTTTTGAACTTGAAAGATTACTGCTTACAATAATTATTTCTCCATTACCATTTAAAACGCTTTTCTTAGATTCTTTTTCTCCAAAAAGAACCTTTCCTGTGTCTACAGCTCTGCGAATCTCTTTTCCTGCATCGTATTCCATGTTTTACACCTTATTTCATGATTAATTCAACTGTGCCGGTTCCGACTTTAATCGGTTGGCCTACAATAATATTCTCTACAACACCCTTTAATTCTTCACGTTCTCCATAGAATGCTGCTTCCAATAAATGTTTAACTGTTTCTTCAAAGCTGGCTTTAGCAAATGGAGATGCTTTGTCTCGCATAATTCCAGTTCTGACAGTTCCTTTGATTTCTCCGCTGAAGGTAATTAAGTCAGCTAAAAGCAAAATATGCCGTACATCAACTGAAATATTGTTGTCTTTTAAGGTTCCATATAATTCTTTGACTACCATAGTTCGAGCTGCTTCAATTCCCAATACTTTGGCAATTTCTTCTAAATCGTTGGTAATGGTTCGAACAGGATCTGCTTCTCGTTTTCGCAAAATTGCTTTCAAATTAGATCCCCTAGTTTTGATGACTGGTTCGTCTTTTTTGTCTTTGGTGACAATCACAGTTTCAATATTGGATACTCCGCTGATTCGTTTCTTTAATAATTTCAGCATTAATTTTCGGATATCTTTTAATTGAGCTCTTTTCGAAAAATTGAATGTAATGCGAGTTCCTCGTTTGACTACTTCTACTTTTTTAGGAATTAATTTTTCAATTTTTTTAATAATTTTTCCAGCATCCATTTTGTTTTCAGCCATTCGTTCATCGTTTAATTGCCAGACAATAAATTTTTCTTTGAAGTCTTCGTCCATTTGAACAATGTCTCGCAATCGTACATCCAATAATGAGTTGGCAAATTCTTCAGTAGCATTTTTGTTTTTTCGTACATCTTCGGCTAAATAAATAGTCATACTGGGATACTTTGCTTTGCTTCGTCCGTCTACAATTTCTTCCACTCTTTGAATTCCAGATCCAACGGATACTTCAGCTGCTCCTGCAAAGTGTTTTGTTCTAAGTGTTAACTGTGTTCCAGGTTCTCCCAAGCTTTGAGCTGCAACAATTCCTACAGCTTCCCCGACTTCGACGACGGTTTTATCGTATTCTTGTTTGGCCAATTGCATTAATTTTTTGACATCGCTTTCGCTTAATTTTTTGGCTTCAGAGAATTTTTCTACAGTTTTCCAAACCGATTTTGGAACGCCCAATTGTTCCCATTCTTTTCCAGTTTCTACTTCTGGGACTTCCACTGGTTTGGTTTCAACAACTGCTTTTTCGACTATTTTCTTTGTTTTGATTTTGCTTTTTTTGCCGGCAGTCATTTTTTCTTCTCCTTTTCGTTTAATTTTTCGTACAATTCATCCATGTCTACAGCTTCTCCTTTTTTACTGTTCATGGGGAATACTCCGTCTTCTCCGTATAAGTATTGCATAATTTTTCCATCACTGGTTCTAACTGTTAAGTCTCCTTTGACACTTAAATCTTTTAAGGAATTAGCCAGTCTACGGTATAAGTATCCTGAAACTTTGGTGGAAACACCGGTGTCTACTTCTCCTTGTCTTCCACCCATGGCGTGGAAAAAGTATTCTGTGACATTCATTCCGCTCATAAAGTTTCCTTGAACAAACCCATGGGCTATGGCTCCTACATCGTTTCGTTTGAATAAAGACAAAGTTCTGCCTCTAAATCCTCGTTTGGGTCTTCCTTCACGTACAGCTACTTGGCCCCAGAATCCAGCCATATTCATTAAATTTAAACTGCTTCCACGAGCTCCGGCAATAATCATCAAAACTGTGTTTAATTTTGGTTTCTCGTTTAATACCATTCCTAGTTTTTCTTTCAATATTTTCTTTTGAGCTTTTTCTTTCACTCGAAGAGCATTCATCATCATTTGCATTTCGAAACTTTGCTGTAAAGTTCTTCCAGGCAATAATTGCAAGTCTTTTTTTCTGTATTGTTCCACTAATTTTTCTGCTTCAGTTAATCCTTCTTTAACTGCTTTTTCAACAAACTTTTGAGTTTCTTCATTAATTTCATATTCATCCAATGAAGCTGTCATTCCTCGTTTGGTTAAAATATCTGAAATGACTCGGTTAATTTTGTAATAAAATTGTTCCAATATTTCAGGCGCGTAAGTTTTAGCTAAATGGTATACTAGTTTTCCTTTTCCTTCACCTAAAGAATAATCATCAATTACTCCGCGTACCAATTCACCGTTAACAATTTCTACACAGTGCGGGCATTTATCTCCTTTGCATTCATAATCTGCGTCTGCTTTTTGAATCACTGTACACATTTTAGATCTATATTTCATAGTCAAATCTTTGGGTAATAATTGGGAGAAAATTAATTTTCCGGAATATTTATTTCCCCGGTCTGGTTTTGGAAGTTCTTTGATTCCCATTTCGTAAAAATACCGGTAAGCAGTTTCTCGATCCAATTCTGTGGTGTCTAAAGTTAATACTGTGGATCCAGAAATTCCATCTTCATCCAAAATGACAATTGGCATTCCGTATCTTGGACTTAAAACTTGATTTTGTACCAGCATTAATTCCAATGCTTCTGTTTTTCCTTCTTCGGTTTGAGGAACATGTAAGTTCATTTCATCTCCATCAAAGTCTGCGTTGTAAGGTTTACATACAATTGGATTTAATCGCAAAGTTTTTCCAGGCAAGATTTTGACTCGGTGAGCCAGCATACTTAATCTATGCAAGGAAGGTTGTCGGTTGAATAAAACAATATCTCCGTTTAATAATTGGCGTTCAATTTTGTAGCCTACGGCTAATTCTTCTTCAATTTCTTTCATGGTTTCGGGTGTAACAATTTTTCTTCGTCCATCCGGTCGCACTACAGATAAAACATATCCGTCTGCAATGGTTTTCTTTAATCGTTTCAAATTCCATTCCGTTCCCAATTCGGATAAAGTTAAATCTCGAACCATTCCTTCTGGAACTCCTACTTCGTTAATGGAAATAAATGGATCTGGACTTATAGTTGAACGAGCTGCAAAATTAACTCTTTTTCCAGTTAAGTTGTATCTGAATCTTCCTTTTTTTCCTTTCAATCTTTGCACCACTGTTCTTAAAGCTCGGCCAGATCTGTGTTTCGATGGAGGAACTCCTGCAATTTGGTTATCGAAATAAGTAGTTACATGGTATTGCAATAAATCCCAGAGATCTTCAATAATTAATTGAGGTGCTCCAGCATCAATATTTTCTTTTAATCTTTGATTAATTCGAACTATGTCCACCAATTTGTGCGTTAAGTCATCTTCACTTTTAATTCCAGTTTCTAAAGTAATACTGGGTCGAATTGTAATAGGCGGGATTGGCATGACTGTTAGTATTAACCATTCGGGTCGGATAATTTTTGGATTAAATGCCAATAATTCTAAATCTGTGTCTGGTACTTTTTCTAACCATTCTCGGATTGCATGTGGGTAAATTCTTTCTTTGTCTAAGTAAAAATTGGTTGGCTTGTCTAATTTGGGCTTGGGTCGTTTGGCTTGACAGTACGGGCATTTTTTGATTTTAGTACTTCGTGTTTTTACTTTTTTAATTAATAGTTCTCCTTTGTAATTTCCTGCGCGTACTTTGGCTTGATCTTCTTCTTTTAATAAAATTCTTCCACAATCTTTGCAAGTTAACATTAATACTGTTTCAACTTTTTTGCTAAATTTAGCATGCGTTACTGGTCGAACCAATTCAAAGCTTCCAAAGTGACCTGGGCATTCTTTCATTTTTTGTCCGCAAGTCTTACATCTTAATCCTGGGTTAATGACTCCTAAGTGTGAATCCATTAATCCTTCTTCCATAGGATATCCATCTCGGTCATAGGTTTCTGCTGTTTTGATTTCAATGGCACTCATTTTTCGAATCATTTCAGGATTTAAGATTCTGAATTCAATATTGTCAATTTTTTTCTGTAACATGTTTACACCTTGTCTCGCAAATGCAAAATAGGATACATTCCCAATGCTTTTAATTCATCTAACATTAATTTGAAACCATAACTCATTTCCACTGGATAGACTTTGGTACTTCCGCAGACTTGGCAGTATTTTCTGTTTCTGATTTTGTCGTTGACTGCAATGATTCCGCATTTTTCACAAACCAATTCAGTAACTTTGTCTGAGTCTTCAATCATTTTTTCATGCAATAACATACTGCTTCCGTGTCCAACTAAAGTTTCGGCTTCCATTTCACCAAATCTTAGGCCACCTTCTTTTTCTTTTCCTTCGGTTGGCTGTCGTGTTAAAATTTGTACTGGTCCTCGGCTTCTAGCTTGCATTTTGTGAGCTACCATGTGATACAATCTTCTGTAAGCAACAACTCCTGTGAAAATTTCTCCTTCAATTCGTTCTCCAGTAATTCCATCGTAGAAAATTTCTTTTCCATCTTCGCGTAAACCATGTTCTTTTAACATTTTTTTCAATTCACTTAAAGGAACATTATTGAAGGGTGTTCCATCAATTTGTTCTCCTTGCATACTGCTGGCTTTTCCGGCCAACATTTCCAATAAGTGTCCTACTGTCATACGGCTTGGAATTGAGTGCGGGTTTAACATTAAGTCTGGTTTAATTCCATCTTGAGTAAATGGCATGTCTTCTTCTGGAATGACGGCTCCCACAACTCCTTTTTGTCCGTGTCGTGAACTGAATTTGTCTCCTACTTCTGGAATCATGTCGCTTCGAACTTTAATTTTAGCCAAAATACTTCCATCTAAATCTTCGGTGATAATGACTTCATCTACATGTCCTGATTTTTGTTTTCGTACAGTTTCACTAGCTTCTCTTCGTTTTTCTTTTACTACTCCAAATTCAGAGACTTCTTCTAAAAATCGCGGAGGACTGGTTTTTCCAATAACTGCAGTTTTTCCATCTACTTTAGCTTCTACTTCAGCTAAACCGTCTTCGCCTAAAGATTTGTAATATTCTGCTCCTAAGTATCCTACAGTTTCTTCGGTTGGAATTTCAAATTTGTCTTTTTGTCCGCCTGGATATCTTTTTTGTACTGCATCATAAGTTCTATAATAAGCCATTCTTCCCAATCCGCGTTCTACAGCCCCTCGGTTCAAGACTACTGCATCAAATGCATTCCATCCATAAAAAGGCATAATGGCTACCACAAAATTTTGACTTTGCGGGCGTACATCCATTTTTAACAAGTCCATGGTCTTGCTTTTAACCAAAGCTTTTTGAGGATAATAAAGTAAGTATCCTTCTGTGTCCATTCTGTATTTTGGATTCACGTAGCTAATGCCGGCAGCTTGTTTGAACATTTTGGCTCCATGCAATGCTTTTCCAGCCATGTTGTGTTCTAAGTAAGGAATCATGCTGGTAATAATACTTTCAATTCCAATTGGATTAATTTCTAAATGGGTATGTTCTGCTGTAATGCTTTCATCATCAATGGCCACGTATGCATTTTCTTCTTCTTCTGCATCCAAGTATTCAATAATTCCTTTTTCCACTAAGTCATTCCAGTTGAGTTCTTGTTTTTGTAATTTTTTGACAATTTCTTCGGTTAATTTAGATTTTCCATTTTCAACTACAATGACTGGTCTTTGTACTCGGCCTGAATCAGAATTAATGTAAACTTCGTTTGTTTTTTCATCATAGGCTACATTAATTTGTGAATCAATTTGGCTGATTCTTCTAGATCCAATAATGTCTTTGGTTAACTGTAATGGTTTGTCATGGAATCCAATTAGTCTTCCATTAATGTAGACTTTAGCTTTTTCTCGTAATCCTTCTTTACTCATACATTTTCACAACACAAATATTTTTCTTTAAATATAATTTTCTTTAATCAATATAATTTTTTTACTCTAATTTGACTCCTCTAGATTTTAATAATTCCAAACCGCGGAGAACCAAGGTTCTCCCCAGTTTTAGGGTAATCCTGACCCTCTCCTTATTCTAGTTTTACTCCTCTAGATTTTAATAATTCTTCAACTGGTAAAATTTTGGAATCTGTAGTTACTCGAGCTAAAATGGCTAAATTTTTTACTAAACCACAATTTGGGCCGTCGGGTGTTTCAATTGCTCCAACTCGTCCCCAGTGAGTTCCATGAACATCTCTGGCTTCGTATAATTCTCTGTTTTTGTTTAATGAACTTTTAATTTTTCGCATATCGGTTAAAGGACTCAAGTAATTGACTCGATCCATAAATTTACTAACTCCGGAAGCTCGTCCAATCCAGTTTCCTGTACTCATAGCAAACCGAATTCTTTCAGTAATGGCATCCGGTCGAACAATAGTGCTAATGTTTAATTTTCTTCTTCGGGTAATAGTTCTGTCAATTTGGAATTTTAAGTCTTTAATTAAATATTTGAAAGCATACCTAAATAAGTGTTCCATTAATTTTCCACTTAATTCTAAACGTTTGTTGGCATAATGATCTTTGTCATCTTCTTCACGTAAGCCATGGTATCGTTCAACTGCTTTGCTGGCCATCATTCCCAAATAATACGCTTTAGCTAGTCTGTCTTCTTTGGTTTGACCAATGTGGGGTAATAAGAATCCATCTAAAATTTCTTGCGCTCTTCTTAATCTATAATCAATAACTTGTCCGGGTGCAACATATTTTCCAATTCGATCTAAAGCATCTTCTACACTTTCTACATCCAAGCTTTCTAAATTTACTAAAATATCGTTTTCAATTTCTTTTCCTGGAGTAAAAGCATTCATTATTTTTTCTTTAGTATCCAAACCCAAAGCTTTCATTAAAACAAATAAACGTAATTTTTTTGGACTGGCTGGAAAGCTTACACTCAAAGAACCATTGTTTTTTCTGTTGACACTAACTTTTCCTTTGAAGGCACCGCGAGTACTAATCACTTCAGCACGTACATCATCTTTGCCTGTTTTGGAAATTAGAACTCGGTCACTGGATAAAACTTCTTGAGTCATTAATGCTTTTTCTGCTCCATTAATAATGAAATATCCGCCAAAGTCCATTGGGTCTTCGCCTAAGCCAATTAATTCATCTTCGGTTTTTCCATTTAACCAGCATAACTTAGATTTGGTCATAATGGGTAATTCCCCGATATACGTTCGGCGTACATCTTGTTCTACATCTCTTCTGTACAATTTCATAGTAATATACAAAGGACCAGAATAGGTTCTGTTTCGCAATCTTGCTTCTACTGGATAAAAATCATTTCTAGGCGAACCATCGACTTCAATAATTCTAGGTTTTAATACTTCAATGTCGCTTAATTCAATTCGAACTTCTTCAATTTTTGGGGCAATTTCTTTGTTTTCTTCCAAAATTTCAGGCATTTTTTCTTCTACAAATTGGTCAAAACTAGCAATTTCTTGGTCTACAAAGCTTTTGGTCCTGAAATAGGAATCCAATAAAGGCCATTTATCAGTCATCGCACAACCCTATAATAAGTATAACTTCCAGCAGTCAGGCTTTTTCGGCTGATTTTAATAATATCGCCTTTTTCTGGCTTTAATCGTTTAATGGATGGATCGTTTCGTAAAATAATCGGTAATTGCTCAGTGCTATCCACTTGCAGTTTAGATAAAAGCTCAGAAAGTGTTTCCTTAGGCATTATAACATGCTTTGGAACAAGATTATGAGTATCGATTTTTATAGCCACTTAAAATTCCTCGGAAAAAACAAGCTTACCAATTCGAACTAATATACTAATAATAGAAAGAAATTTAAAACAACCCGTGTGCTTGACTTAAACTTAGGTTTACTTAGACTGTGCGAATACTCAGTTTCAGCACCACTGTTTTCGGACAAATACCTCCAATAAATATGTTTTTTGGCATTTTTAAACAAACTGTAAACTTTTAGTTTTAAAATTTTTAAAATCCACTGGATTTTAAATAGATTCAAAATTGCATTCAATTTTGAAGTTTTTAAAATCGCAAATCAAGCGATTTTAAATAGTTTTAGGTTGAAGAGACTATTTATGGCTGGTTTTAATGTTTTGCAAGTTAATTTCGAAAATCTGTTAAATCAATCTTCTTTTGGAATTTCAGTTTATCATTTTTTGGTTTTTTTTGCAGTTATTTTAGCCGGTGCTGTGGTTGGCAAAGTTTTAACTTTTTGGCTGAAACATTACGGTGCAAAATTAGCAGCCAAAACCGAAAACCAATTTGATGATGCCATTATTGAAATTGCAGGCAAGTCTGTTTTTTATTTTTGTATCTTGTTAAGCTTGTATGTTGGATTTCAGTTTTTAGAAATTCAAGATTTATTTGTTTCAAATACTTTTTACAAAATTCTTTCTATTGCAGGAATTTTGTTTGCTGTCCGAGTTGTTTTACAAATCATTGACTCGATTGTAACTCATTTTGTTAAACCTTTGACTGCAAAAACTAAAAGCGAATTGGATGATCAATTGGTTCCATTAATCCAAAGGTTATCGAAAGTTTTTGTAATTCTGATTGCCTTGCTAATGATTGTTTCGTCATTTGGATACGATGTAACTGCATTGATTGCTGGTTTAGGAATTGGCGGCTTGGCTTTTGCTTTTGCTGCACAAAAAACCATTGCCGATATGTTTGGCGGCTTAAGTATTTTTACATCCAAGCCTTTTTTTGTCGGAGACAATATTGAACTTGGAGACAAATCTGTCTCAGGCAAAGTAGAAGAAATTGGCTTGCGGTATACCCGAATTCGGAATCGAAATAATTTTCTAGTTACTGTTTCCAATAGCGAAATTGCCAGTGCTCAAATTATTAATTTATCCAGAACAAAAATCCGAAAAGAATTTTTGGAATTGGGTTTAACTTATTCTACCAGCAATGTTAATTTAGAAAAAGCACGCAGCATTGTTTTAACTGTAATTGGAAAGCATCCAAAATGCAATGCTCCAGATGCGCAAGCTAATTTTTTGGATTTTAAAGAATTTTCTTTAAACTTGCAAGTGGTTATTCCGATTGTGGATGTTCAAAATTGGAAACAAGTAAAGCATGAAGTGAATATGAAAATAAAAGAAGAGTTTGAAAAAGCAGGAATTCAATTTGCTTTTCCAACTCAAACTGTTTTTTTACAAAAATAAATTATTTTTTTATTCTTGTCCTGTTGAAAGACTGCCTGGGATTGGGTTGGCGATAGATCCTAAATCTAAGTCAATGTTGACGTCTGTAGCTCCATCGTCATCATCTAAGTCTGGTAACGGTTCATTAAATTTATCAATTCCTTTTCTTTCTTCTGCAGGTGCAGTGCACCCAGCTAAAACTAAAATTAAAACTAAACCAATTACCATTCCTGTCATCATTTTATTCATTCTTTCACCTTGCCAGTACAATTAATCCTGTTCTTGCAGCTTCTTCTCGTAAGCTAACCCATTCTTCTCGGAAATTCAGATACACTTCTCGTAATTGTAGTCTGAAATCTTGCAGAGAAATTTCTTTTCCTTGGCTTAATTGTGCACGTGCATTTTCAACCAATCCTTTCAATTCCCCGTAAATTTCTTCCAAGTCACTGGTATCTAAACCTCGTTCTTTTCCTGCATTAATGGCTTCTTGGGCTTTGGGTAAAAATTCTTCAACTTTGGAAATTTGTTTTTCCAATTGTTGTCGTGCAATAGAATCTCGGATTCTATCTTCCCAGTCAAATTGAGAATCTCCCATGCTATTGAAGAATTCATCCATTTTTTCTTCATCTCCAGAACGAATAATTCTGAGTCCTTCTTCTTTTCTGGAAATAATCCATGCAATTAATTCATCGAATTCTTTTACATCGAATCCTTGGCCTGCAATTTCATCTCGTTTTTGTTTGATTCCATTGAATTTGAAATCAAATACTTTGATGAACAATTGCGCTTGCTGTTCAATTAATTCAGGAGGCAAAGGCTCTTCTTCAAAGTCTTGCTCATGGTCTTCAGGTTTTCCAAATACGCCTTGTACTTTTTCTCCTAAAGCTTTCATTTCTTCTCCAATAGCTTGCATTTCAGTTCCAAGTGTTTGCATTTCTTGACAAGCTGCTGGCATTTCTCCATCTCCAAATCCGCCGGGTCCTTGAGGTCCGCCAAATCCTTGTCCGCTGTCATAAGGACCGCCGTTCATGGGTCCGTCTGGAAAGCCTCCGCCGAAATCATTGGGGCCAGGTCCTTGAGGTCCTGGAAATTCTTGCAATTGTATTACAATTGGTTGAGCAGTTGCATTGCTGGCTGGTGGTTGTTCTGGAGGTGGCTGATAATCTCCGCCTTCTGGTGGCATGCTTCCTTCAGGATAACTTCCTCCTTGAGGGTACTGTCCACCATCGCCTGGGTAAGGTCCTTGTCCTTCTGGTGGTCTATAATTTGGATCTCCGCCTTGAGGGTATTGTCCTTGTTGATTTCTCATTTGTTCTTCGTATTGTCTTCTTCTTTCTTCATCCTGAGTTCTAAACTGTTCATCTTGTTGTTGTCTTTGCTGCTGCATATTTTGTTCTTGTTGTTGTCTCATTTGGTCTCCAGCAGTTCTACATTCTTGTTCTTTGTTTTTCATTTGTTCTTGCAATGTTTGCATTCGTTTGAATTTTTCATCAAACAATACTTGTACTTTTTCTTGCATTTGTTGTCCAAAGTTTTCAAATACTCCTTGAACTCCATTGGGTCCTTCCATGATTTCAAAGAAAGCTTTCATTTTTGCATTGGCTTCTTCTGCATTGGTTACATTTCCTAAATCATTTAATGCAGTTTCAATTTTTGTTTTCATTTCTGAAAATTTGCTTCCATCGATTTGGATTCCTAATTCTGTTCCAGCCAATGAAATGCGTTCTTCCATTTTATCCAATTCAGTTAGCAATCGCTGGGTTCTGAATTTAGCCATGGCTGCCATCATTTGAACAAATTCTGTTTCTGCTCCAGCTTCAATTATTTCGCGTGGAATTCCTTCAAATCGCATTTCTTTTCTGCGCTCTTGTTGCATTTCTTTTCGTTGATCTCTTTGTTCAATTTTATTAAATGCTTGTTCAAATCCTTGTCCTCTTCTTCCAGCAAATTGATCACAGGATTCTGGATTTTCTCTACAATAAGTCATACATTCTTCTGGACTTGAACATCCGCCGGGTCCGGCGCGTGCTTCAATAAATTGTCCCTTGTGTTCAATCATTCCATTTTGTTGAGCCCATTGCCTAACTTCTTGTGGGTTTTCATCAAATATTTTTTTACATTCTTCTTCACTGGTGCATCCGCTAGGTCCTGTTCGTACTCCAATACTATTTGCAACACCAAATTCTTGAGCTAAACCTCTACATTCTTCGGGTGTTCCACATTGAGGTCCACCAATTCCGCCGGATCTTCTTTCAGATCCATAGCCTTGGCCTCCATTCATTGGGCCTTGTCTTTGAACTCCTTGTTGGCCAGCCCATTGTTGGCATTCCTCTGGGTGTACTCCACAATATAATTGGCATTGTTCTTGTCCTTGACAGTTACCTGGGCCTGTAGTTGGTCTTTGAAAATTTTGTCCTTCAGGTTGTCTTCCTTGATCAAATGGAGGTTGTTGTCCATCTTGTCCTGGATAAGGCCCTTGTCCTTCTGGTGGTCTGTAATTAGGGTCTCCTTCAGGATTCTGTCCTTCAGGTGGTCTTTGTTGATCTGCAGGTGGTTGTTCTCCGCCTTCCAGTGGATGATCCTCAATTGGTGGTTGATCTGTTGGCGGTGGTCCTTGATCTGTTGGTGGTGTATCTCCTCCTTCTACAGGTGGTTGATCTTGAGCCAAAGCAGTCAAAGAAAACAAAACTACTAAAATAGCTAAACTAATTAAGAATTTTTGGTTATGCGTCATAGTGTCCTATATAAGTTAGTGGCAATATAAATGAGTTTCGCTTGCCTTTTCCAACTTATTTTCTCTTAATCTTTCGTTTTTCTAACTGTTTTTTTATACTTTTTGTCGAATAACTTTAATATATGCCTAAAATACGCGTTTTGTTGCTTTTATCTGGAGGCATTGACAGCCCAGTTGCAGGTTTTTTAGCTCAACAGCAAAATTTTGAAATTATTGCAGTTCATTTTGCCAGCAAATTTATTGGAAGAAACCCTGAAGACAAATGCAAAGATGTCTGCGAAAAATTAACTTTTTCAAAATTAATTGTTTTGAATGCCAGTCCAGCTTTTGAAGAATTAGCCAAACAATGTGCGCATGGTTTATACTTTGTTTTAATGAAACGCTTTATGTTGAAAACTTCAGAATATTTAGCTGAAAAAGAAAATTGTTCTTTTTTAGTGACTGGCGAAAGTTTAGGGCAAGTCAGCAGTCAAACTTTAGCCAATTTGTCCGTAATCCAATCCGCGATTCATATTCCTTTGCTTCGTCCTGTTTTGGCTTTAGATAAAGAAGAAATTATTCAGATTGCAAAAAAAATCGGCACCTACGAAATTTCGATTGGCCCGGAAAGCTGTGATATTTTAGGAAGCAAGCATCCCAATACGCAAGCAATTTTATCTGTAATTGAATCGGAAGAAAAAAAATTAGATTATAAAACACTTATTCAAAATTGCCTTACTACCAGCCGTAAAATTTAGCTCTAGAATATTCAAATGCTTGCATAGCCGGCATAAATCCTTTCTTAAAAAAATGCGGATGCTTGATTAAAACATTGAATCCAACATTTATTTTTTGGAAAAAACTTAAAGTTCCTAATTCCATAGGCATGATTTTTGCCATTTGACTCAATTCAACATCTGAAAATTTATACAATTTTTCTCTGCCGTCAATTAATTTTTCATAATTCGGAAATTCAGGAAACCACAATTTTTTATACTGGCTTAATTGTTCTGCACTTAAATCATTTTTTTCAACAGCTTGTTTGGCTACTTGAGCTGCAAATTGTCCGGACTTTAAAGACAACTGAGTTCCTCCTTCAAACAAAGGGCTGGTGAATCCTGCGGCATCTCCAACCAACATTAATCCTTCCGCAAACGTATTTTTCAAAGGACCTGAGGCTGGAATCATTCCGCCAAATGTTTTATTAATCTTTTTTCCATCTACCCCAATTCGTTTTGTGAATTGATCCAGATATGTTTTGGCTTTATTCATTTGTGTGGTTACTAAACCTACATTGCTTCTTTGATTGCATTTTGGAATTACCCATAAATATCCTTCGGGTGCTAATTCTGGCCATAAATAAAAATCTAAATATCCTGTGGTTTCTACTTCCTGCATTTCATACTGCATTCCCACCACACTTTGGAAACGTTGATTGATTCCCAAAAAACGAGAAGTAACTGCCTGCACTCCAGAAGCATCAATTACAATTTTGGCTTGAATTTCTTTGTCTTTGGCTTTTAAATTCCATAATCCTTGCCTGCGTTCTAATTCAGTAACTTTGGAATCCAAAGAAATATATGCTCCCAATTTTTCAGCTTCACTAGCTAGCCATTGTTCAAATAGGTGTTTTTCTAAAACATAGCCTGGTTCGGAAACATTTCGATCTGTTCCATCTGGAAAAATTACTTTAACTCCTTTTACATCTAAAGAAATTACTTCTTTAGGCAATTTGATTCCAATATTTTGTGTAGCGTACTCAGATAAGCATTCTCCGCAATGCACGGGTTCTCCGATGCTTGTATGTTCTTCCAATAATATAGTTTCCAGTCCTAATTGTGCACTGTTTTTGGCTGCACTGGCTCCAGCTGGTCCAGCTCCAATGACTGCCACATCGTATATTTTGCCCATATAATCTCCTTCTAGTAATTGTAACCTTTATTTTTTAAACTCTTTCTGTTTATTGCACTCGAACCAAAATCAAGTTCACTCCACTGGTAATGCTTTCTGCAGTTTCTAGTTTTACATTTACTGTATATCCTTGAATTTTCATATTTTTCCATTCTTTTTGTTGAATGATTTTTTGCAAAAATTTTAAATCCTGTTCAATTATTTTTCCAATCCATTGCATAACTCCATTGTGCGAGTCTTGGATGCGTATGGATAAAAAAGCCAAGCCGCCAATTTTTAGTGCTTGAGAGATTTTTTCCAAATTTTTTTCAATATTTCCTATTTCATGCAGTGAACGGAAGCCTAAAATAATATCGCATTCTTTTGGAAATTCTTTTTCCAAAATATTTCCTAAAATAAACCGATCAAAATTTTCTTTTGGGCTATTCAATAAATCCATTCCAATAGTTTCAATTTGATTTTTGAATAAATTTTTTAATTCTTTTAAAGCCTGTCCTTCTCCAGAACCTAAATCCAGTAATCGTACTTTTTTTCTGGTTTTTAAAAATTCTTTTATCAGTTCTTGCAATGAAAGTTCTGAGCTGATGTTGGATAAAAAAAATTCGTATTCCCGCAGGGAATTATTTCTAGTTAAAATTCCATAAGCATATTTTTCTAAATTAGAATTAGGCATAATGCTGGAATTATTTTTTGTAATACAAGAAGGCCAATGCTCCAATAACTGCAGTCAGAACTCCGATGATTCCGTACAATACATTTTGGATTTGCTGCTGGTTGGAAAATTGTTCTGAGCTAACCACTCCGCTTTGCTGGGCTGCTCTTTGTAAAATGGCTTGAGCTTGTCCTGCATTTCCTGCTTCCAATTGTGTTCTGGCTTCCCGCAATAAAGTAATGGTATCTGTTCCTTGAGTTCCAGGTAATTTTTCAATAATTTTTTGCAAAGTATTCTGTGCTTGTCCTATATTTCCTGCAGCTATTTCTGTCTGCAATCGTTCCAGTAAACTGGTTACTTCACTATTGGTTGTATTGGTTTCAATAATTCTTTCCAATTCTCTGAGTGTTGCATCTTGGCAAAAATCACTGCCAGGAATACACCGGTGATTGACTGGTACTTCTGTGCCTGTGCATGCTAAAGTTTGGCAAACATTGGTTTGAATATTACAACTTTCGTAATATGAACAATCTGTGTCTGTATTGCAAATACTTCCTGCTTGTGTTTGTCCTGTTGTAGGACATTCAATACTGTCAGTAATTGTACAATTTTCTCCTTGGCAGGTAAAACATACATTGTTGATTGGAGTTTCTGGAATTGGGCAAGTATTTCCTGAACTGGGGCAAATTGTTCCAGAAGGAACACATAAATTTTGATTTGGACCTGAGGTTGCACAAGTTGTTCCAGGTGCACAAGAACCTTGTGTTGGTACCATTTCTAGACTTGGGGTTGAACAATAATTTTCTAAACATTCTGTATTCGGACTACAACCTCTTGTTGTATCTCCTGGACTGCAAGTTGTTCCTGTTTTATTATAACATTTATTGTTTGCAGTATTACAAATTGGATTTATTCCATGTCCTGCACAATCTGCATTGGTGGTACATGTTATTTCTTGGTAACTGGATTGACTTTCACATGCTGTTAAAGTAGTTCTTTCTTGACAAATTCCAGTAGAACTTCCATCTGGAACACATACTTGCGTTGAACCACATTGACTGTCTGAACAACATTGAATTTCTCCAGGTGAACAAGTAGGCAAAGAATTATCTTGCACACATTGACCTAACCCAGTATCGTATCTTTGACATGGACTTTCACACTCTTGTGATCCAGGACAAACTGGAGCACTTGAAGGCGCACAATATCTGTCTTGTCCGCAAGTATTTCCTGTTGGGCAATCAGGTGCTAATCTACAAAATCCAGTTTGACAACTATATCCTGTTGCGCAAGTTGTATCTGTTGCGCATGAAGGTCCTGTTGTGCTTCCAGTTCCTCCAATAAAGTCTGCTGGTAAAGAACATCTTTGTCTGTTTTGACAAGTTCCATTACTTCCGCAAATTTGTCCAGTTTGACAATTGATTCCACAACATTGAACTGGTCCATTCGGAATGTTTTGAGTTGAAAAAGTCGGAATACAAGATTGTGATAAACAAGTTGTAGATGTAGTACTGTATCCTTGTTCTGTTACAGTTGCACAAGTTTGCGGACACGTATGATTATTCATGTCTGTAGATGATGTTGAACATACTGCTCCTGGAACACAAGTGTCAGTTACAGGAGAACAATAATATCCAATTGGGCAAATTCCATTATTTCCATTACAATTGGTTCCTTGTCCTGTTCGGTTTGGATCTGTTGAAGTACTGTTTCCACAAATTCCAGAAACACAACTTTGGCCTGCAGGACAATTGGCTCTGCTGGTACAAGAAGTTCCAGTTTTTGTTTCACATCTTTGATTGCTGGGATTGCAAATTTGGCTAGTACTACAATCTTGATTGGTACAGCAAGCTTTGGGTGTTGTTGAAGCTGGGCCACAATCCATGGAGCAATTTACACTGGTTTCTCCAGCATCACATACACTATTTCCACAAACAGGATTTGAAACACATGAAGAAGTATTAAATCCTAAACAATTGGCATTACATGCCAGAGTTCCAGAAGCAAAACCTTGACTGGAACAAGTTTGAGAATTTAAATTAGCTCCATCACATACTTCTGGACTTTCAATAGTTCCATTTCCACAAACTTGGCTGGGTGGCGGTGCTGACCCAAAATAATAAACACCGGATTCAAAATTACTGCTTCCTCCTGCGCCCAGCCAATAGGCCAGAACATATAAATTTCCGTTGGCGGATTGGGTTATTCCACCAGCAGTTCCTGTACTTCGAACATTTCCCAAATCATTAAATGTTGCTCCAGCAATAATATCTGAATCTGCATTGGCTGAACGCCATACTTTAACTCCTTCTAAAACTGTAATTTTTCCATCACTTAATCTGTAAATTTTTTGAACTGAGTTTGTAAATGTTTTTATTTCACTGAAAGTTAATGCGCCATCACCACTTCCTTTGAGTAAAATTGTATTATTATTAATAAAAACTTGAGTTGGTGCAGAACCTTCTTTGTGAGCCAAAATTCTTGAAGAAGAATAATTTAACAGAGCAGCTACTTGTGTCCAAGTTGTTCCATTGTATCTCCAAACTTCAGCTTGAGTTGGAGCAAATCTTTGCACTACAGCATATATTGCTCCAGTTTCATCGTAATCTAAATCTTGCACTGAATACGATGAAGCACTTCCACCCAATGCTGTAACCAACCCAGTTGAAGCCCAGTTCACTCCACCGTCCGTTGAACGATTTACATCATTAAAATAAGAAAAATACAATGTATTGTTTCCAACGTAGACTATGTCATTGGCACTGGAAATATTGTCAAATGTTTTAAGCGTTGTCCAAGTTGTTCCATTGTATCTATGAATCCCACTTCCTGCTGCTGTTCCAGTTAATGCATAGATGTTTCCAGAATCACCGGCGGCCAATGCATTAAATGCAACTGTTCCAAGTACGCTAGTATCTGTCCAAGAAGTTCCATTGCTGTTGGCACTATAAACACGAATGCCGTCTCCTCCAACATACAAAGTGCCATCACTGGCTCGTGTGATATCTCTTCCAATTGTCATTCCAGTTAAAGGCAAAGGTGTGGTTTCAGTCCATTGAGCTTGAACTGTTTGGATTGAAAAAATTAAGACTAAAAAAAGCAAAATTTTGTTTGAATTCATTTATACAAAGAGAACTTTATTGTTTAAATAGCTTGCTTTTTTTGATAGGGTTCTTTTTTTCTAAATTTCAAGAACCATGCAATAATTCCGCCTAAAATTGAAACTGCAGTTAATATTAAAAAAATCGGAGAGCTTAGAAAATCAGGCATTCCTCCAGTTCCTAAATTAAAATCAACATTGTTTCCAATTGGAAGTGCTCCAGACTCTTGACATGTTTCAGTATTCGAATGCCAGCCGTCTGTACAGCATATTCCTTGTCCTGAATAACAAAATCCTAAACACACAGTTCCACTGCATGTATTTCCTAAAGTGTTTCCTGCATTTACTGTAGTATCTGTTGGGTTTTGTCCGCTGCCGGTAGTTCTTCGAGCTGTCACAGTTTCTACTTTGACTTTAACTAAATCAGTTGCAGTATTTTCGGATTCGTCTGTGACTGTTAATTTGAATTCATATTCTGTTCCTGTTTCTCCTGCTACAAAAATTGCTTTACTTCGATCTGCATTAATAATGGCTACAGTTTCTCCGCTGGTTTGTTCCCATTCAAAAGCCAGTGCTTGTTCATCTGCATCTGAGCTTGTACTTCCATCCAATATCACAAAATCTCCTTCTTCTACATTTTGATCTCTTCCTGCGCGCGCAAAAGGAACACTAAATCCTGGTCTTTCTCCGCTTGAATTAATTTCACAATCAAACGCACAGCTGACAACATTTTCTCCTTCTTCACATACATTGTTTCCGCAGACTGTTTGTGTTCCAGAAATTTGTTCCAATACCTGAATACTAATATCATCATTGGCACTGGCTTCCAAAGAATCTGTAACACTTAATCGAAACACATAAGTTCCAATTTGAGTTGGAGTAAAATTTGCAAGCATTTGATTTCCGTTTTGAATTGTAATTAAAGGTCCGCTGACTTGAGTCCAAGCATAATTTATTGTTTGTCCTTCTGGATCTGAACTTTGATTTCCATTTAATTGAACAATTTCTCCTGTGTGTACAATTTGATTGACTCCTGCATTCGCTATAGGCACTTGATTGGCTGCTTCTAATTCTTCTTGACTGGCAAACATGATTACATTAACTGTATCACTGGCTTCCAATAAGTTCGGGTCATCTAAATCTTCTCGATCTTGTGCAGTTAATTTAAATGTATAATTTCCAATTGTGTTTGCTGTAAACACTAAAGTAAGACTAATGGGTGGTTGTGCTGGGATGGCATTGCCTGGCATAACTTCCGGTGTCCAGAAATAATTTAATTCATCATTATCTGGATCACTGGCTTGTCCAACTAAAGTACACTCTTCATTAATTACACAAAGTACATCAGGTCCAGCATTTACTATGGGCGCGTGATTGACTTGATCTGAAACCATTGTGATCGTTACTTGATCTTTTGCAGTTTGATTGGCATTATCTGTAACTGCAAAAGTTAAAATATAAGTCCCAATTTGAGCTGCGGTAAAAGTATAATTTGTTTGATCTTCTGCTCCGACAGTTTGAATTGGGCCTTGAGGTGAATTCAGTGCCAAATTCCAATTATATTCTAAAGACTGATTTTCTGGATCTGTTCCAATTCCTTGCACTGTGCAATTTTGATTTATTGTGCATTGAATATCTGGGCCCGCATTTGCTGTTGGAGCTTGATTTTCTTGAACTGTAACTGTAATTAAATCTGCACTGCCTTGGGCTGGCAGAATTGCTGGACTTCCGTTGTCTTTTAATCTAATTTCAAAAAAATATTCTCCAGTTTGGTTAGGCATAATTGCAGTTGCAATTGCTGTGGCTGAATTATTCAAAACAGGCGCTGGCGCTCCTAGGGGTCCGCTAGAAAAATTCCAAGTGTATTGAATTGTATGATTTTCTAAATCTGTAGAATCTGAAACATCCAAAGTTACTGTAGCTCCAGGTGCTGCGGAAATATTTTTTTGTTTTACTTTCAACATAGGCCAAGCATTGCATATTACTTGATTCAATCTTCCAGTAATGACTGCCAATAAATAATTTCCCGCTTCCGGAGATAACAATTCACCCATGGGAGAAAATCCAGAAGTTCCCAAACTAATCCATGTGGTTCCATTCCAGGATCTAAAAATATTTCCATTGCTTGCCAAAACATTTATTCCAGTTTCAGGTTTTCCGGCAATTTCAGTGAAAGCCATGTCTTGCGTGAATACTTTTTCCCAAGTATTTCCTGAATTCATTGACCTAAAAACAGAACCTTTTCCTTCATTGTTTTGGGTAATCATAAACAAGTTTCCATCATAAAATCCCAAAGCATCACCCCAAGGCTGTTCATTTTCCGGCAAAGAACCGCGGGCTGTTAACTGGTTAAGAAATGGTCCTGAATACAAAGTTCCAATATTATTCTTGTAGCCTACTGCATGCTCTTGAAAATTGCCGGATGTAATTGCCCGAATTTGTGTTCCTTCTTCCAAGCTGGCAATCTCATACCATTGAAGAGGGACTCCGGCTAAGGAATAAATTTTGTTGAATCCATTACTGGCATTTAATGAATTTACTCTGTAAAATAAAAAATAATTCAAACTATTAATCGGCGTGCCGACTAGCGTCCAAGTAACCCCTTGGTCTACTGACTTGTAGGTATAAAAATTCCAGCCATCATTGGCAGGAGTTCCAGCGGCATACAAAGTATTTGTAGCAGGATCATTTACCAATTGAGTAATTCGATACGGAATACTTCCTTTCAAAGTCCAAGTACCTATTGCTATTTTTGGAGCCTGGTATACATTTTTATCAGAGGTTAAAAAATAACTGTCTGAAGTTTCCAATAACAAATTAGCCTGTGTAAAACTTCCTTGTTGTGTGCTGGTGCATGTTTGATTTACAATTTCATAAACTGAGAAAGCAGGCAAAGCTAATAGAATTAAAAAAAATAAGATTAACTTTTTCATTCTAGTACTCAAGTATTTTCTATTATAAATACATTGACTTTACTTAACCCAAGCTTTGATCAATTTCATCTAAAGTAGAACTTAATCCTTTAATGTCTTGTCCAATTCCTGTAATGGCTTGGCTGGCTTCTTGTTCTGTGGTTACAGGATTAACAGTTTCATTTTCTAAAGCTGTTCGCTCCAAGCTTTGCTTGAATGCATTGGGATTTGTTATTAAAACATAAGCCAATGAAATAACTGCCAATAATAAAACTGCAATAATAATATGGCTCATGCTAAAGCTTAGATTCATTTTTTTGTCTAAAATTCCTTCTTTGGATTTAGTTTCTTTTTCAGTCATTAAATTCCCTCACTGTTGTCTGCTGGATTTACCAATGGTTCTCCTGTTAATGGATCATTAATGTCTTTTTTTTCATCCGTAGTACTTGCTGCAGTTGATTCTGGGCTAGTAGGTTGCTCTGTCCGAATTCCTTCTTTTTTCATTTTTTCAATTAATGTGCCAGAACAATATTTTTGCATGCTTTCCGGGTTCAAATCAGCAAATGGATAATTGTCAAATGCACAGCCCATTTCATAACTTTCTCCTTGATAATTTGCAGCAGCTTTTACATTGCATTTGTTTTCTTCCAATCCTGTAATTTCAATTTTCCCAGAAAATCCAACTTCAGTATGTTCCATAAATGCTTTCTGGCAAACTCTTAAATTGCTGACAAAACATTGTTCACTTTCTTCACAATTTTTAATATCTGTTCCTGTGCTGGTTGCTGGTTTAGGTTCTTTGGCCAGCATGACATATAAAATATCTTTCAATACTCCTTTTTTGATATATTTGACTTTTGTTTTAATGTCTTTTAAATTTTCAATCGTTAAA
Organism: Candidatus Iainarchaeum sp.; assembly: GCA_030649345.1. GTDB lineage: Archaea > Iainarchaeota > Iainarchaeia > Iainarchaeales > 0-14-0-20-34-12 > JAUSKK01. Next base: position 14,867 of record JAUSKK010000029.1, on the reverse strand, counting down.
TTATCTGCATTGTCTGCCAAATATTGTTTAATGGATTCAACTTCTTGCTGGGCTGCCTGAAACATAGCTTTTACTCGGACAAATCTTTCAACATTTTCTGTATTTCCAACGCTTTCATAATATGTTTTTAATTCTTCAGTTTGTCGTTCTAATTTATCTAAAATTAAATTTAGTTTTTCTAAATTAAATACAATTTCTAAAGCTTGAGCTGCTCCAATCGTGTCAGTGACTTCTGTATCTTCAAATTCAGCTACTTCATTTCGCCCAACACATTCAATAAATACAGGACATTTATTGTCATCTCTTCGAACAATTAATTCTCCGCCTTTAGCTGCGCATTTTTCATACACTGCTTTTTCAGGTTCAATGCTTTCACATTTTCCAATATCGCTTTTAGAAATACATTCATAGGCACTGCATTTTTCTACAAATATTCCGTCTTGATTTTCACAAGCGCTTTTTTGTTCTTTATATTTTTCAATGGGTAATCCTATACAAGCATCTTCTGTTTTTTGTTCAACTGTTCCTGGCTCTACACATTTTGCATTCTTACAACCATTTAATCCAATTTCTGTAAATACTTCTTTTCCTTCTTCATTGCATTGATTCACTGTTTTTTGTAATTCTTCTCCTGAAGGACATCCTTGATAATCAAAGAAATACGAATTGTCTTCTCCAAAGTTACACGTATAATATTCACAACCAGAGGGCCCTTTTACAATATCAGGTCTTCCGCCGCTATCATAACATTTCCGTTTAGAGTCTGCTTGACTATCTAAACTAGGGCAAGTATTTTGAGTTGTATCACATACATATCTATATCCTGAATAGGCATCGTATTCTGTTCTGCATTGAGCAGGTGTTGGAGGAACAACTTTGAAATCTTGCTGCTTACATTGAATATTGGGGCAGCCTTGATAATCACTTGAATAATAATATCCTAAACCTAAACTCTCACATTTCTTTTGAGTGGCTTTCAAATCTTCTTTGCTGGCACAAACTGTTTTATGTAAACATTCTACAAATTTACAATTTCCATAATAATTGAAAACCCAATCTTGTCCATCGTTTTTACAAGAATCAATTGCTTTTCGTTCATCATCGCCAGTTGGACAAGTGGTTCGCGTAGAATAATCACATGAAAAATATTCGCATCCATCCGGTGCCATGTAAATTTTTCCAATTCCTTTATTGGCTGTACAGGACTTTTTTTCATATTCTATTTTGTCTTTTGGCGGGCAAACAAGTTCTTTAGGGTTTCCACAATCTGTAGAACAAGAATACTGAGTTTCTCCAGTTTCACAAACATAATTTCCGCAAAAAGTCTGGCCTTGCTGACACGTTATTCCAGGAGGGGCGCATCCTGCAGGAGCTGTGTTGGTTTGAGGACACCAGGTTCCACCTATGCTTGTACAAGTACCTGGTTCTTTGCATCCACCTGGATTATTAACAGAACAATAATTTGATGTATTTTCATTGCAATCGTTTGGGCAAGTACCTGCTGTTTCTCCTACATTGCATGAACTATTTCCACACATTCCAATTGTAGTACAGGATTGACCAGGAGAACTACAATACGCTACTGTGGTTGCCGTAGTTGGACACCAAGTTCCACCAATACTAGAACATCCTGTTGAATCATTGCATTGATAATAATCTGAAGAAGAGCATGTTGAAGTATTTGTACATTGACTGGAACTACTAACACAAGTATTATTTCTGGCACACCAATATCCTGCGCCAATTTGAGTACATCTATCTACTGTTTCACAACCAGTTAAGTTGGTATTAGAACAACAATAATTTTCATTTGGATTAAAACAAGTGCTTTCTATGCTGCACCATGTTCCGCCAGCTGTATTGCAGGTACTGGAACTTGTGCAAGCATATCGATTGCTAGTATCACAACTGCCTGCACTTGGACAGCCACTGGAATTAATATAACACTGATTGTAGGTAGAACACCAATATCCTGAAGCAGTTGAACATTCAGCACTTGTGGTACAAGCTGGACTACTTCCTGGAACACAAGAAATAGATTGAGTGCATTCAGCTTGAGTGGTTTTACAATTATTGGTTGCAGAACACCATATTCCGCCTACACTTGTACAATCTCCTTGGCTGACACAAGGGGTAACACTGGTAGTTGAACATTCTCCAGAACTGCAATTAGAAGGTTGTGATCCTGAAGCATAACATAAATGAGTTGACTCACACCAAACAGCACCTACATTTGAGCAATTGGTTGTTGTACTGCAATGCTGTGGAGTACTGGCCGTGCATGTACTTGTAGTACAAGTTGTAGATTGACATTCATTGGTTCCTGTAGCATTTGGACACCAATATTTTCCGCTTGAAGTACAACTGCTTTGCGTTTGAGCACTGCATGTGTTGGTTGTAGTATTCCAATATCCGCTTGCATTGGTGCACGCACTATTGGTATAGCATGCACTTAAATTACTTGAACTACAAGTTGCACAAGCTGCTGTTTGACAAGTGTATGATGTATATCCTGTTTGACACCAATTGGCTGATCCTGTAGTTTCACAAGTACTTTCACTGGTACACAAACTTAAATTAGTTGAAGAACATTCATGACCTGCACAACTGGGCGTTGCTGGTGTACACGTTGTTTGATTTGGATAAGCAGATGAAACTCTTTTTTTGTAAGTGCATGAACTGGTTGCAGTATACCCATCTTGGCAAGTATTGCTTAATGTAACTGTTTGATCATAGACACAACCCCAGCCAGAAGAACAATATCCTGTTGAAGAAGTATTGAATACTTGTCCGTCTTGTGCACAGCTTCCAATACTTTCCCAAGCACACAATCCAGTAGCTCCATCAGCAACTGGTTGACCACTGCTGTTTACACAATCCATCCAGCCTGAACCTCCGGCTGTTCCTGGACCATATTTATAAGTTCCATCTTTACAAACAGTTGAACAACCATCTCCACTACAATCAGTTGAACCAATTGCTGTTGAAGAATAACACTGAGATTCTTGTCCGCCAACACACGAAATAGTTGAAATATAATTTGCAGTTCCAGCATTTACTGAAAAAGTTAAAAGAATTAAAAGTACGCTGATAAAAATAATTTTTTCAAATTTATTCACAAATTCACTCTCAAGCTATCCTTTCGTATACTTTTTAGAGTTTCTCCTATATATAGTTTTTGTATGAATAAAGAAAAGAATAATAAGTCTCCCAAGCGTTTGATTGGATTTTTTTCAGAGCAAACTCAAAAATATTACAAATTGGTTGAAACTCAGACTTGGCCGTATTTGGAAATTTCCGGAATTCGAATGCATTGCATTAAAGACACAGATCCGGAAAAAAGCACAAAACAAATGGTGGCCTATCTGGGCAAACCTTTTGGGAAAATTTTAGATACTTGTACTGGTTTAGGGTATGTCAGTACTCATTTATCTAAAATTCCAGCTGTTCAAAAAATTCATTCTTTTGAAGTAGACGAAAACGTAATTGCTTTAGCAAAACAAAATCAGCATTCTCAAGAATTGTTTTCCAATTCTAAAATTGAATTCAAGCAAGGAAATATTTTTGAAGAAATCCAAACATTTCCAGATAATTTTTTTGATTTTATTATTCACGATCCTCCGAGCATTAAAATTGCAAGCGAATTGTTTTCGGAAAAATTTTATTTCCAAATGTTTCGAGTTCTCAAATCCAAAGGCCAAGGCTTTCACTACACCGGCAATACTGGAATTGTTCGTGGAAAAAATTTAAAGAAAACTGTTTTAACAAAATTAAAAAATGCGGGTTTTCGAAATTTAGAATTAACCGAAGACATAGGCGGAGTTATTTTTAAGAAATAAAATTTTCTTTAAGCCAGCGAAAAACTTTTTACTTATTATCATACTTTTTTCAATTCGGTTATTACCGCAAATTAGCCGTTATTCCGGTAACTTTGCCAGTATTGCTTTTGTTAAGGATTCAATTTTGCTGATGTCATTTTCTCCTGTATCGGATTGAATGCAGTGATCGTATTTTTCTCCTGCAATTAGAACGATGTAAGATCCTTTATTTGCCAATACATTGGTGCGAATAGTACCTGGGTTATTTCTAACGCTGGCGAATTCTTCTTTTAAAACCACTGCAGATGAGTTATTGCTTATGCTAAATTGGTGTATGACTTCTAAGTTTTCACCATAATAGAATTTGTTGGGGTCATTCGTAATGTATTCAATAGCTGATTTTGTTTGACCTGGTAAAGTTAATTTTGCAATTCCAATTTCAATGGGTGATGAAGACCTTATTGCATTTGGATCTGCGGATGGTGAATTAAATACATCATCGTTTCGGAAACGATCGCTGCAGGCATGGCTTCCTAAAAACTTCTCGGTTTCGACACCTGCATATACTCTATATTCTGCTGGCGTATTTCCAAAGTCTACTTCTAATTTATTGAATCCAGTGCCACAAGCCTCAGCTACTGCATCTGTAAAGTCAATGGCTTGAGTGCAATCTTCACGTACTTGCTTCATGTTTAGTGCAACTGCTGAATCCACTTTTTCTTCTTGGCGAGATCGTTCCAGTCCTTCATTGATTATTTGAATGCCTTCAGCTACATCTTCAGGTACTTCTTGAGTGGTTGAAACTCCAGAAGAAGTTCCATTGTCTGGATTTGTTTCAGTTATTGGATTTTGATCATCGGAAATTATGGCTGGTGAATTGTTTTGCGTGCATCCAAATAAGATTCCCAAAATAATTAGTAAAATTAAAAGTGTTGCTTTAGATTCCATGAACAATAAACACAATCGTTATTTATAAATCTTTTGACTTTAGAAAAACAAATCTCTTGTTTCTTTTTTCACTGAACTTAAAAATTGAAATTATTTTTTTTAGAAAATAAAAAAAATCTAAAATTAACTTTAATTCAAAAATAAATTTGAGCGGAATAACTAAAAAATAGAAAAAAGAAAGGGGGTGAGAAAAGGAAAACTGGTTTAGCAAATAATTAGTTTTCCTTTGGGTTTGTTACTGACTTTCGGGGTTGCTGGCCAAAATTCAACTACATCGTTTTGTTTGATGTCGTATTTTTTTAAACCAACTAACATAAGCGTAATTTTGGTTCCAGGTCTGTTTAAGGCTCGGGTTCCATACTTGTGTTCTAATTCAGCAACTTCAACTCGTTTATCATTAATAACAGCCATCATATTGGTTGCAATAACTCCTTCCATGAGTTCGCCTAAAATACAAATTTCAGGTCTTCCAAAAAATTCAGTAACTCGGCCAATTTTTACTTTTCCGCGTTCTCCGGTAATGGTTGGAGTTCCAGCATCGGCTGCATGACTGACTTCAATTAGTTCTGTTCCATTGGAATTGGTAATGGAAGTACTGTTTCCAAATGTTAAATTAACTAAACTCATTTTCTCTCACCCCGACTTTACATGCCTTGGCAAAGGCAAAGTAATAAAAGAACCCCACCAATATAACTATTTGTTATTTAAAAACCTAACTGTTTTGCGTGTGCAAATTACAGAACTCAAACTATGGACTTGAATCCAAGCTTAGTTTGTCCTTCTTCGCATAACTCAGTGCACTGTTTGTCCTTTTTTTATTTCTTTTCGTTCTAAAACTATTCATGTCGTTTGTGAAAAACTTTTTTTTAGGCTTAATTATTTCTTTATTTGCTTTGACCTTCACTGCCTTTGTTTTGATTCATAGTGCACAAACCAGCTTTTTAGACCCAGTTTTTGTAGTTTCTGCTTTAGACTCCAGCCAAGTTTCCAAAGAAGCTTATGCTTCAGTTCCTCAGCTTTCCAGTGTAGTTTCTGAGCAAGAATTCACACAATCGTTCAAGCAATTCATTTCAGATTTAATTCATTACATTAAAGGTTCGTCCAATGTCATTCCAACTTTTTCTTTGCCGAATACTCCGGTGAACCTTTCTTTAGAACAAGTAGCTAAACCGGAAACATTGCAGGAAGCACGTTCTTGGATTGTTTTACTTAATTCGTTGCTTCCATTTTTAGCTATTATTGGAATTGTTATTTTATTTATTTTACTTTTATTATCCAGTTCATTGAAAGACAAAATTGAAACACTGCAGAAAACTTTTTGGCGTGCAGGAATTTCCATGCTCATTTCTTCTGCTTTAGCTTATGTTCTTTTAACTTTTTCTGGAAATAATTTATTTCCAAATTCTGAATCTTTAGCATCTCTTTCTCAATTTTTATCCATTTTATTAAATAAATTCTTGATCAATTCCATAATTTTGGCATTGATTCCAACCATTTTAGGAATTGTTTTATTTTTTGCAAAAAAAAGCATTCCTTCGCCCAATGAATCCAACTAAAAAAGAAAACTATTTTGGGCGATCCCAATACTCTGGTTCTTGTCCAAGCTTCCATTTAATATTGCAGCCCATAGAAGGATGGGTTTGCACAGAAACTTTTTTTCCATCCAAAGTTTCTTGAATACTTATTTCTAAATCATTTTTTTGTGCTTGCTCATGTCCTAATTTGTGTGCTTCATCAATTCTTCCGTGATACACCAACTCAAATTTTTCATTAAACAAAAAAGGATCCGGTGTACATGTTGCGCCAAATTTTTTGGGAACACTTTGCGTTTCATCGTACAAATAAACAAAATTTATTCCTTGTTCTTTGGCAAACACTTTCATTTCTTCTAAAGAATCTTCGGGTACTTGTTGAATATCGGTTGCGGAAATTCCAACAATTTGTAATCCTTTGTTTTGATACTTGTTTTGTAATTCAATCAAATAAGACACTTTGGGCACAACATACGGGCAATGATTGCACATGAATACAATCAGCAAAGCTTTTTTTCCTGTGAATTCAGTTAAGGAATGAGTTTTTCCATCTGTTCCAGGCAAACTAAATTCAGGTGCTTTAGATCCTTTTTGAAGTATTTTATAACTGCTGGTGGCTAGAACCATATTATTTGAATTTATGGTCAATTTGTTTTAAAAAGATTCCTAAATAAGTTATAGTATACTAACAGACAGTATGCTCTCTTAGTCTAGTGGTTAGGATGCGACCCTGTCACACAACCTTTTTCTTTCTTCCAAAGAAAGAAAAACATTGACGAAAAAGAAAGAAATCGTTGACAAAGTTTGTGTAGTTCGGTTGCGGCGCGGGTCCGATTCCCGCAGAGAGCGCTTTTTTATCAATTTTTAAAGGTTCATCTGAAAACTGTTTTTGGTTTGTTTATGGAATTATCTAAATTTGAATTAAAAAATCTACGCTATAAAGCCAAAGGAAAATTTTCGCGTGCGAAAGAAATGTTTTTTCCAAGCTCAGAGAGTTTACAGCAAAGCACTCCGGAAGCAATTGCTTTGTATCGAGCCCAACGCTTGGCTGGGGATACTATTATTGATTTAGGTTGCGGAATTGGTTCGGATAGTATTGCTTTGTCTCAGTTTTGCAAAAAAGTAATTGCAGTAGATGTAGATGAAAAAGTTTTGAAATGCGCTGAACAAAATGCGGAAGTGTACGGCCGAAAAAATATTGAATTTATTTCTGCTGACTTTGAAGAATTGGATTTACAAAAACTTAAAGTTTCTGCAGTGTTTTCTGATCCCTCGCGGAGAGTGAATGGTTTGCGCGTAAAAGCTTTAGATCAAACTGTGCCCAATACTTTGGATTTGATTGAATGGATTCAAGCCCAAAAAATTTCTGATTTTGCAATTGAAGTTTCCCGCGAATTTAAATCAGAAGAAATTTTGTTGGACTGCGAAAAAGAATACATTTCATCTAATTGCGGAAACCGTGAGCATGAATTAAATTGTTTGACTTTATATTTTGGAAAATTTAAACAAGCAGAATGTTCGCTTGTTTTGGTTCCTGAAAATCAAAAACTAATTTCTTTGGAAAAAATTTCAATCACTCTAAAACCTCAATCTTTGCAAACTTATTTGTATGAACTGCATGCTGGGATTGACCGTGCTGGATTGTATTCTGAACTCTTGAAACAATTGCCTGAAACTTTTTATTTTCAACCCAATTTTTTGACATCCAATCAGTTATTGAAAAATGTGTTTTTTAAAAATCGTTTCCAAGTTGTAGGCATGACCCAAACTGAAGCCGAATTAATTTTAAAACTTCAAGAATTGCAAGCTCAAAAGATTGTTTTGCGTGGAAAAATTCCGGAAGAAAAATATGCTGAACTGAAAAATCGAATTGAAAGTAATTTGCATGGAACCCAGAAAGTACATGTGTTCTTTGGTAAGCCTTTTTTGATTTGTAAAAATTTGGATTTAATATAAATGCTCAGATTTGGACCCATTCGCCGGAGATCGCCGGCGGTACGATGTCGTATCTTCGCGATTAAAACCATTGGTTTTAATGTGCATTAAAATCTGTTGATTTTAATTGCGCTATGCTCGATACAACGAAAATAGAAGGCTCAGATTTGGACTCAATCGTCACTTCCTGATGAAAGGATCGGTCGCGACTTACATCATCATTGCCAAGAAAGAAATGAAACAAATTGTTTTAATTTGAGTACTGTATCTCCAGTTACTCTTTCCTTATTTTTGTCATGTTCAATCCACGGTCTTTTTTATTTTTGTCATAAAAAAAGCCTGTGAATCATTGTCTTGAGGATAAATGCGGGCACAATTTTCAATTTCTTGTTCAAACGTTTTTCCATTATAGAAAGTCAGCCCTTTTCGAATTTTGATCCCTTTAATTTTTATTTTTTCAATTTTTACATTCTCTTGTTTGTCCAATAAATGATGTATTACTTCTTCGCATTCTTCTGGGCTTAAAGAGCACACAGAATATACGAGTGTTCCATTTTCTTTTAATTGATTAAATGCCTGTACAATTAATTTTTTTTGCAATTTACTTTTTCGTTTGACCAACTCCTGTGACCATTCCTTTAAAGCCTCTTTTCGTTTTCGCACAAGGCCTTCACTTGAACAGGGCGCGTCCAATAAAACAAAATCAAATTTTTCTTTAAAGTTTGCGTTTAAGAAATCTATTTCAAAAACTTTTGCATTATGTACATTCCATTTTTTTAAATTAAAATTTAAAGATTTTGCACGTACATTATTTTTTTCCACCACTGCCAGCTTTCCAGTATTGTTCATACTGCAGGCCAATTGCAAAGTCTTGTTTCCGGGTGCAGCCGTGCAATCCAATACACGTGAATTTTTTTCTGGACTCAAAACCAATGCCGGAAGCATACTGGAAACTTCTTGTAAATTAAATAACCCTTGGGCAAACTCTTCTATTTGTCCTGGTTTTTGAGGGCCTGAAATTATTGTAAAAGAATTTAAGTGAAAGGTTAATTGCTTTAATCTCCAATTTTGGTGTTCGAGTATTTTCTTTAATTCTTTGGGCTGAATCTTCAAGGAATTCACCCAAATGCTTTTTTTTAGTTTAGTTTGACTGATTTCAAAAAAAGAATCAAAATCAGTGCCTAAAATTTCTTGGTATTTTTCCAGGAATTCTTTGGGGAAAAAGGTTGTCTTCATTTCAGTAAAACCATTTCAATTTTTTTAATTTTGCGGTTATTTCCCAATGCATTTTTCATTTTTTTGATTTCATCTGCATTTCCTTTCAGTAAAAAAACATCAATGCAGTAGTCTTCTTCTACTTCGGCATGGTTTTGGCTTTTAATCAGTTTAATGAATTCATGCTTTACATCGGAAACAAATTTTTCGGTTTCATGACTGTGCTGGAGAATAATGAGTGCGCATATCTTTCCCTGCAATTGTTTTTCTTCTTCAACTTTTTGCAAAGCTTCTCTTAATCCAGCTCGCACAACTTCGGACTTATTACTCAACCCCCAGCTGGCTTGAATGGTTTCCATGTCTTTCAAATTTTTGTCACTTAAAGAAAAACTAATAATCTTCATAATCTAAGTTATTAACAATCAGGCTTTTAATGACAATTGTTAATAACTTTTTAGAAAAAATTAATATGTGGTTTTTGATATGATTTGGTTGTATGTTTTTACCAGTGTTTTTATTGTGAGCTTAATTTCACTTGCTGGATTATTTGTAGCTGGCATGAATTCCAATCGTTTGAAAAAATATTTGTTGTTGTTGGTTTCTTTTTCTGCAGGTGCTTTGTTGGGGGATGTATTTTTGCACTTGTTGCCTGAAACCATTGAAACTGTAGGATTTCCTTTAGAAGTCAGCTTTTCTATTTTAGGCGGTCTTTTACTTTTTTTTGTAATTGAAAAAATTTTCAAATGGCATCACCATCACAATGTCCAAGAAGGAGAACTGGATGTTCATAGTTTGGGTTATATGAATTTGTTAGGAGATGGTGTGCATAATTTCATTGATGGAGTCGTAATTGCTGCTTCTTTTTTAGTTAGTGTTCCTTTAGGGATTGCTACAACTTTGGCAGTAATTTTTCATGAAATTCCTCAAGAAATTGGAGATTTTGGAGTATTGTTGCATTCTGGTTTTACAGTGCCTCAAGCTTTAAAGTTTAATTTTTTATCTGCTTTAGCTGCTTTTTTGGGTGCGGGTGTTGGTTTATTGTTGGGATCTCAAGAACAATTATTGAATACTTTTTTGCTTCCTTTTACGGCTGGAACTTTTTTGTATATTGCAGGCACAGATTTAATTCCTGAATTGCATAAACAAGAAACTAAAACTGCATTGCCTCAATTGTTGGCTTTGGTATTTGGAATTCTAGTAATGTATGCTTTGCTTTTCTTAGAAATAGCTTAATTTTCTTGAATTATTTTCTTGGGCCATTTTTCTTTTACCAATACTGGTTTAGTGCAATCAATTAGTTTTTTGAATGCTTTTACAATTCGAATGCCTGGCCAAACTGTGGCTAAAAACCATAACACAGAAACTGTAACTTCCCGGCTGTATGGGATGGGCACTCCAAAATTAGGCAAGTTTTCATATAACAAAAAAGCAATCCAGGTAATACTTAAAATAATTAAAAAATTTCCAGCAATTTTTTGTACTAACTTAGTGGTCTGCGGTGTAAGTTCTTTGACTTGAGTTTCTGTTTCTTTTTTTGAAAAAAATGCGGGTAGTTTTTTGCTAATTTTTTGATAGAATGGCAAAATATTGTATAGTGGTTGAAATATTCCTACTGTAATTAAAATTAATAAAAATGCAATGGGTGCAATGGCTACAGCTTCAGTGCCTTTCAATACTTTTCCTGCGGATGTGGCAATAATCACAACAAATTCTCCTAAAGGTGTTAGCAAGACAGCGGAAATTGCAGAATCGTTTTTGCTTAAACCAAAAGCTCCGCCAATAACTGAAAAAATAATTCCATGAATTGCAATAATGCAAGTTGCAATCAAAAGAATTCCGACTCCAATATAGAACAACAATTGTTGTGCATTGGGTAATTGAAGTATATTCAAATCCATATTGTAAAACAGTGTAGTTCCAAAGGCTACAAAAAAGAACATTAAGAAAAAGTCACGCATAAATCCTACGTCTTTTTTTATTTTTTCTCCAGCTTTGGTTTCAGCTAAAGCAAATCCAGCAAAATATGCACCCAATGCAGAATTCAATCCTAAAAAAGAACCCAATGTAGCAACAACCAAGCCAATACCTAAAGCATACAAGGTTACTTCTGTTTGACCGTATTTATTTTCTTCCATCCATTTTTCTACGTGTTTAGATAATCTTTGTATTACGGCAAAGGTAGCGGTTGCAAACATTAAGGCAGTAAATGCTAAACTTATTGCAGATCCTTGCGTGGCAGTTAAGCTTAGAATAAAAACCAATAATAAAATTCCTAAAAAGTCTTGTAAAATTAAAATAGCTAACGAAATTTTAGTCGAAGGTTCGCGAATAATTCCTTTGTCTATGGCGAACTTGGCTGAAATGGCTGTGCTGGCAGAAAACAACATAATTCCAACAATGGCTGACATTAAAGGAGAGAAACCCAAGGCCATCATAATTAAAGCACCACTTCCAGCCAAGCCAATCATGTCTAAAATTGCAAGTCCAAAAGCTGTGCTTCCGGATTTCAGAAAATCTTTTAATGAAAGTTCCAATCCTAAGTAAAACAATAAAACAAATAATCCCATTTCAGCAAAGCCTACAACCAAAGGATCTTTGGGGTGTAAGAAATTCAGCCAAAAAGGCCCTAACAAAAAGCCTGTAATGATAAAACCCAAGACTGCATTTTGCCCAATTTTTTTTGCAAAAATGCTTAACACAATTGCAACTAAAATTATGATTCCAATTGTGGTTAAGGGTAGAACTTCGTTCATAAAATTATAGCCATTTAATTTTTTTGAAGTATAAAATAATAATCGCCGCAATCAAACCCATCAAGCCTAGCATTGCATAAAGTCCATTTGCATCTTCTGCAAATGGCAAAAATTTGAAATTCATTCCATACAAGCCAGCTAAAAAAGTCAAGGGAAGAAAAATAATTGAAATAATGGTTAGTCTTTTAATAATGTCATTCAAGTTATTGGAAATAATAGACAAATAAGCATCAAAGTCTGTGGTAATTAAATCTCTTAAAGATTCCAAGTTAGTGTGCAGTCTCATAAAGTCATCGTAATTGCTTCGAAAATACAATCCTGCTTTCTCCGAAATTAGTTCTGAATCTCTGCGGGCCAATCTATTCACAACATCCATTTGCCGTCCAATACTGTTTTTGAGTCTAGAAATATTTCGCTTTAGTTCCAAAATTTTGGGCAATATTTTTTTTGTTTTTCCAGTCAAAATTTTGTTTTCGATTTCATCCAATTCATTTTCCCATTCTTCTGTTTTTTTAAAATAATTTTGAATGGAATTTTCTAAAGTTGAATGCAAAATAAAATCCGGGCCGCGTTCTAAAAATTCGGGTCTTTGCAAAGCCTGTTCTTTGGCTTGCTCAATGCTTTCGCTGGCATGGTAATGAATGGTTACGATATAATTTTTTCCCAGAAAACAATCTTGTTCAATTAATCCATTTTTTCCTGTTTTTTCTCCCAGGGTCATTTTGTGAATAACTACAAACAAATAATTTTTGAAGTCGTCAATTTTAGGCAAAGTTAATTTAGGCGTACACTCTTGCAATGCTAATGGATGAAATCCAAATTCAGATTCTAAAAACAGGAAATCTTCTCTGGAAGGTTTCTCAAAATCCAACCAAATGGTTGTATTGGGTTTGTTTAAAAATTCTCTCAATTTTTTAGGCTGTTCTGTAATAATTTTTCCATTCTCTAAGCCGATAAACCAACGCATATTCTATTAAAGCAGTTCATTGTTTATTAAGTTTTTTATTGGTTTAAATCTACGGAATTTTCTAAAATACAGCCACTGAGTTCAGCTAAATCACTAAATTCTTGGACACTTGTAACTTTTTGCAGTCCTTTTTTCCAAGTTGGATAACTTTGAATTTGCGCATCTTTACATACTTGAGTTTGTGCTTTTCGATCTCCTTGCACTCCACACTCTACGTATTTTGCATATTGGAATGAATTTCCAAATAACGCTCTTTGCGCTTGACAGTATTCGCACCAATACGCACCGTACATAACTAGGTCATTTTGCGCCAAACAGTATGCAAATTTATCTAAGCCTTTGAGTTCAGCAGGATTTTCAGGAATTACATTTCCAATTTTTTCAACTCCATTGCTGGCTCCAGTTGGCTGAAAAATATAACCCAATGATAAAATTCCCAATACAACTACAGTTATTCCAATCAACAAAGCAAAGCCTGTGCCAATTTTATTCTCCTTGGGTTTTTGAACCTGAATTTGATTTAATTTCGCCATATTAATTGTATTCAATTTTTACAAAATCATTGTCTTGTAAAACATAATCTAAATAATCTTCTAATTCTTTGAATTCATTGCTGTTTGTACTCAGTATACTTACTTTAATTTTGTTTTCTTTTCCAGTTTCACAAATCGTTTCTCCATTTCTATATACTTGCTTTGTTTCTGGATCCTGCAAACTGGTTTCATTTAATGTATATCCTAAATCTTGAAATGCGTTTCGTAAATTCATAATTTTTAAATCAGAAATCCAGCCGGGAAAATGCCAGTGCAGTCTATGTGCATTTTCATGAAAGTGAGCTCTGTTTAAATCTCCAATATTTATGGGAAAATCTTTTTCTTGTCCGCATATTTGTACTGAAATAGTTTGATGCCAATGTACGGCAAATCCTTGCGGGCCCGATATCCAACCATCTTGTTCTGGAAATAAAACAAAATAATATCCTGCGGTGCCCAATAAAATTAAAACAGCCAATACAATTTCCAACTGAAATAATTTCTTTGAAATTTTTTTAAACCTATAAAATCCAGCTCCGATAATGATTAGTGTTCCTCCCAAAACCAGTAAACCGAACAAGCTATTGTCGTGTGCTTCTTTTTGAGTATCGTAAAAAGTTAAATTTTCTGCGCCGCATCCTTTTTCTCCAGCAGTACAACTGCTTTCAGTGTTTGTGTCATTGGAGTGACTGGTTATTCCTTGAGCCCAAAAAGTTAAAATTATTCCAAGAATAAACCATTTTTTTAATTCCATAACATACTTTATTCATAAATCTTTAAATAGTGTGATTGCCTTTATATTGAAATGACTCTCGGTTTTGTTTCTTCAAATACTTGGCATTTTTTTAAAAAAAGTTTTTTGTTTTCAATTGGCTTAACTGCTGTGCTTTTAGCTGTTCAATATTTTTCTGCTCTTCAATCACCCATCCTGGCGCCCATTGCTTTCAATGTTGGCTTGGTTCAAGGTTTTGCTTTTTCTGGAATGATTTTAATTGCTTTGGCTTTGCTGGCAGGTCCTGTGATTCGGTTAAATTCAAAATGGAATTGGATAGGTTACCGTAGATATTTTGGTTTTTTGGGTTTTTTGAATATTTTATTTCATATATTTTTTGCAATTTCAAAGTATTTCAATTTTGATTTAACTCAAGTCTTTTTTTCAACCAATC
>JAUSKK010000015.1 GCA_030649345.1 Candidatus Iainarchaeum sp. | reverse complement strand
TTCCGACTTCAATAAATGTTTTCGCCATCCGTTCGCCTTTTTCTTTAGTACTAATTTTCATGCTAGGCCCAACTGGAATATCAATCACTAAATATTTGGCGCCAGCTCCATATTTTTTAGCCATTACACTCGCAACCACTTGCCCTTCTGGATCCAAAGCCAAAGGATGTTCAATTTTGATAATTTTGTCATCCACTGGAGCTAAATCTAAACTGCCACCCCAAACAATACAGCCGCCAGTTTTGAGTACAACTTTTTGCATTTCTTTCAAACTTAAAGAAACATTGGCTAAAACTTCCATGGCATCCGCTGTCCCAGCTGCACTGGTAATCGAACGAGAAGAAGTCTTCGGCATTTGAAGACCAGCACTGGCTAAAATAGCTACTGTTAATAAAGTAGCTCGGCCATTGATTCCACCAATCGAATGTTTGTCTACTGTCCATTTTTTATTTTTAAACTGCAATCGTTTATTTTTGCCAACCAATGCTTGAGTCATGGCAACAATTTCATCTAAATTAAAACCATGAATATACACTGCCGTCATAAAAGCAGAGGCTTCAATTTCGCTTAATTTATTTTCCCCCAAATCTGAAACAATTTGCTGCAATTCTTCTGCAGTTAAAACTTTTCCAGCCATTTTTTTCTTAATCAAATTCACACTTTCAGGCCTAGACAAAGCTTTGACTTCTAAAATTACAGGTTTATGATCAATACCTAAAGTATCCACGATGTCTTCAAATAAACCAATTTCGTTTTCTTTCAACCAGTCAACAGTAATGTCTACAACAGAGACAACCTTTTTTTTTGTTTTAGGATTGCAAATTTCAATTCGATCTAAAGGATTGACACCCAATTCTTTGGCGTCTTTTTCGTGCAAAATAGAAATAAATTTTCCAGCCTTAATTTTGAAATACTTTGCTTTCATTCGCTGAACGTATTGATCCAAAAAATCACCTAAAAAAGATATTACAAAAACACAGTTCTAGAATTTAAAGGTTTTCTTAAAAAAAGCTATTGGCTCAGAATTTAAAACCAATTAAGTGAATGTTTTTAAACAAAAATTACCTTGAAACAGTATGCAATTCAAAAAACTTTCAGCATTTTTCATTTTGATGGGAATACTTTTAGCCGGTTGTACAGGAGTTTCCAAAACCAATGAAACCAATACAGTTAGTGCAGACAATCTTGAATTTGTTGGCAGCTGGAAAATTTATTCACCCAATCCACAAGCCGGTGGAGCGTCAGGCTTTGTACCCAGCACAAGAATGCTTGAAATTAAAAGAGACGGCACTTGGGAGTTTGGAAATTCAACTGGAACTTGGGAAATACAAAACATTCAAGCAAACGATTGGAGCAAATGGTTGGTGGAAGACTATGGACCCACTCAAAAAATTGTGTTCAATGAATGGAATGAAACTGGAGCTGATGGCCCCATTGAACGCAGCACAAGACTGGATTTTTTTTGGATAATTTATCAAGTTGGCCCGCCAGTATTTGAAACTGAAAAACAACTGCAAATGAAATTTGGAAGACCAGATCCTTAATAGAAAAATTAATTGATATCATCAAAAATACGGCAAGGAGAAAAAATGAACAAACAAATTATTTCAATATTATTTTTAATCGGACTTTTAACATTAAGTGCCTGTGTCCAAGAACAACCTTCAGGAAATCTAAATCCATTGCGAGATACTCAAATATTTGAAGGCAGTTGGTTCAAAATAAATTATCCCAATACTTGGACCAATCAAACAGAAGGGCAATTAGCAATATTTACTGAACCTGCTGAAAGTGAAACTAATTTATTTCAAGAAAATTTAATTGTTTTACGAGAATCTTTATCAGAAGAAATGAATGCACAAGAATATGTTGAAAAAAGCGTAAAACAATTGGAAGAAGGATTAAGTCAGTTTCAGATTTTAAAATTAGAACCAGTAACAGTAAATGGATTGGAAGGATATCAATTAGAATATCAGTCAGAAGTTGAAGGAATTGAATTAGGATATATTCAAGTTTTGTTAACAAAAAATAAGACAGGATATGTTATTGGATTTACTGGATTGGCCAATGAACTTGAAAACAATCGTGAAACATTTAGAAAAATGATAAATTCATTTGAATTAAAACAAAATCAAAATGAATTTGGTTCTGAAACTATTGCAGAAACTGAATCTGAAAATAGGACCTCTGAACCCATGCCAGTTGCAAGCATAGAAGAACAAGGAATGATTCGAAACTGGAGAGAATATTCTAAAGCAGTTTATTTAGACAATGGAGACTGGAGTTTTGCAGAAACTTCAAATTCTTTAATAGATATCCAAGCCAATCATACTTGGATTTTTGGAACACAAAATGGAACCTGGGAAATTCAAACCATAACAGAACAAGACTGGAGCAATTGGGGAATCAACGAATATGGTCCAACTCGAAAAATTATTTTATACGGATGGAATGAAAGTGTGAATGGCCCAATAGAAGAAATAGGTGACCGAATTGATTATTTTTGGGTAATTTATAGAACGGGTCCTCCAGAAATAGAAGAACCTGGGCAGATTCAAATAAAATTCGGATGGAGTTATGCAGAATAAAAAAAAGTTTCAAATAATTTTAGGAATTGCAGCCATTGTATTGTCAGCATTTATTCTAAACGTATACGCAGTAAACTATTTTTCAATTACAGTAAGCACTCAAGGACAAGGGTACGTGTCATCGTATCCTTCTGGAATTTTATGTGGAGCTGCCTGCCAAGAAAGCTATAATTCAGGCACACAAATTACATTAACTGCAATGCCCAACGAAGGAAGTACTTTTCAGTCTTGGACTGGAGCCTGCAATGGGGCACAGACAACGTGTACTATTGTATTGAGTGAATCTAAAGAAGTAACTGCGATTTTTTCAGGACAAAACTCTAATGAATATGAACTGGTTGTTTACAGAACTGGAGGCTTGGGAAGAATTACTTCGAATCCAGTTGGAATTTACTGCGGGTCTATTTGTACGTATGACAGTGTAAAATTTCCAGCAGATTCTACAGTGACCTTAACCGCAGAAGCAACTGGACCTGGAATTGAGTTTATTCGATGGGATGGAACTTGCACTGGAACAGAAAAAACGTGTACAATTACAATGGACGCTCGAAAAACAGTGACTGGAATTTTTACTGGAGGAACCACAATACAACAGCAAACTGAAAATGAAAACAATCAAACAATTCAAATCAGTTCCCGGCCCAATCCACAGCCCATTATAGAAGTTCAAATTATTCCCAAAACATATGACTTAATTATTAAAATTGATGGAGCTGGAAATAATGGAATTGGAAAAGGAAAAGTAAGTGCATTGGATTACAATATTGATTGTTCACAGTCTTGTACAAAAAAAATAGGAGAACGTGAACTGGTAACATTAACAGCAACTCCTGAACCGGGATCTATTTTTATCAGATGGAATGAATATTGCCAAGGAACACAAGCTAATTGCACTCTTAGTTTTAATTCTCAAAAAAATGTAAGTGCGTTATTTGAAAAAAGTTCAACTTTAAACACAAACCCAGAAATAAAAACTGAAACAGAAACCGGATACTTGAGATCTGGAAAAATAACTGCAGAACCAAAAAAGAAAACTCACCAAGTATGGGTATATGTTACAGGAAAAGGAACTGTTCAAAGTCAAAATCAAGAAATTCAGTGTACTGAAAATGGAGAAAATTGTGCAGCTGAATTTGAAAAAGGAAGTTCAGTAACACTGACGGCAGAACCAGATATTGGAAACAGAGTTGTGCGATGGGAAGGAGCCTGTCAAGATCCAGCCAATGGCTGTATTTTTACAGTAGATAAACTTCAAAATGTCTGGGTTTCTTTTATGCCAGTTTATTACGGAGTAAGTGTAAACAAAACAGGCACTGGTTCTGGAAAGATACAGTCAAGTGATTACAAAATTAATTGCCCAACAGCTTGCGGAGCAGCTTATCCGATGGATGCAGAAGTAACATTAACAGCTTATCCGGAACTAGGGCATACCTTTGAAGGATGGACTGGAGAATGTACAGGAAAACAAATAACTTGTGTTGTAAAATTAACAGAATACAAAAATGTTACTGCTGAATTTAAAGGACCTAAAAGTAAGTACACTTTAACATTGGGAAGCCAAGGACCTGGAAGTATTGCAATCAAAGAACTTGGAATTAATTGCAAGAATGAAACATGCAAACACCAATTTGAAGAAGGAACTACAATTACATTAATATTCATTACAGAAGAAAATGGAAAATTTGACGAATGGAGCGGAAATTGTATTGGAAACAAATTAACCTGCACAATTACATTCCATTCAAATGCCCAAGTAATCGCAAAATATAAGGAAAAAAAAACACCTAAGATACTTTTGCGAATTAACAAACGTACGGATGGAAAAATTAGTTCATTGGATGGAAAAATTGACTGTGGAGATATATGCGCAGCAACATATGACCTAAATGCATTCATTGGATTAAAATCCAGTGAAAAAGTCCGCTGGATTGGATGCTATTATACATGGAATGAAGACTGCTATGTTAAAATGAGTGAAGATCTCGTAATTGACACACAGTTAAACTATGGAGACGAACTCAATGTAATTCGGAAAGCCATTGATGAAGTATTTGTTGGACCGGAATTTGATGACATTCCTGGATTCAAAGATTTTTTAAAAGAAATTGGAAAACCACCATTGCAAAAAACCGAAGATGCTCTTCGAGCCAAACAAATTGGAACAAAATTAGAAAATATAAAGACTTGGATGGAACAACAAAAACAAAACTGGCTAAATGATCCAATAGTCATTGCAGGCCAAGAAAGATTTATGAAAAAATTAGTTCCACAAGTTTTAAAAGAAGTGTTTGCAGACGAAATTTTACAAAATGATTGGTTAGAATCAGAGTTTGGATTTGAAACCAGAAAACCATTCCAGCAAGCTTTGGCTGACTTGAAAGCAAAAAAGAATGGCGGCGGCAGACAAGGATTAAAGTCTTGGATTATTGAAAACAAACAATGGTATTTAGAAAATACAGACATGCTGGATTATTTAGCATTTGGAATGGCACGCACTGCATTGCTGGAAGTTTTTGCAAATGAAATTCAGCAATTTCCAAATTTATATTACTATTTATACAATGCAGATAATCCACCGATCCATCAAGCCAGCAAAGACTTAAGAGAAAAAAAAGGCGGAACTGGATTGGCGGGATTAAAAAATTGGATTCAGCAAAACAAACAATGGTATATTGACAATACAGGAATTGCAGATTATTTAAAAGTTCCAGAACCACTAAAATTTCCAGAAATTATTGACATTGTTCCAGATAATATGCAAATCACAAAAACAGCAATCATTAAAGGAAAAAATTTCTTTAACATAAAACAAGTAACCTTGAATGACGTACCAACACGATATGCAATAAAAAAAGTTGATGGAACTGAATTAGAATTATTGGATGTAAAATGGGGAATCAGCGGAAACCCTATTGTAGTAGTTGAAACAAATACTGGATGGACCAGTGCACGTTTATTGAATACAAACCAACGAGTTATTCGAAATGCCAATGGAAAAACAGAACAATGTTTTGGAGGAGTTGGAAAAGCTTGCTCTGGCGGAGGACCTGAATTTTTTTGGGGGTCTCATTTAGTAGCATTACAAGTTGGATGCGATGCAGAAGTAAACGGAAAACGAAGATGCTGGGTTGTGCCTGGAAGTATTAAACACGATAACTGTTGCACTTTGCACGCCAGTGGAAAACAATGCAGTGGGCCAGGAACAGACGGAAAGCCAGCAGAAGAAGATAACCATGATGGAAGCTGTGTTGCTGAATGGGATGAAGCAAAATGGGATGTGTTTTGGCGAAGAGCTTGGACCCATGACTTTGAAGTTGGAAGTTATCTTTCCGATTTAAAACCAGCTCAAAGCCCGTTCAATCGCTTGCCGAATTTTGAAGCAAAAGAATCCACCATTTTATGCGCACCTTCAGGACATGAATTAAGAAAAATAGAAGATGCAATTTATTGCTGTTCAGGACAAATGGATTCTGGCAAAAAATGCACTTAAAGAAATTTTCAAATTAAAATATAAATACTTTAATTAATAAAATGAATAATGAGCAAACAAAAAATTGATCCTTTAGGCTACAATACAAGCAAGGAACTAGTAGATGGAATTGAACAAGTAATTCAGTTTGTTCGAGAACACAAAGTTCAAACTATCGTATTTCCTTCTTCGCAGGATTTTTGGGCTAAATATTTGTTTAAGAAAACATGGTCTCGAAAACATCCAAAAGATTCTTTGCCGGAAATTTTTTCGCTGGGAAACAGTATTTTTAGATTGGGCACAGCTTGGACTGTCAGTGCAGACATGCAGGCAGACCCCAAACGATTTACTCAAACTATTTTAAATGCAATCAAAACAAGATACCCCAAGCAAAGAGGAAGAAACGATTTAAGTCATTTAGGACATACGCTTGTTTTAGTTTTTGAAGGACAATCCGGGCAAATGACTAATTTTGTAAAACAACAACTCAGAGATTTAAAAGTTCCACGAATCTCAGCTATAGCGATGTACAAACCAGATGTTCAAGATCAAGGAGCATTTGATCAAGTAATTTATCCAAAACGAAAACCAATTCCAAGCGAACGAATTGGGAAAAAAATTCCAAAAGACGATCCTGCTTACGAAAAAAGATTGCGCAGTGAACCAAAATTATTGGAAGAACATTTAGCCAAACGAAAAGCATTATTTTTGCAAAAAAGAAATATTAAACGAACCATGAATCGAACTATCCGAACACGGTTTCCTAAATAAGTTCAAATTATAAAAACAAAGGCAAAGCATTCAAGAAAAACAAGACTAATACCAGCCATAAAATAAATCTCTGAAAAAATTTTTCTGTTTGCTTGGGCGGTAAATTCAGGAAAGAAAGATACGGCAAATAAATAATACGGGCCATTTTTCCGCCGTCAAATGGATCCATGGGCAAAAAATTTACAATTGCAATCAATAAACTCAAAATAACAAACCAATTAATGATTGTATAAATGGCATTCAAAAAAGCAGCTTTCCAAAAATAATCTTCTGAAAAAACAAAACCTGGGTTAAGTTTTTCTTCCATACTAAAACCATACCGGCCCAAAGGATTGGGAGTTAATTTCTTTTCAGATAATTCATTGGATACAGATTGAACGCCTAAAACAAGTTCTTGATTGTTTTGACGAACTTCAGCAATCTGGGTTTGAACTTCTACAATGGAATGAACAGGAACAGAATTTACGGAACGAATTTGCATTCCTTTTTCTAAATTATTAAATGCAGAATTAGAATACGTATCCCCGCAAAATTCAGTGGTTTCGGATACATCAGAAATAATCACAGAGTCTACTGCATTAATTCGGGCAGAAATTAATTCATTTTGCATAGGAGTCAATATAGGAACCAACAGCAGGGCTAAAGCCAGCATAGCAAAAATAGAAAACATATTCGAGGTTGCACCATTGGCAAAGACTCTTAATTGCGCTAATTTAGATTTATGCTTTAATTGATTTTCATCCGGTTCCACAAAAGCACCAATTGGAAACAAACCAGCCAACAACAAGCCAGTGCTTTTGACTTTAATTTTTTCTCTCCTGGCTTGAATTCCATGAAAACCTTCATGAATAATTAAAATCAAAAACAAAGGAATCCAAGCAATAAACGGAACAACTATAGGCACATTCGGAATTTGCACACCTGGAATTAAAGGAGCTACACCAGGACAAGCTTTTTTTCCCAAAAATATTTTAAGAATGATATCAAATGCATTGACTGCAAGTGAAAATAAAGTAAAACCAGCCAAGCCAAAAATTCCAAAAACTACTGGAAACCAAAAACTAAACTGAGCTGTACTGGGATTCGAAGCAAACAAAGGAGACAACAAAAATTGAAATAAAAAATATAATACAAAAAAACAGAGCACAATAATGGAAATGCGTTTAAGTTTAGATTTTTGATTTCGAGCAAACAAGTAATCTGCTCCAAAAACACCAAAACCTAAAATCAAGCCAACATAGGCCATGAAGTCTAAAAATTTTCCTAAAAAAGTAAATTTTTCCAAAATTGGATTAAAACGCGTAGTTTTAATCATGGAAAAAATATAAAATGTTTTCGAAGTTTTAATAAATTTTTTAATTAAAAAAGTAGAACCCAAAAGAAAAATAATGACTAAGATCAATGAGAATTCAAAACTTTCAAAAAAAGACATTTTTCAAAACCTTAATGTAATTTAACCTGCAATACTTTTTCAAGTTTTCGAATTAAAGAATCACTTGGTTTAAAATGCCCGGATTCAATTTTCTGCAATAAAGTAGGCTTTTCAAAAACCTTTAAACCCAAATCCTTGAAAGTTAAATTGGATTTTTCACGCGCCTGCTTTAAACGTTTTCCTAAATCATCCGGTAAGTCTAAACCTAAAGACATTTCTTTGGAAGAAAATTTGTACGAAAAATTCAAATTTTTATTCAAAGAAGGAATTTCAATTTTTTTACCCAAAGAACTGCAATTTACACACGCCAGCAAAATAGCTCCTTCCAATTCAATGGAAACTAAACTTGCATCATTTTTGCCGCAAACTTCACATTCACCCATATCCATCTATACATTGTATAAACTAAAAATTTAAGAATCTTGGCTGAAAAATAGTTCAAACTAGAATTGCAAAATAGGGGAAAAACCCGAAAGTTTTTCCCAAGAGCTAAGAGAGTTGGTTTCTTCGAACTTAGCCATTAAATCGGGATAGGCTCATCAAACTAAGTTCAGTGCATTTTATTGCACTAATATATAGTACCTACAGTTATATAAATATCTTTTGCTAAATTCGTATAAAATCTGAAAAAAATAAAAAAATTTGAATAAAATCCGAATAATCGGCAGTAAAGGAAAGAATTACGTCATTATGACGGACTTCGTATTTTTTAGGAAAGAAAGGATATAGTATTAATGAAGTTTTCGGCAATTGTATGGTATTTGTAACCGAGATGATATTGAATGGGTTTAAAATTTCAAGAAAATTTTAAAACTTTTGAAAATTTAAATAATTTTCAAAATCATAAAATTCAAAAGAATTTTATTGCTTTAGAATTCCTGGAGGAATTTTAAATGGGTGTTAATTTAGGGCAGCTGGTTTCTAAGAAAGAAATTGAAATGTCTGATTTGCAAGGCAAAAAAATTGGAATTGATTCCTATAATGTATTGTATCAATTTTTGTCTAGTATTCGTTCACGGGATGGCCAGCCTTTAATGGATTCTAAAGGAAAAGTCACCAGCCACATTACTGGCTTATTGTATCGGACTGTAAATTTATTGGAAGCTGGAGTCAAACCAGTTTTTGCATTTGATGGAAAACACCATGAATTGAAAGCAAAAACAATTCAAGAACGCATCAAAATTCGAACTGATGCTGGAATAAAATTGGAAAAAGCCAGAACAGATGGAGATTTAGAAGGCATAAGAAAATATTCTCAGCAATCCATGCGTTTAACTGAAGAAATGGTGAATGAAGCCAAAAAATTAGTTGAATATATGGGCTTGCCAGTGGTGCAGGCAAAAAGCGAAGGCGAAGCACAGCTGGCTGTAATGTGTGCTCAAGGAGAAATTTTTGGAGTCGGCAGCCAAGATTATGATAGCTTATTGTTTGGAGCTCCTTTTTTGATAAAAAATTTAACTGTGACTGGAAGAAAAAAATTACCCAACAAAAATGTATACATTGATGTCAAAACTGAATTGATTGGTTTGCCGGATACTTTAAAAAGTTTAAATATTTCTCGCGAAAAATTAATCTGGCTGGCTTTATTGCTGGGCACAGATTTTAATGAAAAATTTCCAAACATCGGCCCAAAAAAAGCTTTGAAGTTAGTGCAGGAAAATAATTCGTTTGAAGAAATTATTAAAAAAACTGAATTTGAACCAGAATTTGACTGGAAAGAAGTTGAAAACATTTTTTTGAATCCAGATTACAATCTAGATTACAAAATTCAATTCAAAGAACCTGATACTGAAAGATTGATTGATTTTTTGTGCGGACAACATGATTTTTCAGAAGAACGAGTCAAAAATGCAATTAATAAAATTACTGCCAAGGCACAAGAAAAAGGAAACCAAACAGCACTCAGTCAATGGGGATAAAATGATTTTAAATTTACGAAATTTAAAAACTTATGAAAATTTTATAGATTTTCATAATTATAAAATTCAACAGAAATTTATAACTTTTAAAATTCTTAAGGGGAATTTTAAATGATTCAAAGACAAAAAGCATTTCCGCATGTAAAAAAAGGAACACCGGAAAGAAAAGCAATTGCGGACAAAATAAAACAATACCGTGCAATTGAAGAAGGAAGACTTTCACATACTTGGCAAACTACACGACGACTTGTAGACTTAGAAAGTCCAACGCCTGGAATGAATGTAATTAAAGAAGTAGACAATTTGCATCGAAAACTTGGAAGAAAAGTTAAAGTATTTGAAGTTGGAACTGGAGAAGGCCATAGTTTACGTGCATTAAAACTTTTTCGCGGAAATATTGCAGAAGTGGATGGAATTACTTTAACCCAAAAAGCAGCCAATCAAGCAGCTGGAAAAGATGAAATTGAAGGAAGAAGTATTTTACATACAAGAGGAAGTCAGTCCATTATTGGAACTATAACAGGCCATGTTCCTACAGTAAAAGTACGCGTAGGATTAATTGAAGGATTAAAATTAGCTGGACAAGATTTTATTTTTTCATTTCAAAGCATGAGATATGTCATAGACCGAGCTCGCGCATTGGAAGTAATTGCCAATGGATTAAATCCAGGCGGAAAAGCAATACTGCAAGTGCCGGCTTATTTTTTAGGAAAAGACGAAAAACACATACAAGAATATTTTCAAAGACATGGTTTTAAATTAAAAGTAAAAAAAGTCCGAATTCAAATAAAGTATGATAAGTGGATGCGGGAAGCTTTAGCTAAACGCGGACAGGATCCTAAACGAAAACGCGGAACTTTGGGACGCAATCGTTTTATTGTAATTGAACGCATAGGAAATCAGCCAGTGGATTTAAAGAAATTTTACAGAATTCGAACCAATGATATGTGGCAAGAAATAGATCCAAGACCTAGACGAAAAGCAAAACAATCCAAGACTTAGGCATAGATCAAAATAACTTAGACTTAAGGCAAAATAAATTACTTTTATTAAAGTATTGGAGTTTGAATAAATAATGAGTGAAGAAATTGAAGTTACATCCTGGGCAGATAAAGTTGCTGAAGAAGTCATTGCTCAAAAAAAAGCACCCTTTACAGTTCATGGAATGTGGACTCCTTCAGGCTATTTTCATATTGGAAATTCCAGACCAGAAATATTTACACCATATTCTGTACGCAAAGCATTGGAAAGCAAAGGATACAAAGTACATCAAAGATTTATTGCCGATGACTTTGATGCCATTGACAAAATTCCAGCAGGAGTTCCAGTCAAAGAAAGTGAACAACCAGAGTATATCGGAAAGCCTTGCTATTTGGCACCCAGTCCTTTTCCAGGATATAAAAGTTGGGCGGATTATTTTACCAGCGAAATTCCAGAAATTTTACCCAAATATGGAGTTCAATTAGAAATTGTGAGTGCATTTGAAGAATACCAGCAAGGAATCTACAATGATACAATCATTTTTGCTTTAGACCATGCTAAAGAAATTGTAAAAATTTGGACAGAAATTGCTAAATCCAAAAAAGAAGAAACATTTTTACCCATTCAAGTATTGTGCCCAGATTGTAAAAAAATTACTGGCAATGTCAGCAACTGGAATGGAAAAACAGTCAACTATGTCTGCACGTACTGCAATGCTCAAGGAGAAATTAAGCCATTTAATGGAAATGCAAAACTTCATTGGAGAGTTCATTGGGTAGCGCACTGGGTACACTATGGAGTTAGTTTTGAAAGCGGAGGAAAAGACCATTTCAGTAAAGGTGGAAGTGTAGATGTTGGAAGAGTTTTATGCAAAGAAGTATTCAAAAAAGATCCACCGGTACAATTTCCAACTGAATTCATTCAATTAAAAGGCGGAGCCAAAATGTCTGGAAGTGCCGGAAATGTAATTAGCTTAAAAGAATGGGAAAAAACAGCCAGCCCAGAATTATTTAGATTCATGATTTTCTCCCACAAACCACAATCCAGCATAGAATTTGGTTTTGATGACAATTCATTTGTTTTATTGAATGAAAATTTTGAACGAGCCGAACGAATCTATTATGGATTGGATTCAACTCAAGCAGAAAAATTAACGCATAAAATTAAACGAGAATACGAATTATCTTTATTGGAAAAACCTTCTGAAAAAATGCCGGCTCAAATTAGTTTTGGTTTCGCAACATTACTGGCACAAATTTTGGATCCAAAAAAAGACATAAATAAATTAGAAGAAATTTTGTTGACTTCTGGGCATGTGAAAGAAAAATTAGCAGAAAGTGACAAACACAAATTCTCGGAAAAACTTTTAAGATGCCAATATTGGATTGAAAAATATGCACAAGAACAATCCAAAATCAAATTCCAAGAAAATCCTTCACAAGAATTTACTGCATTTGCAACCAATGAAATCAAAAAATGCATTTTGAGTTTAAGCGAAAAAATGCAGACAAAACAAACAGCTGAAGAAATACAGCAAATGGTTTTTGAAACAGCCAAAGGAAACAATATTCAACCCAAAGACTTGTTTAAAGCATTGTATTTGCTTTTAATCAACAAAGACCGAGGTCCAAAAATTGGAACACTCATTCATGCATTTGGAATTGAAAAAGTCAAACAAGCATTCAGAAAAGTTTAATTATATAAAAATTCAAATAAATGCATGAAATTCAAATGTTTAATTATTTTACTAATTTTAAGTTTAGGCTGTCTTCAACCATTGGATAATCCACAAACTTTGCCGGAAAATTCAATTCAAAATTTTAAAATCCAAATTTGCTTAATCAACTGGAAAGAAAACTCGTTAAATAAAACAACACAAGAACTAATTCAGATTGCAGAAAAAATTCAAAAATTTTACAAAGAAATATCGTACGAAAAAGTAAATTTACAATTTGAATACAAAAATGCCCAAAGCAATTCCACAGGAACTACAGTTAATGAAATGTTAGAGTTAGCTTATTCTTCTTGCAATCCTTCACGGGATACCCATGCATTGATTTTTTATCCAACCCAAATCAATTCCAGCAATGAACAAGAACTTGGTTTTATTGAAAGTACATTTACTCACAGAAACAAAATTAGCAATACTGACATTATTCAAGTTCCTGAAGGAAAATTAAATTATTTAACTTTAGCTCATGAATTAGGGCATGGATTGTTTAATTTTGAACACCCAGTAACATTGCATTGTGGCGCCAAAGTCTTCTCTGAAACCAATTGTGAAACTGCAGATTACGGAAATCCATTTGATTTCATGAGCTCAGGAACAGGACATGTAAATGCTTGGGATAAATATAAGGCTGGCTGGAGTGAAATTAAAACAGTTACAGAAAATGGAAACTATGTAATTTCAGCACTGGAAACAAAAGAAGAAAAAATCAAAGGATTGCGAGTTCCAAATTCAAAACATCCTTTATGTTTAGAGTACAGAAAACCCATTGGATTAGATCAAGAAATTATAGACAATGACAAACAACCATTGCCGGAAACTGGATGTTTGCTGGTTAGTTTATGTTATACAGAAAACCAAGAATACAATCCAGGACATCAAAACCTGTTATTGTACACGGATCAAAATCCAGAAGCAAAGCAAGAAAACCATTGCATTAAAGAAAATGAAAAATTTACAGATACTGATTTAGGAGTAAGTATTGAATTTGATTCCTTGGAAAACAATCAAGCGCAAGTAACTGTTGAGTTTGAAAACTAAAAAATTTAAAGAACACTAACTAAAAAAGCCAGCAAAGCTATGGCCATTCCATTTTTAGAATATCTTTGAGCAAGCTTAAAATTTTCATGCACTGTTTCTTTTAAAGATAAAATAAAAATCAAAATAGTTATTCCTAAAAGAATTAAAAAATAAAAATTCAAAGAAAACAAAACATAGACAGCAAAAGCCAAAATTGCGGAAACGAAATAAAAAAAACCAATATATATTTTGACTTCTTTTTTAGGCAAAAGCATAGGCAAAGTTTTTTTGAATCCTTGATCTTTTTCCACATCTTCTAAATCTTTAATTAATTCTCTGGACAAATTTGCAAACAAAGCAGACAAAGCAAAATAAATAACCAAAACATAATTATTTGCAAGAGAAGCTCCGTAGATTAAAGTAAAAGCTGTGCCTAAAGCAACAACCCAGTTTCCAATATATTTATAGTTCTTGGAGATTTTCCAAGCATACAAAATTAATAAAACACTAAATACAACTGCAATCAAGAATTGAGTAAATCCCAAAAAGAATGCCAAAATATTTCCGATAACAAATAAGCCAATGGAATAACTGAATGCATTTTGGAGAGAAATTTTTCCAGAAGGCAAAGGTTTTTCTGAATTTAATTTTCGATCCAGTTCAACATCAAAAAAATCATTAATGACTTGACCAGCTCCGCAAATCAAAAAAACAACCAGCATAGCTAAAAGCACTGAAATGGTTGGAATCAGTAAAGCATGTACTGCAATGGTGTAGCCAATCCAGACTGCCAAGGAGCCTAGAATGCAATTAAAAGGTCTCAACAATTTTAAATAGTCTATAAAAGACATAAAGAAAACTAGGAAAAAAGAGTTTATTACTTTACGCTTTTTTCTTTAATTTGCGTTTTAAGCGTAATTTAGAGCTTTTACACTTTCTGCACTTGGTTGGCTTTCCGCCTGGAGCTACTCGGTTCTTGGAATTGCAGCGCATGCAAATCCATACATTGTCAAACAATCGTTTGCTTGCTTCAGGAAAATGGGCCATAAAATAACCTTTAATTTACAATTCTTTAATTAGAATTAATAGAATATATTTGCATACTATTTAAAAACCATTTTCTTAAACCATTTCTAGAAGAGCAACCCAACCATAACCTGGTTGGTGTGTTGCAGTGCGATTACACCTTGGGTGTAATGCACATTAAAACGGATACGTTGTAATTGTGCTGCCGCATTGCTCCAGCACAGCTGACTGAAGTTAGTTTGGGTGCTCCTGTAGTGTAACGGCTAAGCACAGGGGCCTTTCACAATCAGAACCTACGGTTCCGATACCTCCCTTTAATTTTGAAGGATATTGGAATTTAGAAATGATTGATGTTAGCCCTTAATTCGGGTTCGATTCCCGGCGGGAGCATCTATACTTGGGGTATATTCCCCCAGGTTTATAAGACTATAGTGTCATATAGTAACTATGGCATCATATAGAAAGACTTATTATTCGGAAACTGGTCTCACAACCAGCTTAGACCATTTGAAGAACTGTGAGGAATTAAATCCAGCTGACATTCAATGCATTTTGGATTACGTTGAAGACATGCTGGCCAAAAGCATTAGTGCCCAACGTTTGCGTAAGTGTGTATTGTTTTTGAAAAAATATGCAGTTCAATTAAAGAAATTAAATACTGATTTTAGGAACGCAGATGTTTCACATATTCGTAAACTTATCATTGACTTTGATTCCAATCCAAAATATTCAGAATATACAAAAGTGGATTTCAAAAAAATATTGAAACGTTTTTATAAGTGGCTGTTAGGCAATGACGAGGAAGCACCAAAATTAGTTAAATGGATTAAAGCAAAAAAACCCAAGAACTGTATTTTGCCGGAAGATATTTTAACTGAAGAAGAAGTCTTGCAATTAATTGACAGAGCTAACAATCTTCGGGATAAAGCCTTAATTTATACTTTGTATGAAAGCGGTGCACGCATCGGCGAATTACTGGGTTTAGAAATTAAAGACATAGTTTTCGGCGAACATGTTACATCCATTACAGTTAAAGGTAAAACTGGACAAAGAAGAATTCCTTTAGTGGCTTGCACAAACTATTTAGCGAACTGGCTTACTATTCATCCATTTAAAAAAAATCCAAGCGCACCTTTATGGCCAGCTTTATATGAATCAGCTCATACGACACTAGAACCGATTACTCACACTACTGCTCGAAAACTGCTTCGAGTCATAGCCGAAAAGGCTGACATTAAAAAAAGAGTTAACCCGCACTCTTTTAGACACTCTCGGGCAACTCATTTGGCTAAAAAATTAACCGAAGCTCAATTAAAAATGTACTTCGGCTGGACACAAGAAAGCGATATGGCTTCAAGATATGTTCACTTAAGCGGACGAGATATAGATACAGCAATACTAGCCACATACGGAATTAAAGACAAAGAAACTGAAGAAGAAACAAAAATCGGGCAAATAATCTGTAAACGCTGTCAAGAAAAAAATTCTTCCAATTTTTCTTTATGCAAAAAATGCGGAAATGCATTAAACGAAAAAATTGCTATGCAAGTTATTGAAAACAAACAAGGACAAAGCTATGAATTCCTCAATAATGTAGTTAGTCAATTAAAAGATTTAGAAAACAAAGGACTGAACTTAAAGCAGTTTTCGGAATTTTTGAATGAATGGAGCAAAAATAAAACTGCAAAAGGAATGACTTAAATCAAAAAAAGTATTAATTTTTAGTTTTTTGTGTTCGTAAAGAAATACCATTAGTTAATGCATCTAAAAAATCTAAAAATTTTGCAGAATTAACTATAAGAATGTCAATAGTGCTGCGATATTTTTCCATACGAACATCCGCAGTACTATATCTGGTAAGTCCCCAATCTCTTGTTATCCATGGATCGATAACATGCTCATAAATAAGCCAATCTACTTCCATTCGTTCACGCTTTAATTTAAAACTACCTAAGTCATCGATTTCTTCAGGATTAAAGCCCATTACAAAGAGAGGTGCTGATGTAACAATTATCGGGTAAAAGTATCGGCGTGAGTAATGCTCTGATGAAACAGTTTCACTTAATGCACGCGTTTCTTTTGCAATAAATCCATACGTTTGAGTGCATACTTGAACTGCGGCTTTTTCAATCTCATCAGTATTAGAAATTCTACTTTGTTGGGCTTTTTCCCTGACAGAAACTCCCCATGTTGCTTTTTTGACTGTATTAAAATTTTCAAACTTCCACTCACTTGAAAAAGGAGTAAAACTTGATACAAAATTTTTGGTTTGATTTTCAATTGAATTTACTTTTACATATCCGTTACACTCATTCTTGTAAGGAAAAGCCCAAAATACATATTCTGGATTTAATCTTTTACATTCGACAAGGGCATAATGCCATGGGCCCCCATTCATTTCTTCATGTTTTAAAATCAAATCAATTTTTGAAGATTTTTTTAGGTCGACGTCTGTTATAACAGGAGATTCCATTGCTTCAGGCATCCAAAAATGATTCTGGTATGTACTTTGTGCAGCTTTATAAAGTTTTTCTGCAAGTAAATAGCCTTGCTCATTAAATGCTTTAATGTGTGAATATTCATCTTCAAACGAGCCGGACTTTTTATCTGACATTCCAACATATATTTACGCACATCTATTTTAATTCTTAATTTGAAACTTGGCAAACTAATTCATTTCCCAATCACGCAGAGTGTTCTTTTGCTTGCTTTTTCTTCTCCGCCCAATAGGATTTCGCAAGTGGATATAACAATGATTGGATGATCTCGATGATTTGGAAACTCACTGACTGTTAAAACTTCTTTGAATTTTAGTCCTGGAATTTTGTTGAGTTTTATTTTGTCATAGGCTTTTCCTTGAACTTCTAAAATAGCAAACTTTACTGGCTGTTCGCTTTCAAATCCTTTCTGGCCTGTTACCATGCATTGCTGTGTTAAATCCATTTCCTTCACCTCGATTTTTTCCTAAATATGCTTTTACTTTTTGAAGAACTCGGCCGTTTACTCGTTTGTTTTCCACCAAATAATAATAGGTTTGTCTGCCAAACCGTTTCGCGCGAATAAATACCATTTTCAACCACACTCTCTTAGCACTATAACAAACTCTGTTCTCGGCCTTAATAAAGAAACAAGTATGCGAGTTCATGAACTGGAAAAAATTTAAGCACTACGTAAAAGTCATTGTGTGCTTATTAATGAAGAATTTGACATATTTTGCAGAATTCCGATTGGCCATAAAGTTAAAAGATTATATACCCAAGTGATACTGTGATAACATGGGCAGTTTCGGTAACCTTAAACAAGTGCATCTTAGGGAGTTATGGAAAAATGAAGCATCTGATTTTACAGAATGGTTGAGCCATAAAGAAAATCTTGATATGCTAGCGACTGAACTGAAAATTCCCTTAGAATTAGTGGAAAGAGAAAAGGCAATAGGTGGTTTTTCAGCAGATCTAGTAGCAAAAATACCAAATCCCGATTCTGAGAGTGAGGAATACGTTGTCATAGAAAATCAACTTGAAGATTCTGATCATGACCATCTTGGAAAACTTATTACATATGCTTCAGGAGTTGAAGCAAAGATAGTAATCTTGATTTGCAAAGATCTACGTGAAGAACATCGAACTGCAATCGATTGGTTAAATGAGATTAGTTCTGGAGAAGTCAAATTTTTTGTTGTAAGAATAGAAGCTTGGCAAATCGATGATTCACGCCCCGCCCCTAAATTCAATATTGTTTGTGAACCGGATTATTGGGCTAAAAACCTCAAACAATCAGTAGATATAAAAAAGGACTTAACAGAAACAAAAAAAATGCAACTTGAGTTCTGGAACTCTTTTATGGACTTCCTAAAGAATAAAAAATCAAATCTAAAATCCCGCAAAGTTTATCCTCAACATTGGTGCGATCTGGCAATAGGAACATCAAAAGGATACCTATCGCTTGTAATGGATACTCGACAGAACTTAGTAAGCGCAGCATTCTACTCGGCTAACGATCCAGACAAAAAAATTTTCCAACATTTGTTTAGTAAAAAAGACGCTATTGAGAAAGATATTGGGGCACCGTTAGTTTGGATGGAATTGCCTGACAAAAAAGCATCTCGAATAAAAATAGAAAAGCAAATCGAAGTAACAAATAAGACCCAATGGCAAGTAGCATTTGAGTTCTTGAAAGAAGAAGCAGAAAAGATTCAGCGCATATTTCCAAAATACCTAAAAGATATTGATGACGAGTAGCTCAAAGTTTGTTTCTTGGCTTGAACAAAATCAGTTTTCCACCATCGACTTTTTGCTCATCTTTGGAAATGATGAATTAGACTAGTTTCTTGCATGGTTTTATTACGCAAAGGACAATTCTTTTTGTGCATAAAATTAGGCACTACAATGCCTGAAAAGTATGTGGATGCTAGCGGAAATTTTGTTGCATCATTGGATTGAGGTGATTTTATTGAAGAAGTGCCAGCTAGACAAGGCTTGGAAGAAAGCTATTCCTGAAATTGTAGTGGAACTTAAGAAAGGCAATAAGTTGAAGGCTTTAGAGATGAGTCATCAGATTGATTGTGAAATTAAAGGATTGTCTAAGAAGCTGAAGAGGAGTAAAAGAAATGCTTGAAGAAGATAGTTTAGGTATTACGGATTTGACAGATTTGTTGAAGCCTTCTAGGATTGAAAATCATCCGGATCATATTCGTTTGAATGATTCGTTTAATCGTGTAATAACTGCTGTTGGTTTTCCTAGGTTTATTCGTGAGGGCTGGCTGAATGCTTTAATTTCTAGTCCGGGAAATTTTGATCTTTCTTTGCATGTTCAGCCTCAAAGCATTCAAGTTGTTTTAGAAAGATTAAATCAAGAATTAGTAAAACAGAAATCGGATATTATTGCAAGTGAATTGAAAGGTATTGTGAATCCTTCTTTAAAGCTTCAATATGATGATACTTTAAAAATGCTGGAACGTTTGCAGTTGGGTGATGAAAAATTATTTAATTTTGGTTTATACTTGAATGCGAGAGCAAAAAATAAACAAGAATTGGAATTGTTAAGCAGGAAAATTGAAAGTGAATTAAATGCAATTATGATTATTCCAAAAACTCCGTTTCTAAAACAACAGTTGGCGCTTCAGTCTGTTCTTCCTTTAGCGCAGGATAAATTAAAAGTTTCTAGAAATATTTCCAGCAGTGCTTTGGCTGCTTGTTTTCCTTTTACTACTGCTTTTTTGAATATTCAAGAAAAAGGAATAATGTTCGGCGTAAATAATGAAAATTTTATTCCGATTATTTTGAATCCGTATACTTTTGCAAATTATAACGGGCTTATTTTGGGTTCAAGCGGTGCAGGAAAAAGCTTTTTTGTAAAATTGTATATTTTAAGAAATTTGCTGAATGAAACGCGTACTTTTGTTATTGATCCGCAGGGAGAATATTTGGAGTTAACGAAAGCACATAAGGGGCAGATTGTGGAAATCAGCCGGAATTCGGATTCGATCATTAATCCGTTGGATTTGATGGGTAAAGATTTAGGCGACAAAATTTTGTCTTTAATGGATTTGTTTAAGATTATGTTTACGGAATTGAATGAGGTTCAAAAAAATATTTTAGACAAAGCTTTGTATGAAACATATAAGCGTAAAGGAATTGTTTCAGAGAATCCTGAAACTTGGAAGCGTTCTGCGCCGGTGTTGAAAGATTTGTATGAAGTGTTAGATGAAGAGTATAAAAAAAATAATTCGAAAATGCAGCAAATGACTTATGAAGCTGTGTTGAATCGTTTGCGGATTTATGCTACTGGTTCGTTTTCTTTTTTGAATAATATGACCTCGATTGATTTCAATAATCACTTGGTAACTTTTAATGTAAAGGATATGCCGGAACAGGTTAAGCCTGTGATTATGTTTTTGTTATTGGATTATTTGTATGAGAAAGTCAAAAAAGACAAAGACAGAAAATTGATTGTAATAGATGAGGCTTGGAGTTTGTTAAAGCATGCTGATCAAGCAGAATACATTTTCAAAATCTGCAAGACTGCCAGAAAATTTGGAACAGGATTATTGATTATTACTCAGGAAGTAAATGATTTGCTTTCATCTAAAGCAGGACATTCTGTTTTGGCTAATACTTCTTGGAAATTATTGTTAAGACAAGAGCCTGCAGTGATTCAAGAATTGAGTGAAAAGTTTGGATTAAAAGAATCTGAACAAAATTTTATTTTAACTGCAGTTTCAGGCCAAGGTTTGTTGATGGCTATGAATGACCGGATTCCGATTAAAGTAATTGCCAGCGAAAAAGAA
>JAUSKK010000014.1 GCA_030649345.1 Candidatus Iainarchaeum sp. | reverse complement strand
GAAAATAATTTCTCCGCCTTTTCCGGAAGTTTCATAAAAAGCTCTTAATCCAGGGCAGTCAAATGCACACAAAATAATTTGCCGTCCAGTATTAATGGACGCCGGCATATACAAAAACAAAATAGCCGTAAACAAAGAAATCAAAGAAGCAATCAAAAAAGTAATTGGAAATAAAATGCTGGCAAAAAATTTGGATTTAAAAAAATCTTTTCCCCATTCAATCAAAAAATATACTCCAAAAAATCCAACCACAGGCAAAATCCAATGCGTCACTGAGTCCCAAGAAGTAGTTGGAACTAAAGCATTCAAGAAAGGAATGCTGGAAAGAATTGCTGAAAAGAAAGTTAAAGCAAACAAAATTGCGTAAGAAAAGGCAAACAAAATTGCCAAAACCGCAAATTTAGACTTTGTTTGAATTTGAATTTCAGTCATAAATTATTAGTTTACCGTGCTTTTTTTAACAGTATGCAAACGAATAAAATATATGAATCCGAATCTGGAATTGCCTTGGGTTGAAAAATACCGGCCTAAAAAACTAAATGAAGTGGTCGGCCAAAAAATCATTGTACAACGCTTAAAAGAGTATGTCAACAGCAAAAACATGCCGCACATGATGTTTGCAGGACCAGCCGGCTGCGGTAAAACCAGTTGTGCTGTTGCTTTAGCCAAAGAAATGTACACAGACCATCTAGAACAAAATTTCTTAGAATTAAATGCAAGTGATACTCGAGGAATTGATGTTGTACGCGGCCAGATCAAAGACTTTGCCCGCACCCTGGCATTCAATGCCCAACATAAAGTGATTTTTTTAGATGAAGCTGATTCTTTAACCAACGATGCCCAGCATGCTTTGCGGAGAACCATGGAAAAATACACCAAAACAGCCCGGTTTATTTTAAATGTAAATTATTCTTCTAGAATCATTGAACCCATCCAAAGCAGATGTATTGTCTTTCGTTTTTCAAGATTGCAAGAAACTGACTTGAATCAAAAATTGAATGAAATTGCGAAAGCAGAACAATTAGAGTTGGATGAAAAAGCCCTGAAAGCCATTGCCTACATTAGTGACGGAGATTTACGAAAAGCAACCAATGCATTGCAGGGAGCATCCATTTTAGGAAAAAAGATTTCAGAAGAATCTATCTTTAATGTCAGCAGCCGAGCCAAGCCTGTGGAAATTAAAGAAATGATTTTATTGGCTTTAGAACAAAAATTTTTAGATGTCCGAAACAGATTGGACAAATTAATGCTGGAACATGGGATGAGCGGAGAAGATGTCATGGTTCAAGTCTACAAAGAAACTTTAGACTTGGATGAAACTATTTTGGATACTAAAAAGAAAATTGAGTTAGTGAACATTATTGGAGAATATAATTTTCGTTTAGTTCAAGGAGCCAATGAACGAATTCAATTAGAAGCATTGATGGCACAGTTTATGAAATTTGGAAATAAGAGCTGATTTTATTGACTGAAGAAAATTCCGAAAAAAAAGAAAAAAAAATCATTCAATTGGATTCTGAAGATCAAAAACTTTTAATCATGGAAGCATTGAAAGGAAATCCGAATGCTCAAATTAATATTGTAGAAGAAAAAATAGAACCTTTGACTGCCAAAGAAACCAAAAAATTATTATTAAAACATTCTGGAGTCCGAAAGGCTATTGCTAAAATGCAGGTAAGTTTGCAGGAAACCTCGGAAGCCAAAAATTTATTGCGCACCAAGCGAATGAAAGCCAAAAAACACGCTCAATCTTTAAGCAAGGCTTTGAAAAAAGGCCATTTGGATGAAACTGGAAAACAAGCTATTCAAGATGAATTAAGATTTGTTAAATTAGATTTAGGACACAAGCGCAGATTATTGAATGTAATTCGAGTGAAAGGAAATGAAGCTTCCAAAAAAGAATACGAAAGCATTCCTGGAAGAATTCCATTTGAACAATTTGTAGAACATTTACATAAACAAATCGAAGAAGAAAAAGAAATTATTCAATTAATCAAACGAATGCTAGCAGATTAGGAATGGAATTTAAATGAAAAAAACTAAGCCTGGAGTGTATCAGCATTTTCGCGGAAACCATTACTTGGTTTTAGGCACAGGAAAACATTCTGAAACATTGGAAGATTATGTAATTTATCAAGCATTGTATGGAAAGCACGAATTATGGCTAAGGCCAAAAAAATCTTTTTTAGAAAAAATTAAAGTTAAAGGAAAAAAAGTTTCTAGATTTAAAAAAATAAAATGAATAAGTTAGAACCAGTTAGTGATTTTGCTTTGATTTTGCAAAAAATCCAATAAGTCTGATTTCTTTTTGTATTCACCTAACGGAGCTTTGAGTTTGGTTCCAATAAAATCTAAAGCAGATTTAATGGAAGGAAAAGAATGAGATGGATTATAAAAAGCATGCCGTGCATTCTCACGCACTTCCCATACTCCGACTGGCACTTCATAGGCTGGCCCAATTTCTCTAAAAACCAAACAACTGGCTTGTTTTTTTTCTGCAAGCAAATATTCAGCTGCAGCCAAACGAGCACTATAATACGCACCCGTAATATTGTGAGCATAGGTTGTTCTTCCTTCAAAAAATTCGTGGTCTTGCGCAATTTTTTCTTGCGTAGTTTGATGGTTGGGTTTCCAGCATTCCATCATTTCAAAACTCCAAGAACCTGGCACAAATAAAAGAAAGAAATGATTATCTAAATAATGGGATTCAAATAATTGAATTTCGTGTGCTGGTTCAAATTGTTTGATTTCAGAAATTAAGTTTTTGGAAACCATATCATCTGTGGCAGTAATCGCCCATTTCGATGGCACTAACTTTCTGTTTTTTTCAACTCCAAAAACACCTGCACTCAATAATTTGTATAGTGAAGAAATTTCTAAACCAGAATCATACAAACTTAAGACAGCAGTTTCTGCTTTTAAGTCTGAATCATAATAGGATTTTTCAATATCTCTTGAAATCTTTGGCGTGTCTTCTAAAGAAAATTTTCTCAAAAATGCACTTGGACCAACTGGAGCAACTATTTCATTAAATTCAACTCTGCCCAAAGGTTGTTTTTCGAGTTTGACATCTACAGTCAAAGAATTTTTAGACATTAAAAGTTCTTGTAAAGACTGCAGTTCATTGGTTGGACTTTGAGCTTGTGTGCTTAACATTTTTTTGCCAGCATGAACGAGTTGCTGGCGCATGGCAATGAATTTATTTAAATCCAAACCAAACCATTGTTCCGGGGTATCCAAAAAGCGGGCATTTTGAACAATATGAGTAGGAGAAACTAAGGAAACATTGACATACGGATAACCATATTCTCCGACAAACAAGCCAGGCGGCGTTGATCCTAGAAATTCGTTGTTTTTAATAAAATCCAAAGCCATTAGCCTGTATTTGTTTTGCTTAATTTCTTCGGGAATCATGGCAATTCTATATATTAGTATTGTTTAAAAGAATAAATATATGGTTGCAGAAATTACAGTCACTTTACCGGATAATTCGCAAAGAAAATACAAAAAAGGAATTACTGGAAAAGAGATAGCCGAAAGCATTGGCAAACGCTTGGCAGAAGATGCTTTGGCTGTCAAAGTCAATGACAAAATTTTAGACTTAAGCCGAGTCATTGAAGCAGACTGCAAGCTTCAAATCTTGACTGCAGATTCCAAAGAAGGAAAATCTGTTTTATGGCACTCAAGCGCGCATGTAATGGCCACAGCAGTCAAAGAATTGTTTCCAAAAGTCAAACTTGGAATTGGTCCGCCTATTGACCAAGGATTTTATTACGATTTCTTAATGGATCATTCTTTTGCTCCAGAAGATTTAGAAAAAATCGAAAAAAAAATGCTGGAACACATTCAAGCCAATGAAGTTTTTGTAAGAACAGAATTTTCCAAAAAAGAAGCAACCGAAAAAGTAAAAACTGAACCCTTGAAAACTGAACTGGTAAAAGAACTACTGGAAGACAAACCAAGTTTTTACACCAATGGACCTTTCACAGATTTATGCCGAGGCCCGCATGTACCCAGCACAGGATATATTAAAGCAGTCAAATTATTGAAAACTTCGAGTGCTTACTGGAAAGGAAATGAAAAAAATGCACAACTGCAAAGAATTTACGGAATTTCTTTTGTTAAAGAAAAACAACTTGCAGAATATTTGAACATGATTCAAGAAGCAGAAAAAAGAGATCATGTAAAACTCGGAAAAGAATTAGATTTATTGTCAGTGCATCCGGAAGCACCAGGAATGCCTTTCTTGCACGCCAAAGGAATGATCATTTGGAACGAGCTTGTGAAATTTTGGATGAAAGAACACGCAAAACGAAATTATAAAATTGTGAATACTCCTCAAGTCATGAAAAAAGATTTATGGATTACTTCAGGACATTGGGAAAACTATCGCGAAAATATGTATTCCTTTCAAATCGATGACTATGATTTTGCAATTAAGCCTATGAACTGCCCAGGGCATATTTTATTGTTTAAAGAAAAAAGACACTCGTACAAAGAATTGCCTTTAAAAATTGCAGAACTCGGAATTGTACACAGACACGAAAGATCAGGCGTATTGCACGGATTGTTTAGAGTGCGAAAATTTACACAAGATGATTCGCATATTTTTTGCATGGAAAACCAAATAGAACAAGAAGTATTGAATATTATTGAATTAATGGATTTAACGTACAAAACAATTGGATTCACCAATTACCATATTGAATTAAGCACAAGGCCTGAAAAATCCATGGGCACAGAAGAACAATGGCAAAAAGCAGAACAAACACTCAAAAATGCGTTAGAAAAAACTGGAAAAAAATATAAAATTAATCCAGGCGACGGAGCATTTTACGGTCCAAAAATTGACTTTCATATTCAAGATGCTATTGGCAGAACCTGGCAATGTGGAACCATTCAATTAGATTTCAATCAACCCGAACGATTTGATGTAACCTATGTAGGCGATGACGACCAAAAGCACAGGCCTTACTTAATTCACCGCGTAATATTTGGAAGCCTGGAACGATTCCTGGGAGTATTAATTGAACATTATGCTGGCAATTTTCCGTTATGGCTAAGTCCAGAACAAACACGCATTATTACAGTCAGTGATGCTCAATTGCCTGCAGCTCTAAAACTAAAAGAACAATTATTGGAAAACGAAATTCGCGCAGAAGTAGATGAACGAACAGAAACTTTGGGCAAAAAAGTACGGGATGCACAATTGGAGAAAGTTCCAGTCTTAATTACTTTAGGCGAAAAAGAGGTTCAAGAAAATACTGTAACCATTCGAGCCAGAGATGGAAAGTTAAGCACATTCAAAGTTTCTGAATTTATTGAATGGATGCAAAAACAAATTAAGGAAAAGAAATAATATTCAAAACAATACTTAACTGGAAAAATACTATGCAAGCTAAATATTTTTTTATAATACCTCAAAAAGCCTGCATTCGAAAAGGAAATAAATTTTTAATTGTAAAACGTAGTTTAGATGAAGACCCATATCCCGGATATTGGGATTTTCCAGGCGGGAAGCTAGAGAAAGGAGAATCCGCAGAAAAAGGACTGCACAGAGAAGTATTCGAAGAAACACAGTTACATGTGAATGTAAAAAAGCCTATTTTTTGTTACACAGAAGTTCTAAAAGAAAAAAATCTTCTATTTATTGTATACGATTGCTCAATCAAAAATGGAAAAATAAAACTAAGTTCAGAGCACTCAGAATACCAATGGGCAACCCGAAAAGAAATACTCCAACTAAAAGCAGAACCCTATATGAAAGCCTTTTTCAGAATTCAAAAAAACTAAAATAATTTTTTGAACACAAGATTTAAAGGTTCAAGTGCAACTTGTTTCGGGCCTTCTTCAACTATACCCAATTCAAAAAACTTAATTTTTTCTCGGTTGGCAATGCGTTCAATTTTTTTACCTTCTTTTTTCGGCGCCATCAAAACAAAACCTAAACCCATGTTCCAAGTCTTGTAAGCTTCTTCATTGGAAAGTTTTCCTTGAGACTGCAAAAAATCAAAAATCAAAGGCTTGTCTGGAATATTGGAAATTCTGTAAGTAAAATTTTGTTTGGGCCGCATGATTTTTTGCCAGCCATGCCCAGTAATAGGATTCATGTAATGCAAGTCAATTTTTTGATCCAACAATTTGGAAACCAAATTCGAATAAATAAAAGAAGGATTCAACAATTCTTCAGCTAAAATTTTTCCGTTCTTTAATTTAGTTAAATATCCTTTTGGCAAACGTTCAGAAATTTTTCTAGCTAAACTTAAACCATTGGCATGCAAACCTGAACTTGCTAAACCGAAAATTTTGTCTCCTTTTTTTAATTTTTTTCCAGAAACAAAATTCTTTTTCGGAGAAATAATTCCCAAGGAAGCTGCGGATAAATCAATCGTGTGAGGCATTAACAAATTGGGATACACTGGAGTTTCACCGCAAGGAATTGCAAACTTATATTTTAGTGCAGCTTTTTTAAAACCTGCCAGCAAACCATCCATTCGAAAACTGGTGTTCAATAAATCATTACTGGCAAAAGCAATCATGTCTGCTAAAATTAAAGGTTTCGCACCCACAGCCGTTAAATCATTAATACTTGAAGCCACACAATCAATGGCTAAATTTTCATAAAACTTTTTTAATAAATTTTTGTTGTTAGAAAAAGTTTTGGAAACAG
The DNA here is from genome assembly GCA_030649345.1 of Candidatus Iainarchaeum sp. GTDB lineage: Archaea > Iainarchaeota > Iainarchaeia > Iainarchaeales > 0-14-0-20-34-12 > JAUSKK01. The sequence goes on along the minus strand of JAUSKK010000014.1, from coordinate 23,585 downwards.
CCAATTGATCTGCAATCAAGCTTTTGGTCCCCAAACCTTCTAAATTAAAGGCCAGCATAAAATCAGTGGATTGAAAATCTAAAACAGCTGCTGTATGACCAATGGATTCAGGCACAATTTTGATTTTATATTGATTTAAACCAGCAAATGTAGATTGAAAGTTCTGCAAAGCCTTTTGTTTGACTGGATTCACTTTCTTGTAATTTACCAAAGAAGCATACTGAAGTCTTGAAACCATTGCATAATTCAAGGTATTGAATAAATAAAAACAGATATGCGACTAATGTCTTGTTATATTTGCCAATAGTTAACCCCTTGATTAGCATCCAAAGGTTTAAAAAAAAGTAAACCCTAAAAGTATCTGTTTATGGCAGAAGATTATCTAAAAAGCGTAATGGACAAAGCTAAAAAGAAAAAACAACTCGAACAAGAAGAAAGCATAGAAAAAAAACCTGTTTTAGAAACTGAAGTCCAAAAAGAACCTAAACCATTGGAAGATCAAAAAATTGCAGACGTATTAAAAGAATTAAAAGCCGTGCAAGAAACCAAAATTCAAACCGAAAATATTACTCCGGAAGTACCCCAAGAATCTGAAGCTGAAAAAGAAACAAGAAAAGCTGCAGAAAAAAAAATCTTGGAAAAATACGGGCAGACAGAATTATACACCATTGAAGGACAACAAATTGCTTACTATTATGTTCCAGTTACACGACCGAATGCTGTAGAGCGCACTATCATTAATACCATTAAAGAAGCTGCCACAAGATTAATTTCAATTACTCCGTATAGAATTCGCGACCTAGAACAAAGAAGAACTGTTTACAAACAACGCATTCTGGAAATATTAGAAGTTTCTCCTGAATTAAAAATTCCCAAAGGAAAATTTGAATTTTATGCTGAAGCAGTCATCCGAGAAATGATTGGCTATGGAATTATTGATCCATTGGTCCGCGATGATTTCTTAGAAGAAATTATGGTGATTGGAGAAAAAAAACCAGTATATGTATTTCATCGAAAATATGGAATGATGAAAACCAATATTGAATTTTATTCCGATGGAGAAATTACAGATTTAGTAAATCGAATTGCACGAGAAATTGGACGAAGAGTAGATTTCTCTGCTCCTTTATTGGATGCACGATTGCCGGATGGAAGCAGAGTTCATGCAGCCATTAGTCCTGCAGCAGTTAGCGGGAGTTCTTTAACCATTCGAAAATTCAGAAAAGATCCTTACTCAATTACAGATTTAATTAAATTCAAAACAATCAATTTAGAAGCCGCTGCATTTTTGTGGACTTGTTTTGAAGGACTGCAAGCTAAGCCAGCGAATATATTAATTTCCGGGGGTACAGGTTCCGGAAAAACAACCACTTTGAATATGTTGTGTTCTTTTGTTCCAGAAACCGAACGAGTTATTACCATTGAAGACACAGCAGAATTAAGTTTGCCTTTAAAGCATTGGGTTCGATTGGAAGGAAGGCCTCCGAGTTTGGAAGGAAAAGGAGAAATTACTTTAGATATTTTAACCAAAAACTCTTTACGAATGCGGCCAGATCGAATTATTGTCGGAGAAGTACGACACGATGAAGCCTTTACTTTATTTACAGCCATGAACACCGGACATCAAGGAAGTGCCGGAACACTTCATGCCAATAGTGCACGAGAAACTATTATTCGTGTAACCAACCCGCCTATGAGTGTTCCTGTAACCATGCTTTCTGGATTGGATTTTATTGTAGTCCAGCAAAGAATTCATGACCGTAGACTGGGTGCCATTCGAAGAATTACAGAAATTGCAGAAATAACCAATGCATTGGAAGGAAAGCCCGAAATTCAAACAATATTTGAATGGAATCCAAAAACAGATAACTTGGAACGCACAGACATGCCGTGTGTTTTCTTAAAACATTTATCTGAATTAAGTTCATTTTCAGTAAACGATGTAACCAATGAATTAAAACAAAGAGAACAATTTTTATCAGAATTAATCAAAAAAGACACGCATGAAATTAGCACAGTCAGCAAAGAAATGCAAAAATATTTAATCAATCGATTGCAGCCATAAAACAGCCGGCAAATTATTTAAAATAGAGGAATGCGTATGGGTTTGTTAGACAGATTACAAAAAAAACAAGGATCTCCAGAAAGTTTGGACTTTGACAAAGTGGATGAAATTGTTAAACGCATGCAAAAAAAATATGCAGAACAAGGATTCCAAGAAGGTGAATCTGGAGTTTCAGAAAAATTTAGCAACATCCAGTCTGCAGTACAAGGACAACAAATAACTACAGTGCAAGTACAAAAAGTAGAAGAATTAAAAACATCTGAAAACAAAATGGTTAGTTTTTTTGGAAAACTTTTTTTTACACTCAAAGGAATTACCCAACCCATCAGCAAAGCTATTATGAGTAAAAGTTTGGTGCAAAAACTAAATATTAATTTGAATGCCGCCAATATGAAATATTCAGTAACCCAATGGATTGCTTTATCGGTAGCCGGAGCCATTACCGGATTATTATTAGGAATATTTATTGGAATTATATTAACTGTAACATCCAAGTTTTCTATAACTTTAATTCCTTTGATTGGATTATTTTTGTTTATTATTATATTATTTGTAATGCTATTGATTCCAAAACGCAGAGCCATGGGCCGGGCAAATTCCATTGACCGCGAACTGCCTTTTGCATTAAGACACATGGCCACAGAACTTAGAGCAGGCATTGGATTTTACAGAACACTTCAAACCATTGCATCTGCAGATTACGGTGTATTAAGCCAGGAATTTTCCAGAACTATAATTGAAATCGAAGAAGGAACTGAAACCAAAACTGCTTTAAAAAATTTGTCTGAACGCACGTATTCTAAATCTTTGAAAACTGCTTTAGGAAACATGGTTCGTTCTCTGAAAACTGGAGGAAATTTAAGCGATGCCATGGATGAAATTGCAGAAGAAGTTAGTTTTGATTTACGAACTCAATTGCAGACATTTTCTTCCAAAATGAATTTTTTTGGAGTTATTTTTATTTTTGTAGCCATTGTACTGCCGGTATTTGTAAGCATTTTGGGAGCCATTCGGAACATGCCATTGCAGTCCGCTGGCTTGGTTTCATTTGATGCCATTCCGTTTACGCCACCAGTTATTGGAATAATTTATTTAATTGTAATGCCTATTATTTTGATTGGATTACTTGGATATATTTTGTCCATTCAGCCCAAAACATGATGTTTATGAATATTATAAAAGAATATCAAGCTTGGCTAAAACAAGCTCAATGGAATGTGTCTGCAGTTCAATGGATTATTTTATCTGCTTTTTTAGGAATTGCTATCAGCACAGCAGCCTATTTTGTTATCACAGTTTCTAAATTACCCATATCACCATTAATGGCATTGGTTGTATTGTTTGTGGTTTTAGACTTAATGTTAGGCTATCCTTATTTTCGTGCTGTTCGAAGAATTAATTCCATTGAAGAAGACTTGCCGAATGCATTCAAACAAATCAGCGATACTTTAAAAGCCGGAGGAACATTTGAATTTGCTTTACGAGAAATCAGCACCAGCATGGAACGCACGCCCTTGCAAGAAGAAGCAACCGAAATTTTACGCAAACTCGAAGAAGGCCAAAATTTAGAAAATGCATTAAAAGGATTTGCTGAAAACGTCAACAGCCGTTTGGTGAAACGAACTGTGAATATTATTATTGATTCTATTGAAAGCGGAGCCGGCTTAAGCGATGTCTTGGATAAAATTGCAGACGATGTACGAGAAACTCATAAAATTGTCAAAGAACGAAAAGCCACAACTTTAATGCAAGTATTGTTTTTAGTTGCCGCTGGAGCTATTGTTGCACCATTTATTTTTGGACTGGTCAGCACAATTATTGATTTTTTAATCATCAGCACCAGTCAAGGAATTAGATTAACCGCAGAACAAATTGCTACAGCTAAAAATGCCAGGGACACTATTGTAAATTTATTGCAAAGCTATATTTTTATTGAAGTCTTGGCTTGTTCTGCCATGATTGCAGTCATGCGGGAAGGAAGACCAGTCAAAAGCGTTTTGTATATTCCGATTCTTTTATTAATCGCTTTTTTAATATATTATGCATCCAGTTTAGCCATTGCAGGATTACTATTGGGTAGACATTAATGATGGAAAAAAATAAAACAAAATTTCAGGAAACTTTGAACAAAAAACAAGCCCAAGGCTCACAAACTTTTCCAAAAAGTTTGATCAAAAACAGAGCCCAAGGCTCTACTGAGTTTCTGTTGCTAATTGCCGGAGTCATTGTGGTAGCAATCTTGATTGCATTTATTTTGAAAACAAGCATATTAGCTCCAGCACAAACTCAAGCCGTGCAACGCGGACAAGATTTAAGCAGTCAATTTGAAATTACCTGCAATCCAATTCAAGATCAAGGAACTTGCAATACCAAAACAGAATGTGCATGGCAAATAGATGCGCAAGGAATTGGAAAATGTATTCCAATTGCAAATTTGAATTGTATTGATTTAATTCAAACTCAATGTGAAAATGAATATTTGCGTTGCAGATGGGAAGGAGTATCTTGTTTACAGGGAAATATTTGCCAAAATCCACCGATTAATTCCAGCAATCAATGTTTGATTCAAGATCGAGCCGATGGTTCCTTGGATTGTTTTTATGATTTTTTTGAAACCCAATGTTTGCCTAGAGGAAATGTATTTAATATTTCCAATTTATGCGCAGTACTAGATGAATCACATTGTGAAACAGAATACGGAGACTTTGACGGAGATAATATTTCTGAATGCACTTACGATAATACAATTCAAGATTGTATTCCTGGAAATCCAGCAGCTGAACCAGCAGGAAATCCTGAGCCAGCTTTTCCAAGAATTGTTTCACTGGAAAGCACAGGAGATCCTATGGCCAATGGAAGTTTTCCAATTGATGTTCATTTAGAAAATCAGGAAGGACAAATAGTCAACGGAAATTTAAGAATTAGGCATACCAGCGATGGTTCAATTGTATTTCAACAAAATGTTTCAGTGCCTGCAGGAACACCAGCTGTGCCAGCAACTTCAGTTGAAGCAATTGATTTAGAAATTATGCCCAGAGCAGGCTTAGCAGAAACTTTTTGTGCATTTATTGAGAATAGTCCTCAAGCAGAAGAATGCATTACCATTACACCATAAAAAATTGGTAAATGCAAAAAATAGTTCACACAAATATTAATTATAAAAAAATAATAAAGCAAGGTTAATAGCTTATGAAGATTTTATTTTTTGCACTAGTTCTGCTTGTTTTGTTAGCCAGCCCAGTTCAAGGATTGGGGGAAAATTGTTCGAACGATCAAACATGTATTGACAATGGATATGGAAATAAATGTTTAGACCCTATGGGCACTAGATATTCACTAGCTTGCTGTCAATACAATGGCGGGCAAGACAGTACTTGTTGTGATACAGACAATGATTGTGCAGAAAACCGAGGTTATTTTTGTTATGCTGGAGACTGCATTAATGGTTACACCGATGACACAAGGCAAGAATTTGTTCTTACTTGCGATAACATATCCAATCAACAACAATACGGCGGATATCTTCCCAATCCACTTGAAAATGTTACATTAATTCTTAGAGAAGATTGTGAAAGGGCAGGTACACGAAACAATGCACCGGAAATGTTACTGCTTCAAAATGCAGAAAACGTAACTTTGGATTGTCAAAATCACAAACTAAGTCAGCTTGAAACAGGAAAAAATACTTTGGGTATTGGTTCACCCAGCATACATTTTCCTTCAAACAATGTAACCATAAAAAACTGTGATATTACTTCAAACAATCATGGAATTGTTATTAATTCTGGCTCCAACAATATCTATATTCAAGACAGCATAGTCACTACAAAAAAATATGGAATTTTATCCAGAGATACTGACAGAATTGAAGTTATAAATAATCAAGTGCAATCAACGGAATCGGCAGCTATTCGACTAGAAACAAATTCACGAAACTTTAATATTCACAACAATACAATTCAAGGCAAGACACAAGGAATTTCTGTAGACACTATCACGAATGGCGCATACAATTTAATTCGAAACAATACCTTAGCTCCATCCAGCGGAACAACCGCGATTGGAATCCGGATTCAGGACACAACCTCAGCTACTCTTGAAATATCCAATAATCGAATAGCTGGTTTTTTTACAGGAATTTTTATAGACCGTTCTTTTAATTCAAAAATTTCTGAAAATACAATTTCAAACACTACCCAAACAGGAATTGTTCTAATCAATGATGCCACAAGAACTGAAGTTTCAAACAATCAAATTGATCATGCAGCAACTGGAATTTCAATCAATAATTCCCCATACAATTCTGCAATTACAGGCAATACAATTACTTGGACTAAAACAGGACTGCGAATAGTAAATTCAAACGCAAATACATTTACAAACAATACCTTGAACAATATTGAAGAAATTGGAATTATGGTAATTAATTCCAATGGAAATATTTTCGAACAAACCAGGGTACGCGTTCTAGCTGGATTTACTGGAATTCACTTAATCAATTCACCTGGAACAAGAATCATGAACGCAACCGTAAGTGGGGGTGCAGTGAATGCAGGATTGAAAATAGAAAACAGCAATGATGTAGGAATCAGTGGATCCAATACTTTTGAGTTATCTAAAATAGGATTGCATGCAATGAATTGTACAGACTTGACTATTGGCAATGGACTGCCCACTGAAAAAATTCAGATTAAAAACAATACTGAAAAAGGAGCTTTGATTGAAAACTGCACAAACACAGGAATTACAGGAATAGAATTTACCAACAACCCCATTGGATTGGAACTTTTAACGCCTAGTGGGAACACAGGTGTTTTGGACAACAATTTTTTACTGAACTCCATTGGATTATGTCTTAAAGAATACACTAATTTTGGAGCAGGAAATACAAATACTTTCTTTTTGGAAAACAATTATTTTTCAAATAGCAAAAAAAATATGCGAATTTCAGATACCTGTGATCCCAATGCAAGTTATTCTGGAAATTCTCCGCCTGTAACCAATTCTGCAGATTTGCATGCATTTGATTTTTACAGTCAAGCTCAACCTATTGCTCGAACCAATGTATTGGGTGGAAATAAATATCTTGGAAATGTTTGGCTGGGAACAGCAGCCGATGTATATACAGGAATGGATACCACTGAACCTTTTGATACAGTAGGAGATACACTAACACCGCATATTATTGATGGCTTAGGTTCAGATAAATTTCCTTTAACTTTAAGAACACCAGCAGGCCCAGGAAATCCGCCACCCAATAATGGAAATACTTGCTTGATTCCAGAAGACTGTGATGACGGAAATCCTTGCACAACCGATGAATGCTCTGATGTTGGCTGTTTTTATACAGAAACAGTTTGCCCTTCTGGACAAAGTTGTAGTATTGAAAGTGGATTCTGCGAACGCGATTTAGGAATCTTAGAATGCCAGCAAAATCAAGATTGTTGGGATGTAGGCGATGATTTATGTACAGTGGGCACATGCATTAACAATTCTTGCCAATATGGGCCTAAAACATGCCCAGGCAACCAAACGTGTCAAAATGGAAATTGTGAATTCGCAGTAATTCCAATACAAAATTGTCAAAATGATACTGAATGCCTAAATGCAGATGGATTAAATTGCACAATTGAAACATGTGATTTAACTTTAGGACAATGTGCGCCCAATCCAAAAACATGCGACTCAGGACTTACCTGCATTGAACCTAGAGGAAACTGCGAAACACAATCTTCAATCACACCCATATCTGTGGATGAAACCAATCAATTGCTAATTACTTTAAGTATTATAGCCGTATTGGGTAGTATTTACTCCAATAACAAACAAGCCAAAAAATAACTTTACCCACAAACCATTGGAAAACTTAATAAATAAGTAAATTATACTTTATACAACAGATTAGTCTTAAAGATTAACATGAATTTTTCAAAAAAAGCACAAGGTTCACAAACTTTTTCAAAAAGTTTGATCAAAAAGAGCCAAGGCTCGTTAGAATATTTATTATTAATTGGCGGAGCAGTATTAATTGCAGCCGTAGTCGTTACCTTGTTAGCCGGCTTGGCTCAACAAACTCAACCTTTAGCTCAATCTCGTGCCTTAGATGCTTTTTGCGCTCCATTTGATCAAATAACTTGCGCCAGTGCATTAGCTGACAATACAGGAGATAGGGTTTCCGATTGTGTTTGGGATGATACAATCAGCAGATGTGTTACAGGAGTAAGTGTCGCAGTCCAAGGGCCTGAACAACCTTTTGTTCCAGATGTTTGTGGAAATGGAGTATGTGAACCAGGCGAAAGCAATGGAAGTTGTGCAGCAGATTGTCCAGCTGGAAATGGAGCTATCTTAACAGTTACAGTTAACAGTATCCGCAACAATGTAAGCCAGCCTTTAGCAAACGCTACAGCTTATTTGTTTTACAATAATTTACAAAATAGTTTTACTCAAACAACCAATGCACAAGGACAAGCAGTATTTCAAAATTTGAATGTAACCCAAGGACCGTATACATTAAAAGTAGAGGCAGCAGGATACAATACTTTTATTGAAAATGTTCCAATCAATAATGGAGGAAATGTTCAAACTGTGAATATGACCTTAAATCCAAATGTACAAACAGCCAATTTAACAGTCGCTATAACCAACACAGAAAATACTCCTTTAGCGAATGTTCCAGTATTTATTGTAACTCAAGGACCTTCTCCAAGTCAAATCACCAATGCACAAGGAGAAGTAACTTTTACAAATATTGTATATGAAGTTGGACAAACGGTTGGAGTCATAGCCAATGTTCAGGAAAGTCCAGATTATTTAGAAGGATATGATCAAGCAGATACAGGAATTCAATTAAATGCAGGCAATAATGAAACCAGTCTTGCATTGCAAACCAGATGCGGAGACAATATTTGTGTTGCCCCAGAAACAACTGCTATTTGCAGACAAGACTGCCCAGGCCAACAAGTAAGCACAAGTATTACGGCAAAAATTATTTCAGCTAATACCAATGACCCATTGTCTGGAGCTACAATTACTTTAAAGTCAAATGGAGTACAAGTTCAACCACCACAAACAACCAATGCACAAGGAGAAGTTACATTTACAATACAACAAGAAGAAGGAACAACTCAACAATTCCAATTAGAAATTGAAGCAGAAGCACACTTACCAAACACAGTACCCATTCCAGTTATTGCTGGCCAAGCCAATAATTTTGAATTTACATTACAAACAGATCCAGCAGCATTTGGAACAACTAGATTTATTGCAATCATTGAAAACAAAAACAGAAGTGCAATTTCAAATGCAATAGTTCAATTGTATAAAGGAAACCGATTAATTGAGCAAAAAAATACAAACAGTGGTGGATTTGCTAGTTTTAACAATGTGGATGTCCTAATCAATCAAGCTGAAACATTTCGAATTGAAACAACAAAAACAGGATACCATGATCTGAATCAAACCATTGAATTGAGAGACGATTATACTAGCAGAGTTATGGGAATTACTTTAATACCTGCAGCCAACCCGCAAGAAGCTATGCTAACAGTTACAGTAGAAGATTCAACAGGGTCAGTAATAAGTGGTGCAACAGTCAAATTGCTTAACGCAGGAGTAGAAGTTGGGCAAATGAATACAAATACAAATGGTATTGTAGTATTTAACGCATTGAACATTCGAGCAGGTCAAACAAAAACATATGATTTAGAAGTTAATAAAGCATTGCGACCTACAGCAACTGGTCAAATAACATTGGGCAGTGTAGAAAACAAGTCCATCATAATTATAATGGAATAATATTTTTGGAGGTAATTTATGAAGAATGTAAATACAAAAAAAGGACAAGGAGCATTAGAATATTTGTTACTCATTGGCGGAGCAGTATTAATTGCAGCCATTGTATTAACACTGTTATCCAATTTAGGACAACAAAGTTCAGCGACCACAACAACGCGAGTAGCTGCAACTCAATGTGAACCTTTACCACAAGATAAATGTGAAAACCCTAACTGGAGTGACTTTGATGCAACCAACAATGCAGACGGTGTAAAAGTAGCTGACTGTCACTGGGATATTGCCATAAACAGATGTGATTTAGGCCCGCCAGTATTACAATAAGATTTTTATGAAACACAATACTAGAGCACAGGTTAGCATTGATTATTTAATCATGATCACTTTTGTTCTAGTTTTTGTGATAGCCGTAGCCGTAATTGTAACTGTAATCAGCAGTATTTCAAGACAAGTGGTTCAAGAAATTTTAAACATGCGAGAAAAAGTAATTTCTTCCTTAATTGAATAAAAAAGGTGTAAGCATGAGTGAACACCTTTTTTCTAATTTTTTTATAATCATTTCACTTTTAGGATTAGTTCTAGCCAGTTATACTGATTTGAAAACAAGAATGGTATCCAACTGGCTTGTTTTTGGATTATTTTTACTTGGAATCATTGGAAATATTATTTATCCAATACTTAACGAAAATACTTCACTTGCAATTATTACACTGATTGGAATTATTTTAGCCAGTATTTTGGGAATCATTTTAAATTTCATAGGCGCTTGGGCTTACGGCGACACCAAACTATTAATCGCAGTCAGTGCCTTAAACCCAATTCATATTATTTCAGGAATTTCTTTATTTCCTTTGGAATGGATTGTATTCAGCATTCTGGCCATGGTTCCTTACTTAATTTTATTAATTCAAAAAGAATTAACACAACAAAAGTGGTTACTGCCTTTAACGATTATTTCTTTGCTGGGAATTATTGCCAGCATTCAATTCAGCCAATATTTTGGAATCCTTGCATTCACAGGATTGTTTGGAATCCTAATGGCCTATTCACTTCAAGTCATGTTTTCGATTAAAAAAAATGTATTCGAAGAAATCAAAAAAATCACAGAATTACAAGAAGGAGACATCAGCGCAGAATTAATTATTGAAGAAAACAATGAACTTAAGCGATTTCATTTAAGCCCTTGGGAAAGCATTATTAAGCTCAAAGAATACAATTCCTTTAAGCCAGCTGAGTTCAAAATTTTGGCTCAACCCAACAATGCCAATGGATTGGAAACAACAGAAATTCAAGAAATCAAAAAATGGGCACATGAAGGAAAAACAGAAAACACAATTGCAGTCAAAAAATCTGCAGCCATGGTTCCAGCCATGCTGTTGGGATATATTTTAGTTTTAATAAATGGCGGAATATTATGGTCAATCGTTTTTTAATAAATCAAAAAGGACAATCCAGTATTGAGTTTTTGATACTCATTGTAATTTTGCTCGTGTTTGTTCAAACCATTATTCAGCCTTCTTTGCAAGATTCTTTGCTGGCAGCACGAGACACTCAACGCGTTGGACAAATCACTTTAGCTGCACAAAAATTGACAGGAAATATTGAACAAATTTATTCTATTTCCGGAGACAGTAAAACTACAACCTATTTGTTTTTGCCGGAAAATTCCAAAATTGTATGCAATGCAGTCACAAAAACTTTAACTTCTCAAGTTCAATTAGAACATCCTGAAACTTTAAGCGCTTGCCCGAATCAAGTTTGTTCAAAAACTTATTCTTTACCTTCCAACATCAATTTAACTTGCACTAATTTGGAAAGCAATTTAAGCACGCAAATTCAATTGGTGATTGAAAAAGTACAAGGAGTTGTACATGTTACTCAAACCGATTAATCAAACAGCTCAAACCAGTATTGAATTCTTGTTAGTAACTGTAATTGGACTAACTTTGTGTGTAGTCATTATTTCAGGATTTGCTCAAGTGAATAATTCTACAGCAGCCATCGGAATGATTCGCAGCATTACTTTGTTGGAATTAGCAGACCAGCCGGAATTGTTTGTATTACAAAAAATTGAAGGCCCAACTTTTTTAGAAAATGAAACTGCTCAATTTGTAGTAAAAATTTCCGGACCTCAAAATTTAACGGAAAGAACCAAAGCCAATTTAGAAGTAGAAATTCAAGCACAAATTCAGGAAAGAAAAATTTATCCTCAAGTTCAAGTCAAAGTAGAACAAGGATAAACTAACAAAATTAAGCAAATTCTATCGAAATTAATCCAATGCCAAACTTACTTTGAGTGCATGATTCACTTGCTTCATTTGAGCTTGTTTTAGTGAACCTAATTTTGAAACAATACGGTGATCCTTAGAAATGGTTCGAATTTGAGTACATAAAATTGCACTGTCTTTAGGCAGGCCGGCTTCTCCGCGCTGAATTACAACAACTGTTGGATAATTTTTATCCGGTAAAACAGAAGTTAATGGCACAACAATAGTATTCGAACTATATTGGTTGCCAATATCGTTCTGCACAATCAAACAAGGACGCGTTTTCCCTTGTTCAGAACCCAAAACAGGATCTAAACTAACCAGCACAATATCTCCACGCTTAATAATCATTCAGCATCGCATCCGATTCATTACTGACCTGCACCCAGTCGTCTGCAATTTTTTTTTCTATTTGAGCATATTTTGAAAAATACTCAATCAACAGTTTATCATTTTGGCTTCTTTGCACTGCTTTTTCAACCACAATTTTATTATCTTCAATTTTTACAATTACTTTATCTTTGGGTTTTAATCCCTCAAGTTCACGAATGTCTTTCGGAATGGTTATCTGACCACGTTCACCAATTACTGCAATACTTTCATACATTCAATCACCAAACATAATTATACATATTATTTCATATCAAAACATATTTAAACTTTACTCATTGAATTGAGTGGGTTTAATTAAATTATATCTTGGCCTGTAAATTTCCCCTTTCTTTTCTAATTTTTTAATAATTTCTCTAGCTTTATCTTTGTCAATTCCAATGCTTTCTGCTTGGTCTAAAACTAGATCCAAAGGCACTTGATCTATTTCTTTGGCTTTATCTTTAATGATTTGCAAAACTTTCTTTAATTGCTCTAATTGGCTGTGCGATTGACCAGTAGCTACAATGTCAATGTCAATTTTTCCAGTAGTTGGGTCAGTCATGGTTTCTTCTAAAGACAATCTAAACAATCTTGTTGCACGCTCAGCGTCTTCGATTTCAACTACGTCACTTAATCGAACGCGTGCAGAAGCTTCGCTTAAACGAATCAATCCTTCTAATTGTCTGTGGGTTGCAGCATAATGTCCGTCTTGTTTTCCTTTTTCACGCAAGTCCACATAAAAATCTGAAATTAATTGAATTGCTTCTTTGGATAATACTGGAAAAATATTTTGGCGTGCATACGAAACATATTTTTTGAATGTATCTGAATCAATGGCTGGAACAATTAATTTTTTAATTTCCGTTAATTCTTTCGCACCCAATTCTTTTCCTTGTGTTTTAGCTTGAAGCAACCGTTCTCCGGATTGATGGGTTTTCAAAATATACTGGGCAATTTCTGTGTCTTTGGTTTTATCCAATACATCTTTAATCATAAAAAATAAATCAAATCTAGAAATTAAACTAGCCGGCAAATCAATTTGTTCCAAAAAAGGCTGGTAAATGTCAAATCTAGAAAATTTAGGATTCGCAGCAGCCAACAAACTGGTTTCTGTTTTAAACCGAGTAATAATTCCGGCCTTGGCTACACTAATACTTTGCTGTTCAAGGCATTCGTGCAAAGCACCTCGATCATCTGCATCCATTTTATCCATTTCATCAATATTCGCTAAACCACCGCTGGCTAAAACCAAAGCACCAGCTTTCAAAGTCCAACCGCCTTCACCGAATTCATCTTTTACAGCTGTTGCAGAAAGACCTGCAGATGAAGCTGTTTTTCCGCCTACATAAATACTTCGCGGAGCAATCGCATTTGCAGAAAGCAATAACATGGATTTTCCAACACCTGGATCACCTACCAATAAAATGTGAATATTTCCGCGAATCGCTTGCTGGCCAGGCAAGGCTTTTTTGACTCCACCAAATAATTGCAAAGCAATGGCTTCTTTGACTGTTTCATGACCATAAATTCCAGTAGCAATACTGGAAACCAACTTGGAATAAATTCCAGTATCTTGAGCCAATTCTTTGATTTGTTTTTCTTCTTCTTCTGAAATTTCAAGTTCTTCAAATTCTTTTTCAGTTTCTTCAATATGCAAAGATTCAATGTATCTTCCAAACACCAATCCTTTTTTGTTTCCGCCCAACCGAATAATTCCAGCAATTTTTATTTTATCTCCTGCACTCACTCGATTGACCATATCATCCGATAAATACACATCTAAATCAGTAGGCTGATCATTTCCTTTCAACAATTCCAAAGGTTCTTGGATTCCGACTTTTTGATAATTAATAAAAGTGCTTTCTTCTACTTGCAATTGAAAATCACGATGACGACACTCACAAAAAGCCGGCTGAGTTAATTCTGGTTTATTTTGGTCCACTTTATACATGTTTCCGCAATACTTGCATTTCCAAGCTGCAACCTTTAGTTTAGGTAAAACATCCGTAATTTGTTTAATGATTCCTTCCACAGTCACTAATTTTTCTAAATGCTGAGCTCCAATATTTCGCAGCAATACAGTCCGGTCTTCAGATAAAGAAAAAAAGCGAATATGCGGAGAGAATGTTTGCTCGCGCAAGGTAGGAACATTAATTTTTTCAATCGCTAAACTAGCAGCTTCTAAAACCAAATCAGGATTTTCCAATAATTCATCCGCTAACTCGTAATCAAATTTTTCCAATAATTTAAAGTCTACATCCAAACTGCGTTTTTGCGGATAACTTTCTGCCAATTTATCAATATTTTTGCGCAAAACTTGCTGAAAAAAGTCTTCAAATTTGGCAACCAAAGGATTTTCTTCAAATGAAAGCTTAGTATCCACACACACACCCACAAACTACAGTTCATTTAGTTTAAAACCATTCAGCAACCAGACTTCCCCTATTTCCGGTTAAATTGCCTGCAAAAGGCCTTATTTGCGTGTGTTAAGAATTTGTGTGCTGGAACTATTTGTTGGAAAACAACTCTATACCACAAACACAGTTTGTGGATATGCAAAATCGAAGATTTTACAGTATACTTACTAATACAGAATAGTTATTTATGGAAAACGAATTCGGAAACTAAACTCTGAAACAAAAAAAGTTCAAAAAACAAATGCATATTCAAAAGTAATGCCTGGAGAGAAGATTCAGGAACAAAACCAATTAAAGGTACTGCATTCAACCGCAAAGCACTCAACAAGTTTAAACGTAACTTAAAAAATTAAGAAAAGAATAAGTTATTCATATGAGAATATATTTAACAAGAAATATTCTTATAAACATAATCCTCAATTAAGAATATATGCCCAAAACATTTCAAGGACCTATTGCCATAGGACGCATATCCAGGTCTACCCATACAGCTGCAGTGCACAGATTGGTTAGGGACGGCCATGCAAAAATAGAAGAATTCGAACAAGCTATTTGGACAGACCAGCAGAAAATTTTAGATACTCAAAAAAACTTTGCATTTGTTTCTGCAGGACAATCCAATTGGCTGGATTTAATTAGACCTCTTGCTTGCACGTGGAATGGTTTTGATTCAAAAAATTTAAAACCCGAAAATGTCGGACCCGTAACTCGCTGGTTTCGAACCAATACATTTTATCGGAAACCTACAGTCAATGAAAAAATAAGCGCAACTGGTTTTGAATTAAACGAAAATTTGCCCAAATTAAAAGAAAATGGAATTGTATTTTTATTGGGCCCGTATTCTTTTTCAAAATTAGTAGAAAATACCCATTATTCAGATATTACACAATTAGCGTGTGATTACATTCAAGGAGTTTCAAAAAATATTTCGAATTTAAAAAAAAGCGGGTATTCTGCCGTTTTATTTTTGGAGCCTTATATTGGATATAGTTTATCCCAGCAGAAAGAAATAGACTACAATTTGATCCAAGAGCCTTTGAAAAAGTTTGATTCAAGCGAATTCACTACAGGAGTTCATTTTGCAAAAGCCAATGCAGGCAAAATATTGAAAGAAATTGAAGAAACGAAAATTAATTTTGTTGGAATTGATGCTTTGTATACTCAGCCAGGAGATGTTTCGACATCCAAAGATATTTTATTCGGGATATTGGATGGAAGCAGAGCTGGAATTGAAAACAAAAATTTAGTGCAAAAACAATTAAACTTGTTTTTGAAAAATTCAACTTTTTCCGGAAACTATTACCTGGGACCCAACGACAGACTATGGGACGTACCTTTAGATATTGCTTTAGAAAAATTAAAATTATTAAATACTTGGAACGTGAAAATCAAATGAAGTCTATTTTTTTAACTCAAGAAATTGGAAGCATTCAACGCCCTATTTGGAGACAAAAATTAGATGCACCCGTAAATGAAAACTGGATCCATGAAGCCATTGCTTGGGGTGAACGCTTGAATGTAGAAGAACGATTTAAGTTAGCCAACGCAGAAAAAACTGGTTTGCTTCAAAAACACGGATCTGAAAGAACGATTGAAGAAAAGCAGCAGATTATTGAAATTGCGTCCATTTATGTAATTCGAATGTTTGAGACAGCTGGATTGGATAGAGTATTTAACGGAGAACAACCTAGAACAGAAATGTATGATTTTTTAGCCAAACAAACTCAAGGAATTGAAACTGCAGGAACTCTAAATTCATTTGATGCCAATTATTTTACCAAAGGAATTGTTGCCAGCCCTTTAGCCATCCAGCAAAGCGCTATTGATTTTTTTGCAAAAGAATTTAATTTTGTAAAAAAACATTCTTCCAAAATTGTAAAACCCTGCTTAACTGGAGCATATACCATGACCGATTGGTCATACATTGAATACCACAGACAACAATATGAACACAAAAAAGAACCTGCATTGATTGCCTTGCAAAAAGGAAGAAGAGATGCTGTTTTGGATTTTTCAGAATATGTACTTCGGCCAATTGTTCAAAATTTAGCACACCAAGGAGCTACTGTAATTCAAATTGATGAACCTGCAGCAGCCACCAATGAACACGAAGCAGACTTATTTGTTGAATCCGTCAATCAATCCTTTCAAGGAATTTCTTCCAATATTGAAAAAGCAGTTCATTTATGTTACAGCAATTATTCTTCTTTGTTTCCTGCATTAACTGAATGCAGTGCAGATTCTTACTTAATTGAATTCACCAATCATGCTTCACCGGTTCACTTTAAACCCAACGATGTCAGCCCAGAAACCTATCGGGCATTGGAATTATTCAAAGAATACAAAATGGATGTAAGCATTGGATTGGGTGTAATTGATATTCACTCGGATGCCATTGAAACCCCGGAAGTAATTCGCGATCGTTTACTGTATGCAGAAAAATTGTTGGGTTCCCCTGAAAAAATACAAGTCAACCCAGATTGTGGATTAAGAACTCGAAGATGGGATATTGCTTTTGCAAAATTATGCAATATGGTCAAAGGAACCGAATTAGCTCGAGCTGAATGGAGTTAAAATAAATGCTGGGAAATAAAATAATGCTGGAAGTTCCCTCACCAGCACAGCAAGCATCCATGAAAGCAATTTCACAAACAGTAGAAAAAATTGCGACAACCTTGCACGCATTGCCGTGTGTGGATTGGATTAATATTCCAGAAATTATTGAAGAAAATCATGAAGGAAAACCATTGTATCGAAATATGGATACACGAGATTTTGGAATTTTACTCAGAGCAACTGTTCAAAAGCCTTTGGCGGTCAACAAGGTTGTAGTTCATTCTTCTTCAGCTCAAGATTTTGAAACATGGCTTAAGGATACTTTGCTGGCATACAATATTGAAAACACAATTTTTGTAGGAGGAAACAATAACACTACAAAATATTCAGGAATATCTGTACTGGAGGCCAATAAAATTGCACAACAATACAGTGCCTTGCAAGTCGGAAATATCGCTATACCTGAACGAACCCATGAAGTAGAACGAATGATAGCCAAAACAGAAAGCGGATGCAAATTTTTTACTACCCAAATTTTGTTTGAATCTAATAAAATTAATTCAGTACTCCAAGAATATGAAAAAACATGCACTGAAAAAAACTTGAAACCTGCAACCGTATTTTTGACTTTTGCACCAGTAACTACTTTAGAAGATGTACATTTTGTGAAATGGCTGGGCGCCCAATTGTCAGCAGAAACTGAACAAAAATTAACAAAAGAACCAGAACAAATTGGCCTAAAATCAGTTGAACACGCCAACCAAGTTCTAAATGAAATTTTACACTTTCGAGAACAAAATAAGCTTTCAATTCCAGTGTCTTTGAATATAGAAACTTTAGCATTGCGAAATCTTCCAACAACCAAACAAATGGTAGATAAGCTTTCAAAATCGTTTGGAAAAAAGTAACTGTTCTGTTGGACACTAGTATTTAAGAGATTGTTTACCTTTTCTAATATAGGAATCTATATGGTTGAAAATAAAAAATTCTACATTAGTACGGCTATAGACTACCCCAATTCTAAACCGCATTTGGGTCATGCGTATGAAAAATTATGCGCCGATGTAATTGCACGCTGGAAAAAAATGGAAGGATATGAAGTCTTTTTTTTAACTGGAACAGACGAACATGGATTAAAAATTCAAAGAACTGCAGAAAAAGCAAATTTAAAACCCAAAGAGTTTGTAGACCAGCAAGTTTTATTCTTTAAAGAATTATGCCAAAAATGGAATATTAATTATTCAAGATTTATTCGAACTACCGACCAAGACCATGAACAAACAGTTAGTGAATTGTTTGAAAAAGTGTACAAAAAAGGAGACATCTATTTGGATCAATACACTGGATTGTATTGCACAGATTGTGAAACTTTTTATCTAGAAAAAGATTTGAAAAACGGTTTATGTAAAATGCATGGAAAAAAATGCGAACAACTCAGTGAAGAAAGTTATTTTTTCAAAATGAGCAAATACGAAAAACAAGTCAGAGAATATTTAGCCAAAAAGGACACTATTTTACCGGATGGGAAAGCAGACGAAGTAATCAATCGAATGAAAGGAGGCTTAAAAGATTTAAGTGTTTCCAGAACAACCTTTACTTGGGGAATTCCGTTACCCATTAATTCAAAACACACGCAATACGTCTGGTTTGATGCATTGATCAACTATTTGTCTGGAATTGGGTTTATAGAAAACAAAAAACAATTTGAAAAATTTTGGCCAGCTGACATTCACTTAATTGGAACAGATATTGCTTGGCACCATACAGTGATCTGGTACAGCATGTTATTAGCCATGGAGTTGGAATTACCCAAAACAGTATTTGTTCACGGATTTATCAATACTGCCAGCGGAGAAAAAATGAGCAAAAGCAAAGGCAATGTTATAGACCCTATTCAATTAACTGAAAAATACCCTATTGATTCCATTCGATATTATTTGATTCGGGAAATTCCATTTGGACAAGACGGCTATTTTTCTGAAGAATTATTGATCGAACGACATAACCAAGAACTCGGAAATGAATTGGGCAATTTAGTGTATAGAACTTTAAGCATGGCTGAAAAATATTTTCAAGGAAAAATTGAAACAACCAAAATCAACCAGCAATTTAGTTCAAAAAATACACACTTAAAACAAGCACACGAGCACATGAATAAACTAGAATTGCATATGGCATTGGGTTCAGTTTTAGGGTATGTTAAAGAACTCAACAAATACATTAGTGACTCAGAACCTTGGAAAAAAGAAAAAAAAGAACAAATGGAAATATTAGGAAATTTAGTTTATGGATTGAAAACATTGACTAGCTATTTATGGCCATTTATGCCTCAAACAGCTGAAAATATCGCAGTACAATTAGGTTGTACAGTAGAATTATTCACAGAACTCGAAAAAGAAAAACCTAAATTTGAACAATTAACTAAAGGCAAAATTTTATTTGAAAAAATGGAATACATTAAACCAGAATTGCCACCGATTGAGTTTAGTGCAGAAAAAGGAATTCCGAAAGAAGATATTGGAGTCATTATTGAAATTACTGGATTGAAAGTTCAGACAAGAAGCATGGAATTGGAGCGAATGAAAAAAGAGTTAATGAAAAAAGGAAAATGGAAAACTTTAGAAAATGCAAAGCATATGAAAGAATATTTAGAATTTATGAAAGTAAAAGATAAGCAAACCGGAAAACCAGCACCACACAATTTATTGGAAATAATTTCGAAAAATCAACGAATCCCAACCATAGATTCAGTCACAGATTGTTATAATTTGAAAAGTATTGAACACGGAATTGTCATGGGCGCCTATGATCGAAATGGAATTAAAGGAAATTTGCATTTAAAGATTGCCAATGGTTCTGAATATTTTGTGACCATTGGTTCCATTCAACCAGAAAAAATATTTCTAAAAGAATTTGTTTACTGCGATGATGAAAATAGAGTTGTAACAAGAATTGTGTCCAAACAAGCAGACTATGTCAAAGTTACTAAAGACACGGAACATATTGTATTGAATATTCAAGGAAACAAAGAAATTTCTCGCGAAAAGTTAATTAAAATTGCGCAAGAAACAGCTGAACTGATTGTAAAAATTAATGGCGGAAAATACAAAATACTCAATCCTTAGACCGTCAAAGTGACGGATTTTAGGAACAATTATATACTAGTTTGACGGGAAATAGGTTAGATTAAATGAAAACCAAAATCCAATCACAGCAGCCTTGGCAGAATAGTGTACAAAGTACTCGAATTGTGCACGCTCAAAGGAATAATATTTTGCAATAAAATTGCAAAAGCTTTCTAAAAAGAAAGCCAAGCTGGAGGTGGGTTTGAATGAAGCAAGTTCTTCAGTTAATCGGCGGGCTAGCGGCAACCATTAGTGTATACAGTGCATTGAATGGCTCCATCCCTTATGAGATATTGTTTATTTTAGTCTTGACTGTATTGGCATTGCAGGCCGAAGAAAAAGAAAAAATACAAGAACCTGGAAAATCAGTCATTATCCAACATTATGAAAATATTGTAGTAGAAAAATAATTCAAGGACAAATATGATTTGGAAAAAAAACAGTACACAGTTTTGGAAACAACAAAACTAAAAAATTGTCAGAAACCTAATTTTAATAGCTAACGCTCTGAAAACGCAATCGCATATTTTTTAAAAAGAATTACTCAAAGTCATCCAATACACAAAGCCTTAACTGGCCTGTTAATCCAATGCAATTTCTTTAATGGCTCCATTGTTTACTTTTAGAATTCGTTGAGCAATTTTTTCAATAAAATATTTGTCATGCGATACAGCCAGGATTGCACCTTCATAACTTAAGAATGCTTTTTCAATAATTTCACAAGCATCTAAATCTAAATGATTGGTGGGTTCATCTAACAAAAGCAAATTGGGTTTGTGAATAAATATTTTAATCAAATTCAATCTAGAGCGTTCACCCATAGATAATTTAGAAATGGGTTTGAATACATCAGCATCTTCAATAAATCCGCCTAAAGATAATTGCTGGCGTGTTTTATATTCGTCTTTAAGCAAAGCAAATATTTCATCGTACAAGGTACCATCCACAGTCAAATCTTTAAGTTCTTGATCCACATAGCCCAATTTTGTTTGAGAATTAAGAATCACTTTGCCGGAAATAGGCGCAAGGCGTCCTTCAAGGGTTTTGAATAAAGTACTTTTTCCAATTCCGTTCTCTCCAATAAAAATAATTCGTTCACCCATGCCTACTTTACAATTGATATGAGAAATTAATGGTTTATCATATCCAACAGTCAAGTCAGCCAGTTCTAAAACCACACTGGAATTAAACGATGATGCCTCGAGAAAGGTTTCAAATTCTAATTTATCCAAATCAGGTTTTTCAACAACTTCACGCATTTTCAAAAAATGTTCACGGTATTTTCCTTGCTGAACTTTCAATGGATGTTTGCCAATGCGGGCAATTTTGTCTTTTTCGTCCGCAATGTATTTGACTTCCAGTTCGTACGCTGTCTGCTGAGCCTTAAATGTTGCTTCTCTTGTTTTTATGTACGCTGAATAATTACCCATATACTTAATCCATTTTCCATTTTCTATTTTCAGAATACTGTCACATACTTGATCCAAAAAATATCGGTCATGGGTAACCATAAGTACAGTTCCTTTAAAGGAACGCAAATATTTTTCCAAAATATCCAAACGTTTAAAATCTAAATGATTGGTAGGCTCGTCCAACAACAAAAAATCTGCGTCGGAAGATAAAATTTGAGCCAAAGCAATAATTGCTCTCTGTCCAGTTGACAAAGAACCAATGGTTTGACCCAGCCAAGATTCTTTAACTTCCAAAGTTCTTAAAACAGATTTAATCTTGCCAGTAGGATGCTGGGTTTGATACTTGGTAAGTTCAGCTTGCAATTCCAAATAACGCTCCATTAGTTTGCTGGATTTTTCTTGATTTTCATAAACACCGGGTTGGGAAAGAAGGCCTTCAATTTCTTGCATTTTTTCTTCAAACTCATTTTGGTGATGAATGGTAGCAGTTTCTCCTAGAATTTGTCCAACTGTTTTATTCAAGTCTAATTCAACGTATTGAGAAAAATAAGCAGCTTTGCCATTGAATTTAATCTGCCCTAAGTAATCCACTTGGCCTAAAATTGCTTTCAAAAAAGTTGTTTTTCCAACTCCATTTCTGCCAATAACTCCTACTTTAGAACCATCCGCAATGCCGACGCTTTCGTCTACCAATATTTCTCGGTCGCCAATATTAATTGAAAGATTTTTAATCGAAAGAGCCATAAATGATTATTGCTCAAAAGAATTCTTAAAGCATACTGAAATTAACAAAATAAATAATCGCTGGGGACGAGATTCGAACTCGCGTACCGCTTGCGCAGTTACCAGTTCTCTTGAACTTTTCCGTTACCAAGCAAAATCTTCGATTTTGCGGACTTCACAAAACATTGTTTTGCGAAGACGCTTTTGCAAGCGCAAAAGGGTTATTCGAGACTGGCTCCTTAAACCACTCAGACACCCCAGCAATATTATTAATAAGAGTACACAATATTTATTAAATATGAAAACACATACAAGCAAACAAAAAATGCATAACCAAACCTCATTTGTTGAAAAATATTCCGGAATAATTAAAGACAAAAATGTAACTGCCATGGGCATGTTGAAAAAATACGGTTTAAGAATTTAACACATAAAAACACAATATTGCTAAGAGTTGACCTAAACAAGGTCAAAAAAGTTGGTTGAAATGGGAAACGAAATATTTTTAGACACCAGTATTGTCATTGGATGGATTTTAGAAAATGAACCTAGTCACAAAAACTGCGAAGAAATCCTACAGGCAATAAAAACTAAAAAACACAAAATTCTTCTTTCCGTATTTAATATTTCTGAAATATTTTATGCATTACAAAGAAACCGATTTACGTTAACTCGCATAAAAGAAATTGTAGTAGGCCTTCATAGTTTACCTAATATTCAAATAGCAAAAATTACTTCCAGTCAATGCATTGAAGGAATAAAACTGGCTGAAAAATATTCAATCGATCTAACCGATGCCATAACATACATCTTAATGAAAAAATACCAAATTAAGGAAATTTATTCTTTGGACAAAC
>JAUSKK010000012.1 GCA_030649345.1 Candidatus Iainarchaeum sp. | reverse complement strand
ATGAAAATTGTTAAAATTAACAAGTACGAAAAAGTCATTATTCTGGTTCCAGAAGTATTGGATGATTTATGGCATTTAATGCAAATTATTGAAAAAGGAGATATTGCTCAAGGAAGTACCACTCGAAAAATTAAAGGAAACGAAGGACAAGAAGACCGAAGAGTAAAATTGTATTTAGAACTCCAAATTGAAAAAGCAGACTTTGACAAACATTCAAATTTGTTACGAATTCAAGGAATTGTCTTGGCAGGAAAACCCGAAGATTTAGCGCCCAAACAAAGCCATCATTCATTAGAAATTGAATTAGGACAAGCATTGACTTTGCAAAAAAAAGAAATCAAAAACTATCAAATAGAACGATTAAAAAAAGCAGTCGAAGCAGTCCACAAAGAAAGCAAACTAGCAATATTGATAGATGACGAGCAAGCAGAATTTTATGAAATCAAAGAATTCAAAACAGAACACAAGCTGACCATTAAATCTGGAAAAACAGGAAAACATTTTGCAGAAGAAGAATGGCAAAAAAAATATTTTTCAGAAATTGAAACCAAAATCAAAACAATGAATCCTAAAATTTTAATTATTTCAGGACCAGGATTTGAAAAAGAAGACTTGCACAAACTCTTGGAAAAAAGTTTTGTTGGAAAAATTTATAGAGAAGGAATTTCTTCTTTAGGAGTTACTGGTTTGGAAGAACTCATGCAAAGTAAAAGCATGCAGTCTATTTTGAAAGAAACAGAGCAAGCAGTGGAAACTCAGCTGATGGATCGAACTTTAAAAGAATTGGGCAACCAGACTGGCTTGGTTACGTATGGTTTACAAGAAGTAAAGACTGCTTTGAATTTGGGGGCTATTGATTTTTTGTTAATTGCAGATAAAACATTGATTGAAAACAAAACCGAAATTGAAGAAATTATGAATCAATGCGAGAAACGAAACGGAAAAGTCCATATTTTTAATACAGAAAACGAACCCGGCAAAAAATTATTAGGCTTAGGTGGAATGGTTGCCATTCTAAGATATCGGGTTGAATAGCATAGACGAATTAATAAACAGTTTAGAAAATAAGTCAGTATGACTGCTGAAGAATTAAACGAAAATTGCGGAATTGCTGCAGTCAGTCTGGAAAGTTCATTAGACAAACATCCTGTAGGCGGAGCTGCTTTTTACATTTATAACCTGCTTTTACAACAACAAAATAGAGGACAATTAAGTGCTGGATTGACAACCTATAATCCAAAGCGACAAGAATTATTGAATACTTTTAAAGATTTAGGAACTGTGCCGACTGCTTTTCGTGCACACCATCAAGGAAAACATTTAAGCATTATGCAAAAATATTCCGGCATTAAAGGAATTGGAAGTGTACGCTATGCAACCTGTGGAACCAATGATACTTGCAGTGCCATGCCCATAGAACGAATGCATGGAAGAAAATGGAAATGGTTTAGTTATGCATTCAATGGACAGATTTCTAATTTTTCAGAATTAAAAAAAGATTTGAATTCAAACGGTTATCATTTGTTTACAGATACAGACACTGAAGTCATGATGCATTTTATTGCACGCGAAATGGCTGGAGATATTAAAAAAGATTTAAGCGAAGTTGTAGGCAATGCATCCAAAGACTGGGACGGTGCTTATAGTTCAGCCTATGTAGACGCTGATGGAAGACTTGCTTTATTTCGAGATCCATTTGGATTTCGGCCTTTAGTGTATGGAAAAAAAGACGATGTAGTTTTTGCAGCCAGTGAAACTGCAGCATTAACGAACATGGATGTAGAGGATATTAAAGTTTTAGAACCCGGACATTTAGCTCAAATCGAAAATGGTTCAATTACAGTAAAACGATTTGCTCCCAAAAAAGAATTCAAGCACTGCATGTTTGAATGGGTTTATTTTGCAAACGTAGTCAGTGAATTTGATGGAGCCAGTGTCTACAATGCACGTTATAAATTAGGTGAATTGTTAGCTAAAAATGAAAAAACAAAATTTGACGGAAATACAATTGTAGTTCCTGTACCAGATACAGCCAAGCCAGCTGCAGACGCGTATGCTTTGCAGATGGGTTTACCCAGCCAAGAAGGATTAATTCGCAATCGATATATTGGCCGAACGTTTATTGAAGGACACAAACGCATGGAAAAAGTCAAAGCCAAATTTACATTAAATAAAGCAGTATTGCGTGGAAAAAAAGTAATCTTGGTCGAAGACAGTATTGTTCGAGGTACTACAGCTAAAACTTTAGTGAATTATATTCGCACAGAAGGAAAAGCATTAGAAGTGCATATGCGCGTAGTTTGCCCTCCTATATTATTTCCGTGCTTTTATGGAATTGATATGAGCACCATGAATGAATTGACTGCCAACAATGTTATGACTAAAAAAGAATTACAGGAATTTTCAGGAAAAGAATTATCCGAAGAAATTATGGAACGCATTCGAAACTATATTGGAGCAGATTCTTTACAATATCAAACTTTAGATCATTTAGTGGAAGCCATTGGAAAACCCAAGAATAGCTTATGCACTGCTTGTTTGACTGGAAAGTATCCAACACCGGCTGGAGAAAAATTAATTCAAATTGCATTCGAAGAACGAAAAGAAAATTCACCCATTCAGCAAACCATTGAAAAAAGAACATACGAGCGATCATAGAATTAGCTTTTTAAATACAAACTAAACTAATAATAAATTAAGGAAAAACATGGCGAACACAGAATTTATTGGAAAATGGATTGAACAAGGCCCAAATCATAAACGAGACTTTGAATTCAAAAACAATGGAAGTTTTTCCAGACACGGGACTAGTTTTTGGAAAGAATTTGACATGACTACTGAAGAACAAACCGAAGGAACGTATAGTGTTAAACCAGAAAAAGGAGATAGTGTTCTCAATTTAGGCTTAGGAAAAGGAAAAATTGAAACCTATGTAGTCAAAGAAGGAAAATGCAAAGTTAAAGGCAAAGAAACTATGTGTTTAGGCTTATTCAATCACAATGCCTACAGAACATTGGTTCAGCCCCAACACAAAATCGTGTTTGAAATAGAAGAAAACCATCCCAAAGTTAAAGTCAAAGATGGAACCGGCAATGTAATTATTGAAGGAATTTCTTTAACCAAAGAATAAACTAACAGCAATCTACTTTTAAAAAAGAATTCAAAAAATTAATAATATTTAGTCCCGTCGCCAGTTAAGATCACATATTCAAATTTGACTTTAGCTTCTTTGATGGCAGTCAATAAAGCCATGTGTTCTTTGCCTGTGCCAGAAATAATAGAAACAGTTAATTCGCCTTCCGGCAATTTTTCTTTAATGGCATTTTTTAAAACTTCAAAACCAGAACGAGAATTCAACAACAACCAGTCCACTGGCTTGGCTGGCTTAAAGTTTTCTTTTCCAAAATCATTGCTAACCAGCAAAATTGTTCCAAAAGATTCAGAATCAATTAATCGAGCTAAATGCCCCCAAGTGCCTTTTCCAGCACCAACCACAGCCACTAGATTTTTGGTCATACTACAAATAAAATGTTCCCTATATTATTATATTATATATGCAGAAACAAAACAAAGACAGTGGTGCTGTTAAGCACCACGTGCTACCAACCGAGACCGCGGTTGAGAAACAAGACAAAATACGAAGAATTGCACAGACAATTGTCGAAGCTATTGGTTCTGGGCAAATTCAAAACAAACGACAACTTAACAGACTCAAAATGGATTTATGCCATGAATTAAACTTAACAGAAATGCCTTCAGACCCTGATATTTTAGCATATACTGGAAAAAACTTTAAACAACTCAGCAAAATATTGGGCATTAAGCCAGTGCGAACTCTCAGCGGAGTTACGCCAGTTGCCATTATGACCAAGCCTATCAATTGCCAACATGGAACTTGTATTTATTGTCCAGGTGGCTTAAATAGTTTTTTTGGAGACATTCCTAAAAGTTATACTGGAAACGAACCTGCTAGCATGCGCGCAATCTTGAATGACTATGATGCCTATCTTCAAACCATTAATCGATTAACGCAATACGTATCCACAGGCCATACAGCCGACAAAGTAGAACTCATTGTCATGGGCGGAACATTCCCCAGTTTCCCGAAAGGATATCAAGAAGAATTTATTACGGGTTCGTTTAAAGCCATGAATGATTTTGGAGAAAAATTTTACAATTCAGAAACCCAAGAAATTGACTTCGAAAAATTTTCAGAATATTTTAATTTGCCTTTAAATGAACACGATCCCAAAGTTAGAACAGAAATTAAAAACAAACTATTAAGCGAAAAAGGAATTTTAAATCTAGAACACGAACATCAACGAAATGAACATGCGAAGATTCGTTGTGTTACTTTATGCATTGAAACCAAACCAGACTGGTGCAAACAAGTACACTTAGATCAAATGCTAAAATTGGGTTGTACGCGAGTCGAAATTGGAGTTCAAAGCCTGCAAGATAAAATATTAAAATACACCAACCGTGGCCATACAATCCAAGACACCATGGAAGCTGTGCAATTATCCAAGGATAGTTTTTTGAAAACTGTTTTTCACATTATGCCTGGCCAGCCATTAAGCAATCGAACACAAGATATTGAAATGTTTCAAGAATTATTTGCCAATCCAAATTATCGGCCGGATGGATTGAAAATTTACCCTTGCATGGTCATGCCTGGAACTCCTTTACAGAAATTATGGGAACGCGGAGAATTCACACCTTTAGAAACAGAAGCAGCTGCAGAAATTATTGCTGAAGGAAAAAAATATATTCAAAAATACTGCAGAGTTCATCGGGTGCAAAGAGACATTCCAGTTAAACTCGCGTCCACTGGAATTAATAAAAACAATTTAAGACAATTGGTGGAAGAAGAATTGAAAAACAAAAAAATTGTTTGCCAATGCATTCGCTGTAGAGAAGCAGGAATTTCTTCTTACAAGCAAGGAATTGAATCAGGATTAGAGAATGCAGAAATTATAATTGAAAAATATGACTCCAGCCAAGGACTAGAATATTTCATTTCTTTAGAAAACACACAAAACAATTTATTGTTTGGATTCATACGCTTGCGATTGCCGTCACAACCATTCCGGCCGGAAATTACTCCAAAAACAGCAGGCATTCGAGAACTCCATGTATTTGGAACCACAGTTCCTTTGGATACTCAATTATTAGGAAAGCAAGTCATGCAGCACAAAGGATGGGGGAAAAAATTGCTAGAGACAGCTGAAAAGATTGCCAGCGAAGAATTGGACTGCAAAAAACTTTTAGTCATTGCAGGTGTAGGTGCAAGAGAATATTATTACAAGTTAGGTTATCAAAAAGACGGAATATATGTTGGAAAAAAATTAGACTAAAAAAACAAATTTCAAAGTACTGCAGTTCAACAGAACTGCAATCAGGGATCAGGATTAACCTAAAACTGAGGGGCATGGCCCCGCGGTTTGGTGTTGGAAAAAAATTGGGCTAATTAATTAAATTATTTTACTGAACCAAAGACAAAAAGCCATCGATCAAATAATACGGCAGCAAACTCAAAGACAGAAAAGGAAAGCCGTAAAATACTGCAGAAAATTTGCTTTTCAAAGTTGGATGGATAGTTAAAGTTGCAGGAAATACTTTTTTTGAATTATTCAAAGTAGATTCAAGAGTGAATGAAAAATCTCGAGTTCCATAACTTCGGGTGGTTACCGATAATTCAATTTGTTTAAATTCTCCGGGTAAAATTTCTAAGGTTTGTTCAGCAAACCATTGGCTGGGTAAATCACTGGAAATTTTTAAATTATGCGCAGCAATACTATTGTTTTGGAAGGAAACTTTGAATGTTCCAGATTCTCCAACTTGAGTAGATTGCAATAAGTCGGTCATGGACACAGTCAATAAATCGTCTTTAACTAAAAGCAACGCATTAAAAGATTCAGTTAAAAGTTCAGAAGAAACAATTACTTTCAAATTATATGAATCCAAGTTAGCTGTACTTGGAACTTTAATCCAAACAATAAACGATTGATCTTGAATTTGTTTTTCGTACGTCCAACCTGAAGGCAAAGACAGTGCATCAATGCGTACATCTTGCCATTTGTTTCTGCCTAAACCGCGGGTTAAAACCAATTTAACAGATTCTCCAGGCTGAGCTGACCCCAAAGTAATTGTAGTATTGGCTAAAACATTGCTGGGCTTGGGTTCAACCATTTCAACAGTAGCTAAAGTACTTGCGGCTAAAATTAAGCAAAATAAAAATAATACCCAATATTTAAACAAATAAACCCCTAGTACTATTCTTAGAATAAACTATTAAAAGGATTCGTATACATGAAACCCCATAAAAGCACGGCAGAAACACGATTTGGCATGATTAAATCAAGGCATACGGAAAGTTTTCAGCATGCTTTAAACATTGGACGCATGGACACCCCGATTATTTCTTTATGTGAATACATTTCTAAAACAAACAACTACTACACTACTTCCAGTTGTTCTGGAAGAATTATTTTATTGGACATGCAAGGAAACGAAAAAGACAAACGCGAAAGCTTATTTCATTTCAAAAAACATGAATTTGTACAATTTGAAGAAATATGGAAATCCTTAAATGAAAAAACTCAAGGAACAGTTTGGTTCAAAATGGATTCCTTTATTTTACACTTAGGAACAGACTCGTTGGAAAATGCAGAAAAAATTATTCAATCCATGAAAAAAGCCGGAATCAAAAGAGGTGGCATTATGGTTGCAAAAGAAGGAAAATTTTTAACTGAATTCCAAGGCACGCAAACCATTTCACTGCCAGTCAAAGAAAAAAATACTATTTTGATTGAACAAAAATATTTGAAACACGTAGTTGAGATTGCCAATCAAAAATTAGAAAAAAATTTGAGGCAACTGGAAAGACTGGAAAAAGAAATAAAAAAAACATTAAAATAAAGAAAGTGGTGCTGTAGCAAAGCGAAAGCACCACGTGCTACCAACCGCCACCGCGGTTGAAAGACTGGAAAAAGAAATAAAAAAAAGTTTGAAATAAAAATCCTACAAATCTTTAGATATTTTTTCCAAAATATTGGTTGGATGAATATAATATTCTTGAATGACTTCTTCTACTTGCCTGCTGTCTTTAATTTTGTTTTCCACCAGCCATTGAAGAATTCTTTGACGAACCAATTGTTCGGCACGCAATTGAGTTTTCGTCATATTGGATTTTTCAGCTAAATAATCAAACAAGTGACTGGGAACATCGGTTTTTCCGGTATCGTCTTTTCCTTTATCCCATTCAAATACAGTGCTCAGCAAAACTTTGTCTTCCATTCGGGAAACTTCAGAAACTTCTTTGATTCTTCGCAGAACACCAATTTCTCGATCATACATTTTAAACATGACTACAGTTAAATCCAGCAAAGGCAGCATACTATTCGGAACAGACATAGGTTTGCTTTTCAATCGAACCAACATTTCACGGGCAGAATTTGAATGCAAGGTTCCCAAAATTCCTTTGTGACCTGTATCCATGGCTGCAAACATAGTTTGCGCTTCTTCGCCTCTGACTTCTCCAACCACCAAACGATCTGGGCGCATACGCAAAGAATTTTTTAATAAATCATCCATAGTCACAGGAACACTTCCATGAATGCTAGGCTTAGCTTCCATTTGAATCCAATTTTCCCGGGTTCCCAAATCTAACTCTAAAGTATCTTCAATCGAAACAATTCTATCTGAGTGACGAATAAAAGTA
This sequence comes from Candidatus Iainarchaeum sp., assembly GCA_030649345.1. Classification (GTDB taxonomy): domain Archaea; phylum Iainarchaeota; class Iainarchaeia; order Iainarchaeales; family 0-14-0-20-34-12; genus JAUSKK01. The sequence continues at coordinate 8,818 of JAUSKK010000012.1, read as the reverse complement.
CTTAGTACATTCAATAAAGTTGTTTTGCCCGAGCCTGTTCCTCCAGTTACAATAATATTCATAGGCTCAATTGTCATGCCTTCTACCATTAACCACAAAAAGCTTGCCAAGTCGTAACTGATTGTTTTTTTTTCTAAAAAATCCACAATCGATAAAGGAATTTTAGTAAACTTTCGCACAGTCAAACTAGTGCCTGAAGGAGTTATGGTGGACAAAGTAGCATTCACACGACTGCCATCCGGTAAGCGGGCATCCAATAAAGGATTAATTTCATCAAATGCTTTTCCGCTATGCTTGGCAATTCGAATAATTAAAGAACGCAAATTTTGTTCATGGGTTGCTACAATATTGGTTTTACACATTCCGAATTTTTTATGAAAAACAAACACTGGTTTTTGGGCTGAGTTTACCATGACTTCTTCTAAATGTTCATCCCGCAGCAAAGGAGCTAGTTCTCCAAAACCAACAGAATTGTCTACTACCATTTGAGCTAAAACAAGAGCATTGGATTTTTGGGCAAAATATTTAGAAAAAATTTCCTGCAGTGATTTTTCTAAAGCAGCCACTTTCTCCGGCAAAGGCAGTAAGTCCAATAATTGGTCGGCTTCTACGGACTGCACAATCACGCTAAATTCCTGCAAAAATTCTTCTTTTTTAGAAAACGTTAAAATCGAACGCAATTTTTCCAAAGAAAGTTTTCTAGAAAAAAAAGCAGACAAACCATCTGTGATTTTTTGATCTTCAGCACTTAAAGAATAACCGTTAAAATGATATTCATTAAATGGAAAACTTTCTAAAATTTCAATAAAGTCATACGCATCCAATACATTTTTTGAAAGTTTATTAGACTTTGTAATCGAACCCATATACACACGCTCTTCCTAGGTAACACTATTCATTAACTCCTATTTAAGATTAAGTCAAGGTGTTGAGTGTTAAATAAGACACCCATTGGAAACAAAAATATCTTTTTGCATGTTCCGGAGTATTGAGTGTTAAATAAGACATTCAATTGGAAACAAAGATACTCTTTTATTTATTCAACACATTGAATTTATACATGAATGCCTTGGAAAAAAAAGTAATCAGCAAAATCAAGCCTTCGCCGAATGAACTCCAGCAAGAACTGGAAATCGCCAGCAAAGTAATGGCTGAAATCAAGAAAATGAAAGGGCCTCATGTAAATGTTTTATTGTGCGGAAGTCTAGCTCGAAATACGCATGTCCGCAAAGATCGAGACATAGATATTTTTGTCCAATACCCTAAAGAATTAACTCGTGTGGAATTTGAAAAAGAAGGACTCAAATTAGGAAAAGCAGTCTTCAAAAACCATACTTGGAAACAACAATTTGCAGAACACCCCTATATTCGAGGAAATATTCAAGGATATGAAATTGAAATTGTGCCCAGTTACAAAGTAGAAAAAGCCGACCAACTCCAAAGTGCTGTGGACAGATCACCGTTTCATCAAGCTTGGCTGGAAAAAAAATTAACCGAAGAAATGAAAGACCAAGTACGCTTGCTGAAATCATTCTTAAAAGGAATTAATTGTTATGGAGCTAAAATTAAAGTATCCAGCATGCCGGGTTATGTGGTCGAATTATTAATTGTCCAATACGGAAGTTTTGAAAAATGTTTAAAAGCAGTCAGCATCTGGAAAAAAGAAACAATCATTGATTTAGAAAAACAATATGAAACCGAAACAGATACTAGAAAAAAATTTCAGCACCACTTAATTGTAGTTGACCCAACCGACAAAAATAGAAATGTAGCCAGTGCGTTATCCTACAATCAATTTGCACGATTTATTGCCGCCGCTAGAGCCTATTTGAAAAAACCTTCTTTGGATTTCTTTTTTGAAAATAAAAAACATTCGTGGCCATTAAATAAAATCAAAAAATACTCTGCGGAGAAAAACTTAATTGTTTTAACCATGCCGTACACTTCAGACATGGTGAGTGACATTGTTCATGGACAGTTAAGAAGATTTTCTAAAAAATTAAAAATTCAGCTAGAACTAAATGGATTTAACGTAGATAGATTAGACGACTGGAGCGATGAAAAACAATGCATGGCCATTATCATAGACATGCATAGCAAAACCATTGATCAAGTAAAAAATCATTTCGGACCAGAAGTTACGGACAAAGAAAATTCTGAAAAGTTTTTAAAAGCACATAAAAAAAGCTTGGCAGGCCCCAGAATTGAAGAAGGACGCTGGGTGATTGAAAAATTACGAAAATTTTATCAAGTAGAAAAATTAATTGTCCATGCATGTAAAAATAATATTGAAAAACAACCTTTGAAAAAAGCATTAAAGAAGTCCGAATTATTGAACGAAAAAAAGATATTGGCTTTATGCAAGAAAAATTCTGAATTCAAAAAATACTTCACTCAATTCTTGAAAGGAAAGGAAGAATTTTTAGACTACTAATTTGCGGTTTTTTCTTTTGGGAATTATCAAAATCTACAAATTTTGATAATTTTTCAAATTCTTGGGAATTTGAAAACAACTTACACTTTTCTTTTTAGAAAAAAGAAAAGGGGAGCGGGCCAGGCAGGATTCGAACCCACAACCTTTCGGTAACTGCACACGATTTCACATAAAATGAAAATCGTTCCGAAGCCGAACGCGCTGTCCAGGTTGCGCCACTGGCCCAAAGAGACTGATTTAACTTATCTTTTTAAATCATTCTCATTAATTAATAGTTATTCAATTCTTTTTTTAAAGAAGATATTTAGGTGGTTTTTAATGGTAATTAAAAAGTGTCAAACATGCAATCGAGAAATAATCCGAGACTACATTGAATTTAAGTGCCCTGCTTGTCTTAAAACACGAATTTTACGCTGTATGGACTGCGAAAACAAAAGCACACCATACACTTGTTCAGACTGTGGCTTTAAGGGACCCTAAAACAGGAATAAGCTTATGCCAGCAGATACTTTTGTTATTTTAAAAGTTTCACCCGAAGAACCCGGGATTGAAAAAGCACTTGAAACTGAAATCCGAAAAATTAAAATCGGACAACTTATGGACCTAAAATTTGAACCCATGGCTTTTGGATTAGTAGCTATTCGCTTGGGAGTTATTGTCCCTGAAGGAAACGAAGGTTTAGCTGAAACTCTAGCCACAGAACTTCGCAAAATCAAAGGAATAGCTGACGTAGAAATCGAAGGAATGAGTTTACTCTAATTTAGTGGTACTGAAACGAAGTGGAAGCACAATTAAAACTCATTAGTTTTAATGTGCGTTAAAATCTGCTGATTTTAACTGCACCACGTGCTACCAACCCGCGATTAAAACCGCAAGGTTTTAATGCGCAATGAAACAAAGTTTCATTTACGCACGCGAGTTGAAGGAATGAGTCTACTCTAAGCAAATTTCGCGCACCTGTTTTTACACTTTTTCTAACCCAAACACTATATGCTGTCTAAAATCAAACTAGAAAACTGGCGGACCCACAAAGATTCAGAATTTGAATTCACGCAAGGCACCAATGTATTGATTGGAAATTCCGGTTCAGGAAAAACCAGTGTCATGGATGCTATTTGTTATGGCTTGTTTGGAACCTTTCCGGCCATCCAACGAAGAGAAACTCAAATCGAACAATTAATTATGAATACTCCGCATTTACAAGATTATGCAAAAATTGAACTCGAATTCAAACACAATCAAAACACGTATTCTTTAGAACGCACGATTTACAGAAACAAAACACCGCAAGCCAAATTACTTGAAAACAACCGCTTGATTGCAGGCCCAAAAGTAAAAGAAGTCACTGAAAAACTAGAGCATATTTTAGAATTTAATTACGATTTATTTGCCCGGGCTATTTATTCCGAACAAAATAATATCGATTATTTTCTGCGGCTGCCGGCAGCTCAAAGAAAAGAAAAATTTGACTCTATTTTAGATTTAGAAAAATACGAAACTGCACGAAGCTTAGCCGTAAAAGTCAAAAATAAAATCAAAACTTTAGCTGAAGAACGAGAACAATTTGCGCAAGCAATGGAACAACAAATCAATGTACTTGAATTGCAGGATTTAGAAAAAAAAGCCCAGCAAACTAAAGAACACATTCAAAAAAAACACTTGCAAAAACAAGAATTTCCAGCCAACCTAGAAAAGCTTGTATTGAATCAAAGAAAATGGGAAGAAAAACAAGCCGAATTTTTAAACTTGCAAAAAAATCTAACACACACACAAATTCAAATAGAAAATTTACGAAAAGAAATTCAAACCAGCAAATATCTGAAAGAAACACGGATGCAGCTGGAGGAAAAAATCAAACAAACCACACAAGAGTTAAAACAAATACGAGAACAAGAAAAACAAAAAGCAGTATTGGAAGAAAAACAGCATCAAATTCAAGCAGGATTAAATAAATTAAAAAAAGAAATTCACGCCATTTTAGATCAACTTCCGCAAGGAATTAAAACAACACAAGAATTGTACACCAAACAAACAGAACTAAAAAAACAAATAGAAGAAAGTGAAGAAACCCTAAAAAGAATAGATGAAAACCTGCAAAACATTCACCAGGAACTCAATCAAGGAAGAGAAAATTTTGGAAAACTGGAAGGAAAAGAAAGCGAAGAAAATGACAACCTGAATTCTTTAAAAAAAGCCGGGGCGCATTGCCCAGTGTGCAGAAAAAAACTAGAACAAAATGAAATGCAAAAAGTAATGGACGATGCCAACAAAAACTTGGAACAAATTGTTCATGAAAAAAAACAATGCAAAGAACAAATAGCTTTACTGGAAGAAACAATACGCAATCAAAAACAAGAAATTGAAAAAATGCGAATTGAGTTAAAAAAGAAAGCAAACCAATCCAACACCTTGGAAATGCTGGAAAAAAGCTTTGAATTATTGGAAAAATCAAAAAAAGAACAGCACGTCTTAGAAGAGCAAGAAAAAGAACACCTGCAAATAATGGTAAAATTAGCAACAGAATTTAGTGCACAAAGAATTAAAGAAAAAGAACACACCCTAAAAGAGCTGGAACAAGCATTGGAATTGGAACAAAAACAACCTGAATTAGAGAACGCAGAAAAAGTATTGCAGGAAATTCAAAAGAAAATAAATACATTAAATTTTTCAGAAAAAGAATACAAAGAAAGTATGACTCACTTAGAACAAACCAAGGCAGAAGAAAAATTTATAACACAAGAAATTGCTATGTTAACAGAACTCAGTCAAACAATGGAAGCCAAAATATACGAAACTAAAAACAAACAAAACGAAGTTCAAAAATATAAAGAACACATCGACGAATTAAAACACAGCCAAGAACAATTAAGCATTTTCGTGAATGTCTTAGGGCAAACGCAAGCCGAATTAAGATTGTATTTAATTGAAACCATTAATCAAGCCATGCAAGATTTATGGGAACGAATCTATCCGTACAAAGATTTTACAGACATTAAATTAGATATTTCAGATAACAGTTATGATTTAAAAGTCAAAAAAGCTGGATTGGGATGGATTCCCATTGAAGGAACTTTAAGCGGAGGCGAAAAAAGTACTGCGGCATTGATTACCCGCATAGCTTTCTCGTTTGTTTTAGCCAGAAATTTAGGCTGGTTAATTTTAGACGAACCAACCCATAATTTAGATTCCAATATTATTGCAAGATTAAGTTTAATGATGCGAGAACATTTGCCTGAATTGGTAGACCAAGTGTTTTTGATTACCCATGAAAAAGAAATGGAAAACGCTGCGTCTGGAACATTGTATGTTTTAGAACGAGACAAAGACAATAACGGAATAACAAAGCCAGTGCAAAAAATATGAGTTGATCTCAGGAGGTGTCGGAACCTAAGGTTCTGACATGGGTCAACGAAACCAGTGCAAAAAATATAGGCGAAAAATATGAAATTTCAAATAATGCTTGCCCCTATGGAAGATGTAACCAACAGTGCATTTCGTACACTTTGCTACAAACAAGGAGCAGACTTAACATTTACGGAAATGGTCCGAGTTACAAACTTAGCTAAAGGAAAAAAAGGAGAATTGGAAAAAATTGAAATTCCAGATTCTACACCTGCAGAAATTCAATTGGCTGGATCTAAGATAAGTGATTACGAAAAATTTTTAGCTAACTTTAAACCCAGCAATGGTTTTCGCGGCTTTAATTTAAATTTAGGCTGCCCTTCGCCAGATCTAATACGTCAAGGAATTGGAGCTGCTATGATCAAGCGAGTAACACGAGTTAACGAAATTGTTAAAGTAATCAATCGACATGGTTTTGAGTGCTCACTTAAACTTCGGTTGGGATTAAACAATTACGAAAAAGAAAAAGGAACTTATCTTAATATGATTAAAAATATTGACGCTTCTTTTTTTGCAGTACACGCCAGAACAGCTAAACAAAATTCAGATGATCCCGCAGATTTTTCAGTTTACGCCAAATGTGTAGATACTGGAAAACAGATTGTCGCCAACGGAGATATTCGCACCCAAAAACAAATACTAGAACTAAAACAAATAGGATTATTTGGAGCCATGATTGGAAGAGCTGCCATTCATCATCCTGAAATTTTTAAAGAACTAAAAATAGACTGATTGTAAAACCAAAAAAGTACGCATGATTTAATGAAAAAGTTTAAATCATCAATAAAAAAAGTCAAGACCATTCAGCAAAAGATGAAATAATTTAGTACAGATGGATCGAATGAAATGAAGATCCGTCATCCCGGATGCATCGAAACCCTGGAAGGGTTTGGATTTACATCGCTTCTTTAGCAGCAATAGCTTTTTTGAGTCGAACAAAATAACCTGCAATTAGGTTTCGTTCAGTTTTTGAGATTGGCAAGTTTAAAGCTTTAACTTCAGCTTTGTTGATTTCAAAATCTTGACCAAATTTATCTGGAACCAATTCTAAGATTTTTCTAGCTCTCATTTTAATATATTTTGGAATTGCTTTGCCCATAATCATTCACCTTTTTTAGTTTGCTGGAATTCTTAAAACTTCTCCGTTTGGCATTTTTCTTAAAACAATTAATGGAATTAATTTTTCTTCAAATTCTGCTTTCGCTAAACTATAAGCAGTAGATTCATCGTTGGGTTTAACCAGCGGAGGTGCGCCTAAAGATAATTGCAGCGAACGTGCACTGATCAATCTTGCTTTTTCAAAACGAGTTAATTTTAACACAAATACACCTAAAAACAGGCTTTATATAACTAGTAAATAAAACAAAACCAATAAAAAGGCAACTCCGTGAAAAAAAATTAGCCAAAACTAGTTAAAAACCGCAATTGATGAGATAAATCAGTTGAAAAATGACTACTGGACGGATGATTCAAATAACTTGGAAACTCAACTAAAAGCTGTTTAATAAGGTCTTTGTAGACTTGAAGTCCTTGAAAAGCAATGGGTTGATTTTGTTTCAAGTAAGTTTTTAGGCCTTGTTTTTGTAAATCTTGAACTTGAAGAGTTTCCAGAGACTGAGTCAACCATTGATTGCGGGCATATAAGTCTTCTAAACCTAAAACCAAAGGACTTTTTTGAATTAAACAAAACCAGACTGGTTGAAACTGAGTCCAATGCACTGAAACTTCATGGGTTTCAGCTAAGCGCAAAGCATCTGAAAACGGAATCATTGCTTTTTGATTTCGATAAAATGGACCAATGGGATACTGAAGTAAACCAAATTCTTTTTTGCGTTTAAGTCTAGAAAAAAAACTAGGCTGACTTAAATGAAATTGTAAAGCAAATTCGCGATTATTGGAATCAAAAAAAAAGCCGTCTTGTAAAAATTCAACTTCCATTAAAGAACTCGGCAAACAATTAATGTCTTGAATGGATTTAGGTTTACAGCACAGGCAATTCAAAGTTTGCTTGGATAAATTAAATTTTTCAACCGCATGCAAAGCATTGGAATTTACGATAATAAATGGAATGGATTCAAAATGGAAAGCATATTTGAATTCAACTATATTCAAAAATTGGTCCCAAATTTCAAACAAAGAAAGATGTTCGGAAAATTTTTCTGAAAGCAAATGATTTTGAGCCAGCAAAGAAAAAACTTTTTCAAATTCTAAACTTGCGTCTAAAAAAGAAGGAAAACTGGTTAATCCCAATTTGATTAAATCATCAAATTCAGATGCAAAGGAATCAAAATAACTCCAATCTTGCATGCATAAAAATTGTTGTTCTGGTTTCAATAAAATGGGTTGCACTTGAAGAGAACTGACCAATAAAGAATGAAGTTTTTTAAGTTCATTAAAATCTTTGGCTAAGACTTTTACAGAATGTTCTTCAAATTTTAATCTATATTTGCTTCCGGAAATACTGGATAATAAATCTTTAAGCACAGGCTGGATTTTTTCTTTGGAAATAATTAAATCAAAAAAAGGAAAAAAAGCATATTTTTTTACAATTTTATTTTCAGAATTTTCAAAATCCACAATCATGGATTGCTTATGCGGTTTATAATCTAAGTGGGTTAGCCAGTATAGGCTAGAGTTGGGAGTTGCCATGAAAATTAGATAAAATCAGTTGCTTTTAAAGGCTGGGAAGGTGTGCATTTCCGGTGTTTCCGGTTAAGAACAAGTTAATTAGGGCAAACAACAGAGTTAAAGATAAGATTCAGTTTCTTGATTTACTTTTTCGGTGAGTTCTTCGAATTGTTTCGCAGACTCTTCTAAAGTTAATTCATTGTCTCCTTGCGGTGATTTTTTTCTTCGGACTCTAAAAAATAAAGGAAAACGTACAGCTTCTCCGATCATTAAAGCTTCTCCGACTTGGAGACTGGTAATCATATCTAAGCTTCTGGAGTCAATGGCTTCTGCACTTTCACTAATATGTTTTAA
>JAUSKK010000001.1 GCA_030649345.1 Candidatus Iainarchaeum sp. | reverse complement strand
TCTTCTTTCATGTTTCATCCCTTTATTTGTTTTGTGTAAAATTTTTTTGATCAATTTCTGTTTTTACTTTCTCAAAAACTTTGGTTAAGTTTTTAGGATCAATATTTTTTCCAAGATATTGGGAAAACTGTTTTTTTATTTTTTCTGTATCCATTTTTTGTGCGTATTCTTGAATATGGTTTCCTTGAGCTCGTTCAGGTTTAGGCAAAGCGTCTTCAGCATGGGGAATCTTTAATCCTGCATCCAAAGCTCCTTTTAATGCAGAGAATGCTTTTCCGCCATGATGGGGTGTATTTTGTCCAATGTCTAAAATGGCTTCAGTGTATCCTTTTTGTTTGGCTTGTTTTCCAAATAAGTATCCTAATAAGTAACACGTGGCTAAGTTAGTGTTTCCCATCCATCCCATGGTTTGTAATTGTTTGCTGGATACATTGATTTGGGTTTGATCTTGTCCTTGAATGTATTCCACCAATTGCAATGTAATGTATCGATTTGATTTTCGGAAAACCATTCTAGGCTTTTCGGATTTCAAGTAAGCCAATCGTTTTGGATAATTGGTCTTTTGTTCTCGTCGTCGTCTGAATTTTATTTTATAGGTTGTTCCGCTCATAAATATTCATCCTTTATTTTCCTTCTGTCACATATCTTTGTAAATATTTTTTTCCTCTAAAATAATTTCCTTTTATTTTTCGGTACAAATTTTGATATCCTGCTTTTTCAACTTGTTTGGGGTTAGAGGTTCGTAGTTCTTGTAAAGTTCTGCGCAATGCACGCACTGAATTCATCCATGTTTTTTTCCGGTTAATTCGGGTGCTTTTCAATCCTTTTCGTTTTCCAAGTCCGCGTCTTCTTCCTTTGGCTTTTTTTTCAGCCAATATTCTTGCTCGTCCATGACTTAATGCGGCATCTTTTCTTTTTTGAACTAATTTTTCTTTAATCAAAGTACGAATATCGTCTTTGGTAATAGCATCTTGGATGCGTGTATTGCCTTCGGCAGTAACAAATATTTTGCTTTTTCCAATTTTCAAAATTTCTGCTGCATGTTCAATGGCTCGTTCTGTCTTCATAAATGTTCAACCTTTTTTTTAATTTAAAACTTTGACTCCCAATTCATTGGCTTTTTCAATGATTTGAATTCGTTTTCTTTTTCCTACATTGGCTCCAATGCGTACTGCGGTGTGTTTTTCTTTAACCGATTGTTCTACTTGTTGAATATTGTTTACAATGACTTCGTAGAATCCAGAAGGATGCCGAAATCGAATGCTTTTAGGTGTTCTCCATCCTGTACTGGGTGTTGGCCCGTCTTCTTTTTTGAAGTTAGCATCAATGGAATGTGGAAATCTCCACTTTTGCCATTTTCCAATGCTGGGTCTTCGTAAAGGTCTTTGTCCAAAACGTCCTTTAAACCAATGTTTACTTTTTCCTCGAATTACAGCTTTCACTTTTTTGAGTTCAGCTTTTTTGTTGATTTTCTTTTTGTGAACGCTTTTTTTGGTTTTTTTTCCAACGTTTTTTGTTTCTTTTTTGTCAACCATAAATATTCATTCCTTTATCTTTTTTCTTTAAGAATATATACTCCGTCTTGAAAGACTCGCAAGTCTTTTCCAGTTAATCGTGTTGCATTTTCAATATTGGCTGCTGTTTGTCCTACAGCTTCCAAGTCATGTCCTTTGACTGTTAGATCTTTTCCTTTAATGCTGACTTCGGTTCCAGGCATAATTCTAGCCTTTCGGATTTCTTTTTGTCCAATAAAATTGTGAATTTCTACAGTACTTCCTTTTACTTGAATATTCATAGGAAAGTGAGAATATACTGCAGTTAATTTGTATTCGTATCCTTTTTGCAATCCTTGAATCATGTTGTTTACATGCGCATAAATGGTGTTGGAAAAGCGCAGTCCTTTTTTGTTAGATCTAGCTGCAGTAATTTTGAATTGATTTCCTTGTACGCTTAAAGTTACTCCTTGGGCTGTAAATGTTTTGGAATTCTTTTTTCCTTTTCCTTCCAATTCTACAGTCATGCCGTTGGCTTGAATGCTAATTCCTTCTGGAATTTCCAATACTGTTTCTAATGTTTGATTTTTCATACATATCCCTGTTTAGTAAATATACGCTAACAATCTTCCGCCCAAGCCGCGGCTTTTTACTTCCCGGTGCGTTAACACTCCTTCGGGTGTTGACACAATCAAAATTCCGATATCTCGGCTGGGTAAATATCTTTTTTCGTATTTATCAAATTCGTTTTTCTTGACAGCATGCCGAGGCTTAATGACCCTAGCTTCATTGATTTTTCCGGCCAATTCAATTTTGTAAATTCCTTCTCTTTGATCATCGACTCGCTCAAATTGAGTAATGTAACCATTGGCTTTCATGACTTCCAAAATGCGAGCCAATAATTTGCTGGCTGGCTTACAGTAGCAGTGTCCTTGCACGGCTTTATCTGAATTTTTAATTGAAATTAATGCATTGGCTATTGGATCGTTTAATGACATATTTTTTCACTTTCCTTCAACCGGTTGGTAGTTTGGCCTATCTTCGCTTGCGCTCGATAGGCCAGATTCTTTTTTTTGATTTTCTCCGTTAATTGTATTTTTTAAACCCTAAATTTTCTGCCAAATCTTTGAAACATCTTCGGCAAATGAATAAATGATATTTGCTGACAAATCCTGCACGCATTCCACAAATTTTGCATCCTTTTTCTTTTATGTCTTGGTATCCTTTCACTCGACTTCCACTCCGAATTTTTTTGAAATAAACTCTATGGCTTCTGGTTTTGTGATTACGTGTTTTTTTCCAACCGATCGAGTATTTAATTTTCTTCGTTTAACTCTGTATCCTCTTCGTTCTAATGTAATCAATACATCTAGGCCGCGAATTCCTAATTTAGGATCGTATTTGACTCCTGGAATTTCAATATGTTCGTGAATTCCAAATCCTAGATTGCCTGCTTTTTTGTCAAAATTTTTATTTGAAATTTTGTTGTTTTTGGTTGAAAATGCTTTTTTCAAAAATTCTTCAGCAGTTTGTTTTCGAATGGTTACTTTAATTCCAATCGGCAAACCAGGTCGAATATCACATTTCGGTAATTTGACTTTGGCTATAGTTTCCACTGGTTTTCGAGTTGTAATAATTTCCATTATTTTTTTAGCTCGTTCCAGTTCTTCACCGGATTTTCCGACACCCATGTTGACTGTGACTTTTCCGATAAAAATTTCCTTCATTGGGTTGTTTTCCATTTTTGTTCACCTTATTCAATTGCAATAATATTTTCTGCTAATGTTTCTAACGTATTTTTTCCATCTTGTAATGAAACCAATTTTTCTTTTTGAATGGTTCCTTGAATGACTTCTAAAATCTTTACTGTTTTTCCAGCGTGTTTTCCGGAAACTACGTAGGCTTGTTTTCCTTTTTCCATTTTAATTGTTTTCATTATTTTTTGTCCAGGTAATTGTACTTTAATGGTGTCGCCTACACTAATTTTGTTATCTGCAGGAAAAGTTCTTCCATCGTCTGTAGTTAATTCCATTTTTTTTCCATGAATCATTCTTTTTCCAATGACTTTGCAGTATTTTTCATTTCCTGTTTTTTCATCTATTTCTTCTGTTTCTAAGCGTCCTTTTCTGTCTAAGATCATTCGGTATTTTTTCTTGAGTTCAGATACTGTAATCATGTCAAATAATCCAATGGGCAAGCGATAACTGTGTTCTATTTGTCCATTGACTTGAACTTTTCCATTGTTTAAAATATTTTTCACTTCTTTAAGCGTGCTGGCTATGTTTAATAAATCCCGAATCACAAAACCCAAAGGAGCGCTTTTGTTTCGTGCATGAGGCCCAGGTTTTCCTTTAATGGAAAACGGTTCAGTTTTTCGTTTAATTTTCATGATTCTAGGACTGGTTAAGCGTTTTTCAATTCCTTTTCCTGCTATTCGAGACATTACTTTTCACCTTTGTTTTCTGTTTTTTTATGTTTTCCTTTTCGTTCCAAGCTTTCAATTCTTTTTTTATCGGTTAATTCCAATTCCATTAAGCGTAAATTACTGGCCTGCAATGGCACGGCAACTTCTTGTCCGGAAACTTTTTTTCGAACAATTCCTTCTACAATAACATTTTTTTGAGAATAATTTACTGTATGAACTTTTCCTTTTTTTCCTTTAAAGGAACCCCGCATAATTTCTACAGTATCTCCTTTATGCAATGTAAATGCGCGTACTCCAAATTTTTCTCGCAATTCTTTGCTTAAATGACTGGACAAATTCTTTTTTGCCAAATGCAAGGGTTTGCTGTAAAAAAATTTTCTTTGACTGCTGGGTTTTCCGGATTGAATCATATTCATAATTATTTCACCTTATACTATCTGCGAAGCCAAACCTGCAATTTTTGGCCATCGTTCGGCTGCTTCTTTGGCCATAACTCCTTTGACTTCACTGGCTTTTGGACCGCCTTTGTCATCTACTAAAACTACAGCATTGTCTTCAAATTTAATTCGAGTTCCATCACTTCGTCTGTATTCTTTTTTGACTCGAATTACAATGGCGCGTTCTACTTTTTTTCGGATTTCAGGTTTTCCTTTTTTGACAACTACATTTAATAAATCTCCAATTCCTGCTTTTGGGGATTGTCTTTTTCTGCTTTTGTATTTCAGTACACTGATAATGGCTACTTCTTTAGCTCCACTATTGTCAGCACACGTTAATCGTGTTTTTTGGTTTAATCCTCGTACTGGAAATGCGTTTACGGCCTGCATTTAAAATCACTTTTTTTGTTCTCCAATTTTTTCAATAATTGCGAATCCTTTGGTTCTGCTTAATCTTCGAGTTTCTCCTATTCGAACAATATCTCCTTCTTTGGCTGCAATGCAGTCTGGGTTATGGGCGTGCATTCTGGATCGTTTCTTTAAGTATCGTTCGTATTTTGGGATGAATTCAATTAAGTCTCGTTCAACTGTAACTGTTTTGCTGGCTTTGGCATTGACTACTTTGACTGTGAATACATTTCCTCGGACTTTTAAGCTTCCGTGAACTGCACACTTAGTGTCTTTACATTCAGTCGTCATTTTTAATTCACCCAATTTTTTTTATGAAATTTTTTGTAAAATATTTTAGTTCTTTCTTCAGGTCGTTCTTCCATTAAACTGCAATCAAATGTTACTTGGTCTTTTGGGCTAATGGTAAACTTGAGTTTGCTTCCTTTTTTGGGAATAATTTTTACTCCTTTTTTAGTTTCAACTGCTAGTGTGTTTTTTGTTTCATCTATAATTTTTCCAGTTATTCCTTTCAAGCCAATATCCAAACTACTGACTATTTGTGCTTGCAAGCCAATCCATTCATGGGCTGGAAAATTTTCTTGAGTAATTGTATATCTTTTCATAATCATCAATCAATTTCAACTAATTCATCTTTGTATCCTTCTTTTAACAAAATTTCTTTTGCTTTTTCTTTGTGGTCTCCTTGCAATTCAATTACTTTGTCTTTGAGAGTTCCACCGCAGGCTAATTTTCTTTTCAAAATTTTTTCCAATTCCTGCAATCGTTTTAGGTCATCCAATCCTGTGACTGTGGTCACTGTTTTTCCGAATCTGCGATAATTGACTCGAATTTTTATTTTTTCGGTTTCCTTTGCAATCTCTCCGCAAATACAGAGTTCTTTGGGTTGACCGCAAATCATGCAAAAATTGGCTGCCATTTTCGCTTATTCCTCCTTTCCTTTCTTTTTTTGAACTTTCTTTGCTTTTGGTTTGGTTTCTTTTTTAGGTACTGCTGTTGAAACTTTGACTTTGGTTTCTTTTTTTTCAGTTTTGATTTCTGTACTTGGATTCAAAGTTCGTTCATGCAGTATGGTTAATATGCGTGCAATGTTTTTTTTCAATGCTCCAATTCTTCCTGGGTTTTCTGGTTTACTTCCCGATGATTGTAATGCGCGTTCGCGTGCAATTTCTGTTCTAAATTCCCTGATTTTTTCAACAGCTTGTTCATTGTTTAATTCTCGAACTTCGTGTACTTTCATTGAGCTTCACCGCTTTTGGTATCTTCTGTAATTACAGTTTCAGTTGCTTGGATTTCAGGTTCTTTTTTTTCTTCAGTTCCTTTTTCAGCTGCTTCTTTTTGTTTGCGTTGATTGTCTTTTAAGATTTGTTCAATATCAATTTTGTCTGGGAATTGAATTCCGGGCCGAATGATTCTTAATTTTACTCCAATGGCTCCGGCTTTAGGGTAAGCACTTCCTTTGGCATAATCTACCAAACTGGTTAGTCCTCCGGCTTTTTTCATGTATCCTTTGGCAATTCTTTGTTTCATTTTTCGTCCGCCTTTTCCGCTGAGTTTTCCTCGAATTACAAGCTCAACTCCTTGGGCTCCGGCATTGATAATATCTTCAACTGTTTTGTAAGTTACACTTCTCCAAGAATAACCGCGTTCCAATAATCCAATGACTTTGTCGACCATGGCCTTTGAATCTAATTCTGGATTTCGAATTTCATTGATTTCAATTTGCGGATTTGTAATTTTGTACGTTTCCTCTATTTCTTTAGTCATATTTCGAATATTTTTTCCGCCTTTTCCAATAGCTAAACCAGGTCTAGTTACATTCAATACAATTCGTGTAACCAAAGGTGTTTTCGTAATACTCAAGCCAGTGAATCCTGCTTTATCTAATTGTGTTTTTAAATAATTTTCTAAGCTGATTTTTTTCATGGCTTCTTCAATAAATGTTCGTTCAATCACTTAGACACACCTTTTTTTGCTTTTGTTTTTTTGATTTCTTTTTTGGACTCTATTATTGGAGTTGTTGTTTCAGGCACAGTGATTACTTTTTCAGCTGTTTTTTTTACTGCGGGTGCCACTGTTTTGACTGCTTGTTTTTGAATACCTGCCATTTCTTGTAAAATAACTTCAATATGGGCTGATTTATGTTCTCTGCTTTTTCCGCCAATATGTCCTTTGCCTTGCATGAATTGTCGTTTGAATCCATAACTGGCAAAAGCATGTCTTACCATTAAGGTTTGTTCATTCAATCCTTTTTGTTCAGCATTGTGTTTAGCACTATTAATTAATTCAATAAATGCTTTGCATGCTTTGACTGGAAATCGTCCAGATTTTACATGCGATTTGGATTGTCCTTTTCTGTGCGGAATGTTTCGTACAAACTTTCGCATAGGCAAATAATCTTTTTGATCAATAACATTTTGCAAAAAATTCAATGCTTTCTGGACTGGTTTTCCTTTAATTTCTCTGCAAATTTCAGTTGCGTATTTTACACTAACTGGTCTGTTTTTGCTCATGGCTTTAGCCACATTCGGTAAATCAATTTGTTCTTGATATCCATTTTTCATAAACATTCATTCCTTCATTATCTGGCTGTAATAGCTGTACTGGATTTGGTTGCACCAATTCCGGCTTTTCCGTGTTTGATTTTTCTTCGAGTTAAAGCAAATTCTCCCAACCAATGGCCTAACATTTCTGGCATAATTTCAACTGGTGTGAATTCTTTTCCGCTGTAAACTCCTAACTTTAATCCAACCATTTTTGGAATTACGACTGCATCTCGGTTATGGGTTCGAATAGGTCTGTAATCTTTAACAGTGCCTATGTATTTGGCTCTGTATCCATCCAATGCTTTTTCAAATTTTTTATCTCGATTTCTTAACAAATTTCTTCGCGCTCTGGATGTTACAATTTTCGCAAAGTCTTCTACGCTCATGGCCAATAATTGGTCCATTGTTTTTCCTCGATAAAAAAATTCTTTAATCGCCATTTAAAATCCCTTAACTTCCCTTCTTTCTTCCGGTTCTTCGGCTGGCAATATTTCCAACTTTTCTTCCAGGTGGGGCGTGTCTGCTTACCGATTTGCTTTTTCCTACATGGTGTTGTGCTCCACCGAATGGATGCGAGCTGGCATTGTTGGCTACTCCTCGAGTTCTAGGCCATAATTTCATATGTGTTTTTTTGAAATAAAATTTTGCTCCAGCTTTAACAAATGGTTTATCGACTCGTTCTCCACCGCAAACACATCCAATGGTTGCACGGGCATTTAAGGGTAAATTCATTGTTTTTCCGGAAGGCATTTTGACTTTAGCTGTAGTGTCTTCTTTGATGACAATAATTGCAAACTCTCCGCTGGCTCGCACGAATTTTCCTCCATCGCCTGAACTTTTTTCAATATTAAAAATAGGACATCCTTCTGGAATATTTTTCAAAAATAAAACATTCCCAATATCTACTTCTTCGGCTGCTCCCAACCATACTTGTTGTCCTAAAACTTGTCCTTCAGCAGCTAAACCGTATTGAATGTTTCCATTCTCTAAAGCAACTTTAGCTACAATAGGACTTCGTCCACTTTCTTTAATAAATTCTACAACTTCTCCGCGTACTACAGGCGTATCTTTTAAGTCTTGGATTGAATGATATTTAGCTGTATAGGCATTCTTTCTGCGATTCCAGAAAGCAGGACTTCCTTTTCCCATTCTTTGCGATGTAATACGTTTAGCCATAATCAATCATTAAATTATTTTTAATCTGGTTGCCAAATCATTGGCTTTGAATTCTTTTTTCAATTTCACAATTGCTTTCTTTCTTCCTTTCATATCATTTACTATATTTACTTTATCCACTTTCACTTGATACAAGCTTTCCAATACTTTTTTCACTTCAGGTTTACTGGCTTGTTTGTGGACATTGAATACAATTTTGTTTTCAGATTCAATGGTGTGAACTGCTTTTTCACTAACCAATGGATGCAATAAAATTTCCAATTCTGTCAAACTGCTGACGGACAAATTTTTTTGAAATGTTTTTGCTTTATCCATTTTACCAAGTCTCCATTTCCAAACCGCGGAAACCTACGGTTTCCCCAGTTTTAGGGTAATCCTGACCCTTCCCTTCTAAACTATTATTATTCATTTTACCAAGTCTCCATTACTTTAATGGCTGTCTCGCTCCATACAACCAATCTTCCAGGCTGTGTTCCTGGAGCCAATAATCGTGTGTTTAATTTTTGAATTGGGCAAATATCTACGCCTGGAATATTTCTGCTGGCTTTGTAAACTCTGGCTTGTTTGCCTGTGACAATTAAAATGCTTTTCTTTTGTTTGAATTTTCTTCCGCGGGTTTTTCCTCGTCCTGCTTTGGTTCTTCGTTTGCCTTTTGCACTTTCTATATCTGCGTACAATTTCAAAGCTTTTAATGCATTAATTACTTTTTGAGTTTTATTTAAATCTTCAAATCCGCTTTCTACAATAAAAGGCAATTCAATATTTCCATCTACTACATGTCTTCTTTGAATCCATTCTAAATTCAAAGTACTGGCCACAGCAGACAATAAAGCTGCTCTTCGTTCTTTTTTATTAATTCGTTCGTGTAAAATTTTTTGAACTTTAGGCACAATAACTCTTGGGCCTCCGACTGCTTGAGGAACATTGGCTACATCTCCGGACAATATGGCTCGTCGATTTTTCTTTCTAGGCAATCGTGCCCGGTCTGTGTTAATGGATTTTCGATCATTGGGAAGACTTCTTCGTCCATAATAGCGTGCACTGTAATTTCGTCCAGCCAATTTTTTTCTTCCTTTAGGCTGTCGTTCTGCACTTTCTGTGCTTAATACTGCACGCTTAATTAATTTTTCATTAATGGGTGTAAAGAAAACCGAAGGCACGGCAATGCTTGTTTTTTTGCTGCCGTCAATTCCGTAAACAGAAACATTTTTACTTTGCAATCCAATCGACTCCTTCTAATTGTGTTTTAGCAGATCGTAAAGGTCGTACAGCTTGTCGCAAAGAAACAATTCGTTTATTGGGTCCTTGTACTGAACCTGCAACTACCAAGTATTCGTTTTTAACTTGTCCATAATGTGCAAATCCACCGCTTCGATTTACTTTTTCAGCAATATGATCCATTAACAAAATTTGTTTATTGTATTCAGTTCGAGTATGATATCCTGTTTGTCCTGCTCTGGCAACAGTCCACATGACTGTGCTTGGATTCCATGGACCAATACTTCCAACATATCTTGATTTTTTCATTTTAGGTCTGTGTTTTTTGACACCCATTCTTCGAACAGGTCCTTGAATTCCTTTTCCTTTAGTGACTGCTTTAATGTCTAAATAATCTTTGGTAGCAAATACTTCGCTGACTTTAATTTCTTTGCCAATTTTTTCCTGGGCATATTTAATTTGGTCTGCAACATTTCCAGACAATAAAATTTCCACAATTTCTGGTTTCTTTTTTCCAACTGTAGTCAAATAAGGCTGAGTGTGTGCCAATAAGCGTACTTCTAATAATTCGGATAAAATTTCTTCTAATTTTTTTCCACCATTAACTTTTCCATCTTTATGGTTTTCAATGGCAGCATTCCATGAATTGATTTTTTTGTCCATGTTTTTGTCAGCTGCGTCTAAAGTCCATTCTTCGTACAAAGTATGCTGGCCGTATCTTTCATCGTCTTTTCCATAGCCTCGAAATCCAAATACTTTCAAAGCAGGCACTTCTACAATGGTTGCTGGCATGACTACTACTTGGCCATAGCTAACCGCATTTTTGTGAGTATTGGTTCCAGAAACTTGAGTCATTCCAACTTTGTATCCTAAAAAATTCATAGGCTTAACTGGTCCTTCGCTGGAAGGTTTAATTGTTTTAAAATGAGTTTTCAAAGCCCTAGCTCGCTTTCTTGGATAATATGAAATACTTCCGGCTCTAGGCTTGCTTTTACTTCCCATACAATATACAATCCTTTAAATATGCCTTTAAAACACACAAACGCAGTAAAATTGGCTTAAAACTGCTTTAAAATGCCTTTCTGCTAATAAATTAGGGACTGGCATTTGTTTATCTTGCAACAGATAAACAGTGTGCTCTAACAACAATATACTATAATTGTGTAAAATGGTTTAAAAACCTTGACATTATGCTTTAGGTTGGCTGACTTAAGCAGTAGTTTCGTTTCTCAGAAATCTATTCCAGAAAGCCCAGCTTAGAATAATTAATGCTAAAATTAAACCTAAGGTCATATTGGCATCCAGTACTGCAAAAGCCACACTGGAAGAACTCAATCCTTGGGCTTGAGCTTGCAGGGGAGTTAATTGTACAAACATTCGTTCCATTCCTTGAGGAAATGAAAACTTAACTTCAGCTAAAACATTTTGAGTAAAATTAGCAGAAGGCATAATTGTAATCTCCATTTTTTTGGTTTCACCTGCATTTAAACTAATCAAACCCAAACCTTGTACATTCCAATCTTGGGGAATAACTATTTCTAAATTTCCTTCAATGGTCTCCGAAAAATTATTTTTTAATTCAACTTCAATTTTGTAATTGCTTCCATCTCGTGTTGTTTGAGTTTTCAAATCAACCGTTGAACTTGTTTGAATTGCTCCAGAATTTTGTCCACTATTTTGTGCTGGTGGTGTTTGAATATTTGTGACTGGTGTAGTGCTGCTGGTTTGAGTTTGGATTTGGATTCCAATTGAATTGGTTTGAGTACTTGTAGTTTGAGTTTGAATGGGTCCTTCCACGGGTATTGGTGGTGTTTGACTGGTTTGTACATTAGCACTAGCTAAGCTGGTTGGTTTAGATAAATTGACTAATTCAGTTGCTTGATTGTGCATTGTACAGTCTGTAGAGCTTGCATTCCAGACAATACTGCCTGTATCTGCATTGTTTTGAATTTTGTAAAATACACTTAAATCAGCTTTACTGCGGGCGGGAATAGTTTCCTCTGAATTCAATACATCTACGTTTTGTCCTTGTGCGTGTACAATGTAGGCTTGATTGGAATTATTTTCTGCAGTAAAATTGATGCTTCCATTTTGTTGAACTAAAACTCTGGAAGGGACTTGCAAAGAAAATTTTGAACAATTGGTTCCAGAACTAAATTCGGGTGTTGAAGATCTGGGTTGAACTATTGTTACATTAAATATTTGCCGATCCAAAGAACATGTTTGTCCGGATTGAAAGTGTCCAAAAATATCTATAAATCCCAAGCCTTTTTCTAAATCAGTATTTTGCAATGCTTGAATTTGCACTGAGAAAAATCCAGTATTTCCGCCTAAAATAATTCGATCGTAATCTGCGCCAGAAACTATAATTCCTGAATTGTAATCATAGGCTTGAACTGAATCTAATGCAAAATTTTCTAAAGCAAAATTTTGCAACAAAAAAGTTTTTCTGATACTTTGTCCTTCTTCAATTTGTACTGCATTTAATCTCAAATGCAAACCATCACAACTATCTCTTAATCCTGTTTGATGACTTCCCAAAACAGGTATGGTCAATAAAATGAATGCTAAAAATAAACCTAAAAATTTGATCCAAAAATGTGAATTCATATAATTACTAGTATCCAAACATCTTTAAATACTTATACCTATTTCCAGTGAATTAGTTATCGTTGGCTGGTTTAAATTGCTTGTTAGCTATCCTTTTACCACAATTAAAGGCTTTGTTCGCACAACTGCTTTATTGATTCCAGAACCTTCCACTATTCGAATTACATCTTCTACCCTTTTGTAAGCATTCGGTGCTTCTTCAGCTATTCCTTTCACTGAATGTCCTTTCACAATTATTCCTTTCTTAGTTAATTCTTCAACTATGGTTTCTCCTTTAAATTGGCCCATGGCTTTTGCTCGGCTTAACATTCTTCCAGCTCCATGGACTGTACTTCCAAAAGTTTCTTGCATTCCTTTTTCGGTTCCAACCAAAACATAACTGTACGTGCCCATGGTTCCACCAACCAAAACTGGGTGTCCAAATTTTTGATATTTTTTAGGCAAATCTTTAGATCCAGCCGCAAATGCTCGAGTGCTTCCTTTTCGTTGCACCAAGACTTTTTGATGTTTTCCGTCAATTTCGTGTTTTTCGATTTTAGCAGTATTGTGAGCTACATTGTAAACTGTCTTAATTTCTTTTTCTTCGATTCCATAAATTTTAGAAAAAGCTTGCCTTCCCAAATTAGCTAAAACAATTCTGTTTGCAAAAGCATAATTAATTCCGCAATTAATGGCACTTAAATATTGCTGGCCTTCTTGGCTTTGAATGGGTGCACAAACCAATTCTTTGTGTTTAATGGGAATATTGTATTTTTGACTGGCTTGATTCAAGTACTGAATATATTCTGTTCCAATTTGATGACCTAAACCTCGTGAACCACAATGTAACATAACTACAACTTGCCCTTTCCATAAGCCAAATGCTTTTGCAGTTTTTTCATCCATTACTTGGTCTACCAATTGTACTTCAAAATAGTGATTGCCTGAACCCAAAGTTCCAAGTTCTCGTTTTCCTCTTTCTTTGGCTTTTTCGCTGACAGCTTCAATATTGGCTCCTTTGATTCTTCCATTTTCTTCCAAAAATTCTAAATCTGCTTTCAATCCATGTCCTTCTTTGACTGCCAATTCAGCTCCTTTGACTAAATATTCTTCTACATCGCTTTTCGTTAATCTTATTTTTCCGCCTTCTCCTAAACCTGCTGGAATTACTTTATATAATTCATTGGCTAATTCAAATTTTTTCTTTTCATATTGTTTGAAATTTAAAGGAGTTGAAATCATGTACACTCCACAATTTATATCAAACCCAACTGTTCCAAAGGTAATTACCCCATTTTCCAAATTATTGGCAACTACACTTCCAATGGGTGCTCCATATCCTGGATGGCAGTCTGGTAAAGCAATTGCATATTTTTCAATTCCAGGCAAAGTGCTTAAATTTTTTAACTGTCCTAAAGTACTCCAGTCTGATTTTTCTTCTTCTAGTAAAAAATTTTTCATTTTTTCATCCACGTATAAACGTGCAGGTACAGTCATGTCTTTTTCTTTAGGAATTTCCCAAACAAAATTGGATAATTTTTTAATTTCTGTCATAATTTATACCTTTATTGGATAGTACTTTTTTTATACATCCACTACGCATTGTGCAATCCATTTTTTTCCTTGTTGTTCTACTTTAACTCCAGTATAGGTTGCTCCTTTGACTTCTAAAGCCATTTCGTGTTTTTTTGAATTAATTTTTTCTCCTTTTGCAATTCCATTTAATTCAAATCCACTTTTTGTTTCTTTAATTTTTTCAATTTTGAATTTTGAAAACAACATGTGTTTGACATGACTTTTGTACAATAATTCATTTAACCAATTGATTAACAATTCTTCTAAATTTTTTGCAGTAACTAAAATGTTTATTTTTTCTTTGGATTTCACTTTTTTCAAGTCTACAATAATGGAAAACATTCCTTCCGCACAATGCTCGAATGCGTTTTCTGTTGTTTTTCCTGTGCCTTGCACTCCGTAATCAGCTCCATGTTCTAGTAACTTGAATTTGGATTCCATAACTATAAATATTTGAATTTTGTTTAATTAATACCATGCGTTTTTTGTTTTCTAAGAAAGCCCAAGGAGCACAAGCTTTTAAAAAAATCTTGAGCAAAAGAGCCCAAGGGGCTGTTGAATATCTTTTAACCCATGTATGGATTTTGGCTTTAGTGGCTGTTGCCATGGGTGTATTGATTGTTACAGTTCAGCCAGTTACACAAAGCATTTCGTGTACTCATCCTCAAGGTTTTTTGATTGAAACTCATTCTTTTGATTCCGAAAATATTCGTTTAAGTGTTCGAAACTCTCAATTGGTTCAGCTTTCTTCTGTAAATGTTTCTGCAACAGATGACCAAAATAATTCTTCTTTAGGATTTCCTTTAATTAACTGGGATGCAAGTCAGACTCGTTATATTTCTTTACCAGTTTCCTTGGGTTCTGGTTATTTTTCTGCAAAAATAAAATTTGAATACTTAAAAGAAGGCTTGTCTTTTGCACCGGAAGGAGTATGCACTGGTTACATTGCTAAAACCGGAATTGCAAGTTATTTTACTTTAAGCAATCCTTCGCAGTATACGTTTAATCCTGCGCAAATTAATTTTGATCAAAATGCTTATTTGAAAGCTGGTGGTTTGCAAACCGTAATTCAAAACACTGACGCTCCAACTCAAGACAATGGATCATTAACTGCTTTTCCTGGAATTTGGGGAGACCCTGGTCAATCATTTACAACTTCTAGTAATCCAATTAGTGTTGCGTATGCTCAGCTTTTATTAAGCAGACGAACAACCAATCCGAGTAGTGTGTTTGTAGAAATTCGATCCAATTCTATGTTGGGCCCAATCGTTGGTCGTAGCTTGCTTTCCATGCAGTCTTCTCAGTTTCCAACAACTCCTGCTTGGACATATTTTAATTTTGTTCCAGAAATTTCTTTAAATTCCAATACTCAATACTTTTTGCGTTTGCGTGCCAATGGCACTTCAGGGTATGTCAGTTGGAGTTACAAACATGCTTGGCCTACTCCGTATGCTGGAGGAATTGCCTATCGTTTTACAACCAGTTCAACTACCCAGCCTTTGGATCAATATGATTTTGGATTCAAAATTCTGATTGCCCAAGGATATTCTACAACCAATCCAACCATTATTTCCAATACAGCCTTAAATATCACTTTTCCAATTCAAAGATTTTCTGAAACTGCATCCAAGCCTGCAGGCACAGAAATTAAATACAATTTAAGCAACAACAATGGCACAACTTGGCTTTGGTTTAACGGAACTTCGTGGGTTAATGCCAATGGAACTTATACACAATCCAATACAGTCACAGAAATCAATTCAGTAATCTCTAGCTTTCCTTTGGGTTCCAATCAAATCAAATTCAAAGCATTCATGCATTCCGATGGAATCAATACGCCTAGTTTGGTTCAAGTAGTTTTTTCTACTTAAAATTAGTTTTCCATTTTCATTAATTTATTAATTCTATTCAAATGACGTTCTCCTTCAAAATCAGTTTCTAAAAAAGTCTTCAATACATTCACTGCAATTTCTTTGGCAATCACATGCCCGCCAGTGCATAAAATATTGGCATTGTTATGACTTCTAGCCAATCTCGCAATTTCTTCTGAATAACATAAAGCTGCGCGAATTCCAGCCACTTTATTTGCAGCCATGGCCATTCCTTGACCGGTTTTACAAACCAATACGCCTACTCTTTTTTCTGGATCTTCTGCAACAGCTTCAGCTACCTTAACTGCAAAGTCTGGAAAATCACAGCTTTTTTGCTCATGCGTGCCTAAATCATGAATTTCATACTTGTTTTGAGTTAGCCATTCTTTCAATTTTTCTTTTAATTCAAAACCAGCATGATCTGATCCTAAAAAAATAGTCTTCATATCTAGCTTGCTCCAAATCTTTTTTTATTCTGGTCCTAAAGCTCTTCGTATACTTGGATCGCTTCTAATTTCAGCTTCAAAGTGTTGAAGAAACGCTTGATCGTGTTCAATTGCTTTTCGTAAAGTTTGCATAATTTCTTGTGCGCCTTCATAATTTGCCCGCGATTCTATTTGTTGGAGCATTCGTTCCATTACAATAATTCCAACTCTATGTGCTTGTACTTCCATTCGTATGCGATCCACTGGAGTTAAAGGCTGTCCTTTAAATTTCACAAATCGTTCTGCAATCAGTCCTGCATTTCCTGCAAGTTCATGAATGGCTACAGGCAACAATTCTTTTGGGTTTCTTGCAAAATAATTTTCATCAAAAACAGTTCGCGACACCAATTCAGGTTCTCTGGCTATACCGCGAACTTCTCCGCGAGTTACAGCATTGGCTGTAGTTAATTGAATTCCTCCTCTAGCTCCAGCATTGGTTTCTGCTTCAAATCTTTTTACATCTCCAAACTCAATTTCCAATTTAACTAATTTTAATCCAGCCCAAATATCGGGTGCAACATTATAAATTCCTAACAAAGCAGCATTTATGTTTTCTCGAGCTTCTGTTTTTCTTGCCTCCGAAAAATGTCCTGGAAATTTTACTTTATACATTCGTTCTAAATCAGCTTCAACTTGAGCAGCTTTTCGAATCTCTTCCGGAAAAGGTTTTTTTATTTCACGCAATTGTTTGCGTTCTCTGGCTTGTCTTCGAAATGCACGAAGTCCAAAAAAACTAGCTAAACCTAAACCAGCACCAGCTAAACCTATTCTCAAAAATCGTCTTCTTCCTAAATTAACTGGTTGTTTTATTCCTTGAATTCTTCTTCCAGGTTTTTGTGCAATTCGCTTGGGTGGTTTAGGCATACCTATAGTGAGTGTAATTTCTTTTATTAAAACTTACTCTAAAATTAGTTTGCGAATTTAAAAAAATAGTGTTAAATTTATTCGCCTTTGAGTTCGATTTCTACATGAACATTTTGTGGAATTTCTACCCGCATAATTCTTCTGAGTGTTCGTTCATCGCTTTCAATATCAATTAGTCTTTTATGAATTCTTAGTTGCCATTTTTCGTAGGATTCAGTTCCTCCACCGCATGGACTTTTTCGAGTTGGAACAGTTAATTTTTTGACTGGTAAAGGAATAGCTCCAGAATGTTTGACTCCAGTCTTGTCGGCTACGTCAATAATTTGTCTGGCAATATCGTCCAATTGTTTAAAATCTGGACTGGTTAATTTTATTCTGGCTTTCTGCATAAGAATCTTTAAAATTACAATTATTGTTTGTAATTTTTCAATTATTAATATCTGTTGACTTTGCTTTCCTAACCTTTTTACCCTCACCTGATAAAAAAATTAAGTTAGGGAGTTAAAACTCCCATTATTTAATTATTTTCCTTCTTTTACGAATGGCTTTACTTGCGTGATCATTCCAGCTGCTACTGTTTGACCCATATCTCTGATTGCGAATCTTCCCAATTGAGGAAAGCTTTTGTATTCTTCTACACAAATGGGTTTGGTTGGCTTAATTTTTACAATTGCAGCATCACCGGTTTTCAAGAATTTTGGATTCTCTTCAACTACAGCACCTGTTTTTGGGTCCATTCTTTTTTGGATTTCCAATAGAGTACAAGCTACTTGAGCTGTGTGCATATGGAATACTGGAGTGTAATTGATTGGAATTGCTGTTGGATGATTTAATACCACAATTTGGGCAATGAATTCAGCTGCAATGGTTGGAGGATTATTGGAATGTCCTAAAACATCTCCTCTGGCAATATCTCCTTTTTCCAAGCCTTTGACATTGAATCCAATATTCATTCCAGGCAATGCTTCGGTTAATTGTTCGTGGTGCATTTCAATACTTTTGACTTCACCGCTTTTTCCTGGAGGATTTACAATAACTTTGTCTCCAGGCTTCATGATTCCGGTTTCAACTCTTCCAACTGGAACAGTTCCGAATCCTTTGATTGTGTAAACATCTTGGATTGGCAATCGTAAAGCTTTATCTGTTGGAGACTTGGGTGGAACTAAAGTATCCAAGGCTTCCATTAAAGTTGGGCCTGTATACCAAGGCATGTTGGTAGATTTTTTAGCTAAATTATCTCCTTTCCATGCACTGGTTGGAATAAAGTTAATTTGATCCACTTTGTATCCAATTCCTGACAATAATTTGCTTAATTCTGCTTTAGTTGCTTCGTATTTTGCTTTTTCGTATCCTACGTCATCCATTTTGTTAACTGAAATAACCAATTGTCGAATTCCCATTACTTGTGCTAAGAATGCATGTTCTTTGGTTTGAGGTTGAATTCCTTCTTTGGCTGAAACAACCAAGACAGCAGCATCGGCTTGAGAAGTTCCTGTAATCATGTTTTTAACAAAGTCTTTGTGGCCAGGTGCATCAATGATTGTGAAATCGTATTTTTGACCAGAGAATTTTTTGTAAGCAACATCAATGGTTACACCGCGTTTTCTTTCTTCTTTTAATTTATCCATTACATAAGCGAAAACAAAGGTTTCTTTTCCTTGGGCTTTAGCTTCTGCTTCCAATTTTCTGTAATCTTGTTCGCTTAAAGCTCCAGAATCGTATAAAAATCGTCCTACTGTAGTACTTTTCCCGTGATCAACATGTCCAATGAATACTAAATTCATATGTGGTTTTGCTGCCATTAAATTACCTCCAAAAAAATGAATTAACACTAAAAATAACTTATATATACTTATCTTCTGCAAAAGAATAAAAACCAAACGTTTAAGCTTTCTCAAAGTGTTGAACAACAAAAAGCTAAGCAACATTTATGTTTACTGCATTAGCTAACCTTCAACACTTTGACTCACCTAAAAGCTCATTATTCAGCTTTAATTGCAATATATAGTACATAACTAAAAAGATATTTAAATAGTAAACCTCCAACTACTTAAAGAAAGTCTGCAATTTAATAGTTGGCTGAGTTCTGGGATTTAAATGCATAAATTAGCGCTTATTTTAATTTTAATTTTAGCAATCTTTCCAGTGTATACTTTAGCTAATATTACTCAAGGCTCTACTTATGCTTTGAAAACATTTGGCTTGGGTTCAGGTACAAGTACAACTGGAACAGCCTATGCTCTGGAAGCAGCCAGTGCAGGTTTTTTAATTGACGGGAATTCATCTGGAACAACGTACAATGCTCAAACCGGTTTTGTGACTGCTTCCCTATACGCCAATCCTCAAGTGATTATTTCAAGTCCTTCTGCTGGTTCAACTTCTTCTTCAAGTAGTGTAACCGTAAGTTATACTTTGTCTAATTTAGGAAGTTCTGATGTCAATGCTTTAGTGAAAAAGTTTTGGGTAAGCGTAGACTCAGCAGAACCTACTGCATATCTTGACAATTATCACGCATTATCATACACTTTTTCCAGTCAAACCAATGCTTCACATACTTATCGTGTAAAGTCCATGAATTGGAATGATCAAAATACCAGTACAGCCAGTGTAACCATTACAGTATCTGTGTCTTCAGGTGATACCCCAGGCCCAGGTCCTACTGGAGGTAGTCCAGGTGGCGGTGGCCCAGGCGGTGGTTGTGGTTCCAATTGTGATAGAAATATTGTTGTTCGATTTGAAGATGTTTTAATTTATGAACAAGTTTGGGATTTGAATTCCGTAAGCAATCCTGATTTTCGAACTTTTTTAATTGCTTTAACTGGAAATTCTGACTTGAATTTAGAATCCAGTCAAAAAATTAAGGATTCATTTTCAGCCAATCGTAAGCTTCAAATTTACGAAAACCGAAAATATCAAGATGATGATTATTCTGTAGAAAATTATTGGAATAAAGTTACTGTTTTTGTACAAAATTTAACTCAGCAATCTTTGGGATTGGTTCAAGTAGGAGAATTTTTTGCTTCAGATTATTTATCTGATGGTTTATTGGTGCCCAATACTGTAATCACAACTGAAACAGTTGTTCCGGAATTGCCTGCTGGATTTTTAGTTCATCCATTGTATCAAATTGATTTTACTTCTAGTTTGGATCCAGAAGCTTCAGCTGTTTTCTATTATTCCATTGATCGAAATATTACTCCTGTTCAATTGGCTGCATTTCAAACTGCACCGATTCCGTTTTCAGATAGTATTCTACAGCCTGAAAATCCAAATCATGTAGATATTAATGTTGATTCAGATATTGTGATTCGTGATTTGAATGTTCAAAGCAATGAACAAGTAACCCAAGAAACAATTGAACTTCCAGATACGAATAAATTAAAATTCCGCAAGAATGTTTTAAATGTTTTGTATAAATCTGAATTATTTGAAAATGGAACTCAAGTAATTCAACTGGTTTCCGATGATCCTACTTTTGATTTATCTGGTTATTCTGTGGTTGTTTCAAATAATTTGTTTGTAGGCATAACGGATTCCAATGGATTTGTTCGTTTTAGAGTTCCTGCTCAAAATAAATATGTCTTTTCTTTGAAAAAAGATTCTTTGAATTTTCAAGCTGCGTTTAAAGTTTATGGACTTGTAATTGATTTGAACGGAATTCCTGAATTTGGAAATACCTTAAAGTTTACATTTACGGACTCGGATGGAAATCCTTTGACGTATACTTTGGTAACTGTGTCGGTAGATGGGCGGCAAATTTTACAGCAGGAATTGAGCGAAACAAATATTTTGGATTATGTTGTGAATGACTTTGGAGATTTTGAAATACGCGCTCAAGTGAATGCTGCTTTTGCAGTAAAATCATTTACAGTTCAGCCTGTAAATTTGGTTCAGCAAGTTTTTTATTCATCTAAACGATTTGTAGATTCTGTGGCTGAGTTTATTTTTGGAAAAGAAAATTTCGAGCAGCCTTTGCTTTTGCTGCTTTTTATTTTATTTACTTTAGCTTCCGGTGCAGTGGCTTACTTTATTAGTGCCAATTTATTTGAAGACAAAGGTTTTTCTACCCGCAAAGAATACCGGCATACCTTGGTTCGCTTGGGTTTGACTATTTTAACAATTGCCATCCCGCTGAGCGCCAATCGTTTTCTTTCGTTGTCTTTCGGTATTGGAGCTGCAATAATTGAATTAGGTATTTTGGCTGGAATTCAATTTTATTGGATTCGAATTCACAAAAAAGGATTAACTGGATTATATAAATTCAAATAATTATTCGATATTAAACTAGAAAAAAAAAGAAAGCAAGCTTTTTTTTTGGCTTGCTTTAATCTAGTTAATTTATTCCAAGAAAAATTCTGCTGTTTTGGGTTCTTCGTCCATTCCTTTTCGTTTTCGGACTTCTTTGATTACATTTTTTTGCAATTCTCTAGGTAATGGTTCATAACCGTGGAATTCTGCTGTCCAAATTGCTCGTCCTTGAGTAGCTGAACGAATGGCTCCACTGAATCCAATCATTTCTTTGACTGGAGCTAAAGCAATAATGACTGTAGAATCTCCTTCTGTATTCATTTCTTGAATTTGAGCTCTTCTTTGCTGTAATTCTTTACTGGCTGAACCCATATTGTCTTGGGGTACGCTGATAAACAATTTTTGTTTGGGTTCTAATAAGATTGCATTGGCTGCTAACATGCAAGCATAAATGGTTCGAGTCATGGTTGGCAAAATCTGGCTAGGTCCTCGGTGAATGGCATCTTCATGCAATCTTGCATCATCCAATCGAATGACAAAACCGAAACATTTTTCTTTAGCTAAAGGTCCTTCATCACAGGCATCCATAAATCCTTGAATTACAAGTTCTCTAATTTCATGCAAGGCTTGAATTCCGCGAGTATCATTAATTAATACACAATTATTGTGGACTGCCCATACTCGTTTGGATTCTTCGTGTCCAAATCCAATTTCTCGCAAAGTGACTACAGCTTTATCGTCTTTTTCTCTAATTTTTCCAGTTAAACCGCTGTCAACTAATTTTGTAATCACTTCTGGGCTTAAAGTTTCAGCTTTCATGAATAAATGATTGTGTTTGTTAGGGCTTTTTCCCAACAATACTGGAGATTCTTTGGTGGTAGTTTCTCGGTAAACCACGATTGGATCAGAAACTGTAATTTCCATTTTGTGATCATGTTCAATTCTGTAACGTGTAACTTCTAAATGCAGTTCTCCCATTCCGCTGATTAAATGTTCTCCGGTTTCTTGATTAATTTCAGCCCGAACATTGGGATCTTCTTTCATGATTTGCCGAATGACTTCAATTAATTTTGGTAATTCTTTTGGATGTTTGGCTTCAATGGAAATAGTAATAACTGGAATGGAAACTGTTTTGAATGATTCAAATTCCTGCATGGGGTCTCCAGAAATAGTTTCTCCTACATAAACATCTTTGGCTCCAGTTAATGAAGCAAGACTTCCAGCTGGAATTTCATCCAATACAACTCGTTCAGGGCCCATGAAAATTCCAACTTGCTGTAAAATAATATCTTTTTTTCCTGCATTCAATCTAACTTTCATTCCTTTGCGTGCAGTTCCAGAATAAATTCGCCCAGTTGCAATTTCTCCAGCATGCGGATCTACAGAAACATCGGTAACCATCATGGAAATTTTTCCATTCGGATCACAGTTTTGCATGCTTTGCCCCATTTCAGATTCCATATCCCCTTTCCAGATATGACTAATTCTGTATTTTTGTGCTTGTACTGGATTCGGTAAGTGAATAATAATCATGTCCATTAATGCTTTGTACAAAGGAGCTTTTTTGCTTAATTCATTTTGAGTTCCTTCTTTACAATGCTTGTACACATCTCCGAAAGTTACCCCGCTTTTTTTCATCTGGGTTGTAGAAACTCCCCATTTTCCTAAAGCTGAACCAAAACAAACACTTCCGTCTTCAACTTTGCAGACCCATTGATCTTTGAATTCTTCCGGGCAATTATTTTTAATTAAAGTATTAACACGTGCAATTACTTTCACCAAGCGTTCTTGCATTTCTTTTTCTCCAACTTTTAATTCATTTACCAATCGATCGACTTTGTTAATGAATAAAGTTGGTTTACATTTTTCTCGTAAAGCTTGCCGTACAACTGTTTCAGTTTGCGGCATGACTCCTTCCACTGCATCTACAACAACAATGACTCCGTCAACAGCACGCATGGCTCGAATAACTTCTCCTCCAAAATCTACGTGACCTGGAGTGTCAATTAAGTTTACTAAAAATTCACCGATTTCGTTTTTGTATACTAAAGAAATATTGGAAGCATTAATGGTAATTCCGCGTTCTTGTTCTAATTCATAAAAATCCATGACCAATTGTTGTCCAGCTAATTCTTCGGACATTAATCCTGCAGCTGCAACCAAAGAATCTGAGGTTGTGGTTTTTCCGTGATCGATGTGTGCAACAATTCCTAAATTTCGAATATTTTTTTGGTTTTTCATTAAATTTTGTGCCAATTGTGCTACATCTTCTTTTCGTCCCAAATCCTACACCTCGTTGTATCATTACCTTGAGCTTTTTGCAATGCGTTCCATTTCGTCTCTTCGTTTAACGGCAAAGCTTTTCACATTTCCTTGTGAGGCTAAAATTAGTTCATCGGCTAAAGCGTCTTCAGCTGAAAATTTTTTATTAAACGATTGAGCAAAAGCAGCAATGGCTAAATTTTTTAAAGCTTCATCAATTCGTTTCACTGGTGCCACATCGACACTTTGAGCATACGCAACTCCCCCGCGTTTAAATCTGGTAGTATCTTCTCGGGGGGCTGAATTTTCTATTGCTTTTATCAATATTTGTAAAGGATTTTGTTTGGTTTGGCGTTCAATTTTTTCAAATGCTTTTTCAAGTAATTCCATGGCTTGCATTTTTTTTCCAGTACTTCCTCGTCCGCG
>JAUSKK010000055.1 GCA_030649345.1 Candidatus Iainarchaeum sp. | reverse complement strand
CATTTTCTTTAGTCACTGAACCATGCGTAGCCCAACGAGTCTGCGCAATGGCTACAGACGATTCAGGAAATTCATGCAGCCAAGCATTGTCAATTTTTCCAACAAATTTTTGAATATGAATTTCAGTTCCTTGTTTCCAAGCAAAGCCAAAACTATCATAGCCACGGTACTCTAATTTCTTCAAACAAACCATGGCTTTCGAAACCGCATTTTTTGGACTAAAACAAGCCGTAATACCACACATAGACAACTAAAGAAAACAATCAAATGTTTTAAAAATAGTTGTATGACTATTATTAAATAATTCAAAACAGTAGTACGATTGTGAAAAAAGAATTAAGGACTGCAAAATGAACGAATACGTGATATTGGAAGAAAATGCAGGCAAAAAAAGAATTCCAGCCCAAGTCTTTTTATCCGGAAAAAACTGGGGAATTATATCGAATAAACAAGCATGGAGAATTTTAGAACTGCTATCTGGAAAAGAAATGTTTCCTAGAGAAATTGCAAAAGCATTGAAAATTTCAGAACAAAAAACGTATTATTACGTAAATAAACTCCGACACGCAGGAATCATTCAAGAAACAAAACAAGAAGAAATACGCGGAGCCATTGCAAAGTACTATTCACTTAGCCAGCAAGCATTGGTTTTGATCCCCAACAAAAAAAAAGCATTAGCTCAAAGCGGGAGTTGGTTAGAATCCAAAGAAAATAAGTGGAGTACTTTTTTTGCGCCATTTATTGAAAATGGAAAATGGAACTGCAAATTAGTTATTGGAAGCCCGGACTCTCATGGAAAACACAAAAGCAGAGCTAGAGATAGCATTGCAGGAATTCAACTGGGAGTTATTTTAGGAACCCAATTACAAGAACTGGGAGTGCCTGAAATTGAATTGGATACCAATATTGAATCTTTAAAAAAAGAAAACAAAAACTTAATTATTGTAGGCGGCCCAGTGATTAATAAATTGGCTGAAGAATTAAATCAATTTTTACCCATTCAATTTATTCCATCCGGGGCCCATTGGCTGATTCAAAGCAAAATTAGTCAAAAAATATACGAAGGAGACTTTGTAGGAGTGATTGAAAAAATACAGCATCCTTTTTTTAAAGACAAAGAAATTTTGTTCATTGCTGGAAAACACAATATTGGAACCAATGCCTGCATGAAAGCATTGGCTGAAAATTTAAACGAAATCCAAAAAGGAAACAAACACAATTCTAAAATACAGTGCAGGGCCATTGAAGGAATTGATGAAAACGCAGATGGAAAAATAGACCGAGTGGAGGTATTGGAATAAAAAAACAATCAAAAAAATAATTGGTTCAATTTTGAACTGAAAATTGTTTTATAAAAAGAATTGAATTCAAAAATACTATGGAGAAAATTGAAACAGCTTTTATTTTAGCTGGAGGAAAAGGAACCAGACTAAAACCTTTGACTTACGAAATTCCGAAACCATTAATTCCGATTAATGATAAACCTATTTTGATGTACAACATAGACAATGTAAAAGCTTTTGGAGTCAAAACAGCCATTTTAGGAGTAGGGCATATGGCTGAAAAAATTAAAAAATATTTTGCAAACAATCCACCTGGAATAGAAATTATTTTCAGTGAAGAAAAACAAGCGCTTGGAACAGGCGGAGCATTGAAACTAGCGCAAGAAACAGGGTTATTGAATAAAACATTCATTATGTGCAATGGGGATGAACTCAAAGATATTGATTATGGAAAAGTTGCCAGCACCATGGAACAAAATCAAGACATTGCAGGAATTGCTTTAACAGCCACAGAAGATGTCAGCAATTTTGGGGTTGTAGAATTAAGCCATGGAAAAATTAAAAACTTTATTGAAAAACCAGACCCGAAAACAACCATCAGTCATTTGATTAACACTGGAGCGTATGTAATGACTCCAAAAATATTTGAGTATATCCAACCGGAAAAAACTGTAAATATTGAACGCGAAGTTTTTACAATTTTAGCCAAAGAAGGAAAATTAAGCGGAGCCATTGCCTGCAATGCTTTTTACCCAATTGATACTTTAGACCGATACGAGCATGCTTTATTAAACTGGAAAAGAACTAAAGATTAGAGAACATGAATGGACTACCGCAGTTATCTAAATTTGAAGAAGAGCGAACACCCATCTGGAAGGCAATAGTTTTACTTTTCTTAGTTTTGGGATTAGCCAATGCGCCTGAAGTTTGGATGCAATTTGTATTGTCCATTATTATCAACATTATTGCATTTGGAACTGGAATCAAAACTGCAATCGTTACACTTATTTTACTTCCATCACTAGTCATTCCAGTGTATGGTTGGCTAGTGCTCAATGGATTTATAATTTATCTAATTATGGCCATAGTATTAGATATTTTAAATATCCGAAAAAGTTTCAATGGATAAAAAAACACACATCTTTATTTAAGTCTTTAGAAACTATATTCACATTAATCAAATTAGGATTATTTTAAACACATTTGAAAACTGGGGCAAAAATGCAGAACATGGTTACAATTGCAGGCGCTGGACCTGCTGGATTACAGACAGCCATTCGTTTAGCTGAATATGGTTGGCCAACCAAAGTACTGGAAGAACACGAAAAAGTAGGAATTCCTGTAAATTGCTCTGGTTTAATTTCTGCAACAGGAATTAAAGAAGCTGGAATCAATTCTGAAAAAATTTTAATTGACTATATTTTTGGAGCCAAAATATTTTCACCCAATGGAACCATGCTGGAAGTACGAAGAAAAAAACCAGTAGCTCATTTAATCAGCAGATGTAAACTAGATGAACAATTAAGAGATTTAGCAGTCAAAAAAGGAGTAGAAGTAGAAACCAATGCCAAACTCATCAGTGTACGAAAAGAAAATGTATTTTATCAAAAAGAAAAAAGAGGAGAATTATTAAAAAGCAAAATTGCCGTTGGAGCTGACGGAGCACATTCCACAGTACGAGAATTAATGGGGTTAAAAATTGGGCCAGAAAATTTTGTTCATGCTTATCAAGAATTTGTTCACGGAAATTTTGAACCCGGAATGGTAGAAGTACACGTGGGAACCATCGCGCCCGGTTTTTTTGCATGGATTATTCCACACTCAAATAAATATGCAGAAATAGGAATTGGAACCAGCATGGGAAAATCCAATCCCAAAGAAATGTTAGATAAGTTTACAGAAAAAATTGGATTAAAAAGAAATTATGAAATTGACCGCATAGCCAGTGCATTGATTCCATGCGGGCCTCCGTTAAAAAATTTAGTGAAAGACAATATGTTATTGGTTGGAGATGCAGGATTTCACGCCAAAGCAACCACAGGCGGAGGAATTGTCTTGGGAATGCTGGCAGGCAATGAATGCGCCAAAACAGTACATGAATATTTTTCTGGAAAAAAACCATTAGAAAATTACAACAATTATTTGAAAGGAATTCATAAAGAATTAAACATTCATTGGAAAATACAGCAAGCAATGCGCAAATTCTCGGACAATGATTGGAATAAATTATTTAAAGAAATGAAGCAAGCACGCGTAGATGAATTTTTGGAAGAACACGGGCATATGGATCGGCCGAGTCAATTTATTGGAAAAGTTTTGACCACGCCTAGATTGTGGAAGTTTGCTGGATTGGCTATGAAAGTAATATAAGGTGGAAAAATGGAAACAATAAATTATTCTGATTTTGAAAAACTAGACATTCGTGTTGGAAAAATTATTGAAGTACTAGATTTTCCGGAAGCACGAAAACCAGCTTATAAATTAAAAATTGATTTAGGAAAAGAAATTGGAATCAAATGGAGCAGTGCTCAATTGGTTCAAAATTATTCAAAAAAAGAATTAATTGGAAAACAAGTTTTGTGTGTAGTGAATTTTCCAGAAAAAAATATTTGCTTGTTCAAAAGCCAAGTATTAACTTTAGGAATTCCGAATGAACAAGGAAACTGTGTTTTAATTACAATAGATCAAGAAGTTCCTTTGGGCGGAAAACTGTATTAAGCCAAAACCTGAAATAACATATCCTAACCACAAAGAACAACATTAACCAGCATCATGGCCAGACTAAGGTATAAAAAGATTTAGATCAACAATACCAGAGAAGTCCTATGTTTTTTTCAGTTCGAAGTAGAGCACCAGTACGCATCAGTTTTGCCGGCGGCGGCACAGACGTATCTCCTTATCCGGAAGAAAAAGGAGGCTGTGTTTTAAGCAGTACCATTGACAAATACTCATTTACAACTTTGAAATGGAATAAAAAAAGCAATGTCATACGTTTAGACTCAACCCATTCAGATGAAGTTTTTTTAGAATCCATTGAACGCGCAGTCTTTGATGGAAAATACGATTTAGCCAAAGCAGTATTGCTGGAAATAAAACCAACCCAAGGATTAGAATTATTTTTTAGAAATGACGTGCCACCCAAAAGCGGTTTAGGATCTTCTGCTGCAGGATTTGTTTCATTATTGGGAGCATTCAATATTGCACTAAAACAAAAATTATCCATCCACGAGATAGCAGAAATGGCATTTAAATTAGAGCGAGAATATCTAAAAGTAAAAGGCGGAAAACAAGACCAATTCGCATCTGCGTATGGTGGAATTAATTTTATTGAATTCAAAAAAAATGAAACCAAAGTATATCCGCTTAAGCTAAAAAAAGAAGCTATATTCGAATTGGAAAAAAATTTAGTTATGGTTTATGCGGCAGACAGAAACAACCGCGGACAAGATGTTTTAAAAGACCAAATAAAATCAGTTCAAACTCACAAAAAACAAGTTATGACTGCATTGGATGAATCCAAACAACTTGCAGTTGAAATGAAAAAAGCCTTGCAAAAACAAAAACTAAATGAATTCGGGGAATTATTGCATGCCGGCTGGATGGCTAAGAAAAAATACAGCAAATTTATTTCAACACCTTTTATTGACAAACTATATACCAAAGCCAGACAAGCCGGAGCATTGGGTGGAAAAATAACTGGAGCCGGTGGCGGTGGCCATATGATTTTTTACTGTAAACCAGATACTGAAATTAAAGTTAGAAAACAACTAGAACTAATGGGCGCTATTCCAGTGCCATTTGCATTTGAATTTCAAGGACTTCAAACATGGAATATAGGTGATTAAATGCCCAATTATGAAAAAACATTAATTGAAAATTTTGAAGAAAATAAAACAATGATGGAAAAATATCCAGAAATACTAAAAACAGCCGAAAAAACTGCTGAAAAAATTGTGGAATGCATTCAAAACGGCCGCAATTTATTAATTTGCGGAAACGGAGGCAGTGCAGCTGACGCCAATCATTTTGAAGCAGAACTCATTAACAAATACAAAAAAGACCGAAAACCTTTGGCTGCCATATCTTTGTCATCCAATATTTCAAACTTAACCGCAATAGCCAATGATTACTCGTTTGATTTTATTTTCAGCCGACAAATTAAATCCTTTGGAAAAAAAGGAGATGTCTTGGTTGCATTCAGCACTTCTGGAAAATCAAAAAATATTTTAGAAGCTTTAAAAACAGCCAGAGAACAAGGCATTTGCACAATTCTATTTACAGGAAATCAGCCAGCTGCAGAAGCTGTTCAGTTTTCAGACATTGTATTAAAAGTTCCATCCAACAATACTCCGAGAATTCAAGAAATGCATGCAGTACTCTATCATGCTTTGTCTGAGATTGTGGAAAGTGAATGTTGTGAAGAATAAGGCAGTATTTTTAGACCGAGATGGAGTCATCATTCACGAAAAACACCATCTAAGAGAAATTGCACAAGTAGAATTTATTTCAAGTGCTGCAGCAGCCATCAAAAAACTAAATTCAAAATTTATAGTAATTGTAATCAGCAACCAGGCCGTAGTTGCCAGAAAACTATGCACAGAACAAGATGTTAAAAAAGTAAACCAATTTATTCAAACAGAACTTGAAAAACAAGGCGCGAAAATTGACGCTTTTTATTTTTGCCCGCATCATCCAAAGTTTTCTGGAGACTGTGAATGCCGAAAGCCAAAAATTGGAATGTTAGTGCAAGCAAAAAAAGATTTTAATTTAAACTTTGCGAACACTTTTTTCGTCGGAGATAAAACTGTAGATATTCAAACTGGAAAAAATGCGGGTTGTAAAACAATATTGGTAAAAACAGGTTATGCTGGTTCGGACAAAGAATTCAATGTGCAACCAGACATTACAGCAGAAGATATTTTAGATGCAGTAGAAAAAATATTAAAAACAAATTAAAGAAAATTAGGATTATTTAATAATGCCTGCTCTGTTTTTTTTAACATTTCAAAAGTATCCAGAGCATACCAAAAGCCAGAATGTTTGAAACCAAATAATTTTCCTTCAACAGCCAGTTTTGGAAAAAGTGTTTTTTCAATTAAATTAAAACCAACCGGAAGTACAGACAAAACTTCTTTTTGCAAAACATACGTACCGCCATTAATCCAACCTGCTTGAATTTGAGTTTCTAATTCTGGTTTTTCCATAAACGAAACAATTTTTTGGTCATTTAAAGTCACATGCCCAGAGCCAACAACAGAAGGCACATGAACCAAAATTAAGGTTCCGGCAGCATTTGTTTTTTGATGTTGAAAAACAGCTTGAGTTAAATCAAAGTTGGAAATATTGTCTCCATTTAACATAAAAAAAGAGTTATCCAATTGAGATTCAAGGTTTTTTATAGCACCGCCAGTGCCCAATGGACTGGATTCAATGGAATAATCAATACGAACACCCCAATCCTTGCCGTCCTTGAAATAGTTTTTTATTTTTTCATGCTGATAACTTACTGCCAAAATAATTTCACGAACACCATGTTTGCATAAAAGCTCAATGGAATATTGCAAAAGAGGTTTTTGGTTAATTGGAATTAAAGGCTTGGGAATTTCCAAGGTTAAAGGATGCAAACGTTCTCCTTTTCCTCCAGCCAAAATAACTGCTTGTTTAATCTTCATAAAAAATATTATTCTTTAAATACACTCATTGCTTTACGATAATCTTCTTCAAAACGCAAAATACCTTTGTCCGTTAAATGATGTTTGCTTAAATTTTCAAACAAAGAATACGGAATTGTGCAAATGTCTGCACCCAATTTGGCAGCTTCTTCAATATGCTGAACTGAACGAATGGATGCAACTAAAATTTTTGTTTTGAAACCGTAATTTTTGTAAACAGTCACTAAATCTTGAATTAAATTCATTCCCACACTTCCTTGATCATCCAATCGGCCTACAAAAGGAGAAACATAGGTCGCACCTGCTTTTGCAACCAGCACAGCTTGTGCAACTGAAAAAACCAAAGTTACATTGGTTGGAATATTTTTTTGAGACAAAATTTGAACTGCTTTCAAACCTTCAAAAGTCATTGGAATTTTAGCCACAACATTGGGCGCCCAGGCAGCAAATTTTTCGGCATCCTTAACCAATTGATCACAGGTTGACCCAATGCCTTCAACACTAATAGGACCTTTTACATATTTTGCAATTTCTTGAATGGTTTCTTTATGATCTCTGCCGGATTTTAAAATCAAAGTTGGATTGGTAGTTATACCATCCAGCAAGCCAGTGCTTTGAACATTTTTAATTTCTTGAATATCTGCAGAATCTAAAAAAAGTTTCATAATTTCACCTTAAGCGAATTCCAAGCAGTGCGCACAACTTCGCTGATGCCTACATAATCTAATTTATATTTCTTTAAAAGCTGTTCGCATTCGCCGCTTTCGCCAAACAGATCATAGATACCGTGACGTTTTAGAATTGCATTGGTTTTGGTTTCAGCCAAAACTTCTGCAATGGCACTTCCTAAGCCTCCAGTCACTTGATGGTCTTCAATTGAAATCAATAACTTTGTTGTATTAGCCCAAAACAAAATGGAATCTTGGTCAATCGGCTTTATGGTATGCGCATCAATGACTGCACAATCAATTCCTTCTTTTTCTAACTCAAAGGCAGCATGCAGAGCTGGATATACTGTAAACCCGCAGGCAAAAATTGCAATATCTTTGCCTTCTTTGTATACATTAAATTTTCCAATCTCAAAAGGAGTTTTAGAACTTGTAAAAACAGGCGATTTTTCACGAACAGTCCGCAAATAAACAGGACCTGAATGCAAGGCAATCAATTTTACTGCTTTTTTGGCTTGTTCAAAATCACAGGGAACCACAATCGTCATGTTCGGCAAAGTTCTCAAAATGCCAATATCTTCCAATGCCTGATGAGTTGCACCATCAGCTCCAACAGTCAGTCCAGAATGCGATGAATGAATTTTTACATTCGAATTCTGATAACAAATTGAAACACGAATTTGATCCCAATTCCGGCCAGGAGAAAAAGCAGCAAATGCTGACATGA
The DNA here is from genome assembly GCA_030649345.1 of Candidatus Iainarchaeum sp. Taxonomy (GTDB): domain Archaea; phylum Iainarchaeota; class Iainarchaeia; order Iainarchaeales; family 0-14-0-20-34-12; genus JAUSKK01. The sequence continues at coordinate 9,007 of JAUSKK010000055.1, read as the reverse complement.
AAACTATTTTGTTACAACTGGAAATTCCTGCGGCAATTCCTGCCAGATTTTGTTCTGCAATTCCAACCTGAATAAAACGATTCGGAAACTTTTCAGCAAACCAATGAACACGCGTACTTTCTTGCACATCCGCAGAAACCACCCAAATATTTTCATGCAGTTCAGCAGTTTCTAAAAGACCTTTTCCAAAGCCATCACGGGTAGACCCAAAAGAAGAAGGCCGGAAAGGATCTGGACATAAATCCATTGCAGCTGCATTCCATTTTTTTAAAAAACCATTTGATTGTTCGGACATTAATTTTTCACATCTGCGATTTTTTTGTGGATATTTTCCAATAAAAGTAATGCTTGCTGCGCTTGTTCAACAGTTGGCACTTTTCCATGCCAATCATAAGAATTTTCCATAAAAGCAACATCTTTTCCTGGAATGGTATTTGCAATAATAACCAAAGGCGCAGACTTGTTTAATTTAGCTTTTTCAAATCCTTGCAACAACCCAGGAATATTATGTCCGTCCAATTCCAGCACATTCCAGCCGAATGCAGCATACTTTTCTGCCAAAGAATCTAAAGGCATAACTACTTCAGTTGGGCCGTCCATTTGAATTCGATTTCGATCTACAATCACAATCAAATTATGCAATTTATATTTAGCAGCAGTTTCAATGGCTTCCCAAATTTGGCCTTCATTATGCTCGCCGTCTCCAGTAATGCAATAAACACGAAAAGATTTATTTTCCAATTTACATACCAAAGAAATTCCAACAGCTTGACTTAATCCTTGACCTAAAGGACCGCCATTGTTTTCAATTCCAGGCAAAGAGCCAGTATGCGGATGACCTTGTAAACGAGAACCTAATTTTCTTAAAGTAAACAATTCAGTTTTTGGAAAAAAGCCAGCATACGCCATGGATGCATATTGAATTGGGCAAATATGCCCATTGGATAAAATTAAACGATCTCGATCTTTCCAAGCAGGATCTTTTGGATTATATGAAAGAACATTAAAATATAAAACTGCAAAAACATCCGCCATTCCCAAAGATCCAGCAGAATGACCTGATTTAGATTCACACAAAATGCGAATTACTTCTTGCCGTAAATCATTCGCCAACAATTGAAGTTGAACTGTGTCTTGAAAATTAAATGGATTCATATTTATTTCATTCCTTGATTTACAATCAGTGAAAGTTCTTGAATGGCTTGAGCTGGATTCGAATTCGAAAAAATAGAACTTCCGCAAACAAACTTATTGGCGCCTGCCTTTTGAGCTCTTGCAATGGTCTGCAAATTAATTCCGCCATCAACCTCAATATCTGTTTCTGGAAATTTTTTTCTTAAAATTGAAATTTTTTCTTCCACTTTAGGCAAATACAGTTGCCCAGAAAATCCTGGATGTACAGTCATTACCAAAAAACCAGACGCAAAGAAAGCATGCTCGCCTAAATCTTGAACTGAAGTATCTGGATTTAACGCAATGCCCAACAATCCTTGAGTGGATTCAACGGCTTTCTTAAGTTTAGGCCAATCTATTTTAGACTCTACATGAACCCAATGAAAAAAAGGCTTTTGCAGTTTTGCGATCCAGCGTTCCGGATGATGAACCATCCAATGAAATTCAAATTGAATATCGCTCGGCAAATCAGAAAAAGAATCTAAGCCTACAGTTTGGTTGGGCACAAAGTCATTGTCCATTACATCCAATTGAATGGTTTTAACATAATTTTTTACAAGACTTATTTTTTGATTTAAATCTCTTGAAGTTTGTGACAAAACAGCCGGTATAATTTCACAGTTCATAAAAACACATTATGCCAAGACATACTAAAATAATTAGTATAACAACAATTATATATGATTCGCAGATAGGGAAACAATTCAGTATTTAATTGATTTATATACACAATAAATAAATAACCTGGAGAGAATAATGAAAATTCAAATTTCTTTAATTGGAACCTTGCCGCCCGTCACCGGGGTAAGTGATTATTGCATTCAGCAAACAAAAGTATTATCTGAAAAAATGCCTATTGAATTCTTTAATTTCAAAGCAATCTACCCTAAACTGTTTTATAAAGGCAAAATGACTGAAACAGACCCAACGTTTCAAATTCCAAAAAACAAAAATTTAACAATTCACACGCCATTAACTTGGTACAATCCATTAAGCTGGATATACACGGGTTTAACTGCAAAAGGAAAAATTGTACATTTTCATTGGTGGACCTGGTACTTGTTTCCAATTTTTTTTACCAGTACAGTCATTGCAAGATTAAAAGGAAAAAAAATAGTTTGCACAGTACACAATATATTAGGTCATGAATCAAACTTTTTTGATAAACTTTTTTCAGCAATATTATTTAAAGTACCGCATAAATTCATAGTTCACACAGAACAAAATAAACAACAATTGCAAAAAATATTCAAAATCAATACTGAAAAAATTGAAATCATACCTCATGGAATTTATGACTTTTATAATGACCAGCCTACAACCAATGAAATGGCACGAACGAAACTAAATATTTCCAAGACTGCAAAAACAGTTTTATTTTTTGGATATATACGAAAATACAAAGGCATTTTTGATTTAATAGATGCATTCAAGATTGCACAACAAACAATTCCGGATTTATTTTTAATCATTGCCGGAAAACCATGGAATGAAGAATTCAAAAAAGAAATAGAAGAAAGAGCAAAAAAAGAAAAAAACATAAAACTATCTTTGGATTATACGCCTTCATCTGAAATTAAGTATTATTTTGCGGCAGCTGATTTGGTTGTTTTACCTTATTTAGAGTTCAGTGCACAAAGCGGACCAGGCAATATTGCTTTGGCTTTTGAAAAACCATTAATTGTAACCAACACAGGAGGCTTGCCTGAACTTGTATTAAATAAATCTCAAGTCGTAGAACCTGGAAATGTAAATCAATTGGCTGAAAAAATAGTGGACACATTCACAGAGCCTAATTTTTTAGAAAAATTAGAAAATGATTCCAAAATATTGAAAAAAAAGTTTTCCTGGGAAAACAATGTTGAACAAACTTTAAAAATATACAACCAATTACTAAAATAATGAAAACTTTACTAAATAAACATTACCAGTTGAGTTCACTGTAAAAATTGTTTTTCTTAAAATTTTCAAGGGCTTGTTTTACTTCTGGAATCGTATTAACTGGAAGTTGATCTAAAGGAAACCATTTGAGTTCAGCACATTTATGCGGTTCTTTGTTTTCAATTTGGCCAGCCCATTCTTTTGCTAAAAAGAAAAAATCAATGCGTTCACTATCTAAGCTTTGTCTATTCACGACATGAATTAGTTTTAAATTTTCAGGCAAAACAGTAATTCCTGCTTCTTCTTTTGTTTCTCGAACCATGGCTTGCACAAGACTTTCATTTCCATTTAAGTGTCCTGAAACTAAACCATATTCACCGTCGTGGTAACCAGTGTTTTTTCGCTTTAACATTAAAAGTATTGAATCAGTTACTAAAACAAGATACACTGCAGGAATAATTTTAAAATATTCTTTCATGGTTTCACACTTTTCTCTTTTTGGGTTGGACTGCAGACCTTTTTCTTTTCGCAAAAGAAAAAGGGATATAGCCCCGAGGAGATTCGAACTCCTGTCTCCAGAGAACTCCAAATTTCAATATCAGAGTCTAGAATACTTGGCCACTATACGACGGGGCTATACTATAAGACTTAGCAGTTAAAACTTTATTAAGGATATTGGTTTTGGATTGAAGTATATACTTGTATATACTATGGCAAAAGCCTCACATCAAGGAACTGCCATTCGGCACTGGTTTTTCTAAAGCAAACAAAGTAGGAACTCCATTGACGTCTGGCGATAAAAGCATTCCTTGGCTTTCTAAGCCTCGAATTTTGCGCACAGGAATGTTTAATAGAAAAGGAAACTGTTTGTTGACAAAATGTTCTGGTGAATAAAATTCAGCCATTCCAGTCAAAATTTGGCGTTTTTCTAAACCAAAATCAACTTCCAATTTCAACAATTTGTCACTATTTGGAATTCGTTCTGCGCTTAACACTGCGCCAATTCGAATGTCTAATTTTTCAAAATCACTAAATTCAACAATTGGTTTGGTTTCCATAAAAATCACGAACTAGGAAAAGTTTATGCTTTAATTTTTAGTGGCTTAAACAGACCCACGCTTAATTGTTTGTCTACGTTTTCGGGATCATACGCTTCACCATTCATGCAGACATAAACACCTGGTGACAAAAAACGAGAACAAGCTAAAGCAAAACCTAAATTAAACGAAGCATCCGAATCCTTAAATCCAACCAAAGGAATCAAAGAACCAGTTACAATAATTACTTGGTCTGAATTTTCAAAAGATTTTTTTAGAAAACGAGCAGTTTCAATTAAAGTATACGTTCCATGAGTTACAATAATTTTTTTTGAATTGAATTTCTTAATGGCACTTGCAATTTGGACACGATCCGCGTACGTTACTTTTCGGCTGTCTTTCATAAACAAAGTTTTGAAAGTAAAATTTGAAAACAAGCGCAGACTTTTAAGATAGGCTGGAATCACTGATTCTTTTAATGGTTTTACAGTGTCTTCGGTTGCAGAAAACTGAGAATCAATGGTTCCGCCGGTTAAAACAAACAATACTTTGTCTTTTTTTGGTTTTATCATAACAGTCAATTACAATCCAAACTTTCTTTGCCGTGCATAATAATCTTGCACAGCTAAATCTAAATCTTGGGCTGAAAATTCTGGCCAAAATTTTTGAGAGAAATAAAACTCAGAATACGAAGACTTGTACGTTAAAAATCCGCTGAGTCTTTGAGTTCCTGAAGTTCGGACAATTAAATCAGGGTCTGCAAAATCAGAATAAAGGTAAGAATTGAATTTTTCAGGAGTTAAAGAATCAATATTGAGTTTGCCGGCTTGATAATCAACTGCAATTTGTTTAGCTGCATCTACAATTTCATCCTGGCCATTATAACCAATTGCTAAATTAATGGTACGTAAAGAAAAATCAGCGGTTGCTTGTTCAACTTCTTCAATTTTTTTCTGCATTTTTACAGGCAATAATTTAATTTTTCCAATAAATTTTAATTTAATTTGATTGGCTTTCAAAAAAGAATCATTCAAAGCTTTTTCTAATTCTTGATCAAAAATAGAATACAATACTTTGAGTTCGATTTGTTTTCTTTGCAGGTTTTCCAAAGACAAAGTATAAAATGTTCCAACCTTAATTTCAGGATAGTTTTTCATCCAATGCATAACATCCCAAGCTTTCTGGGTGCCCAATTTATAAGATTCCAGCAAAGGAATATTACTTTTGACAGAAAATCTGCGATTTCCATCTGGAATAAAGGCAATGGAACTTAAAGGCTGCATAAATTAATAGAATATTACAAAAGGGTTTAAAAACAAGCCAAGACTAGTACAATTCTAAAACCAATACAATTAATAAAACAAAAAAACCAAATAATACAGTGGATTGGAATGAAGACATTGAATTTAGAAAAAGCCATTAAATTGCGGGATATGATTAAAGAACTAGAAATAGATATGACTGAAATTGACCAAATTGCCGCAAAAATTAGAGAACGAAAAGGAATCAAATCCAGCAAAAGAATTCCGACACCCCAACAGCATGTAAAAATTTTGGAAGAAATTATAGTACCGCCTTTAGAACTCATTCATGAAGAACATGCAAAAAAAGAAAAACACGCACACTAATTAATACATAATGTTATTCAATAAAACCCAAAACCAAATTATAATCGAAAAAGTCAAGCTAGCTCAAACACGGCATCAGAAAGCCAAAGGTTTAATGTTTGAAAACCAAAAAAACTTTAATTATGCTTTAGTATTTGATTTTGAAAAAGAAGTTCGAATGCAAGCCAGTTTGCATATGATGTTTGTATTCTTTCCGATCGTAGTTCTTTTTTTAAATTCTGAAAAAAAGATTGTGGAAATTGCACACTTAAAACCGTTTCAGTTAAATTATACGCCTAAAAACAAAATACAATACGCTATTGAATTACCGGAAGAAAAAATAAATCAAGTACAACTAAATGACGTACTGGAATGGAAATAATTCCAGAAGTTAAAACTGAGGAAAGGGCTAATTAGAATCCCACACCTTTCCTCTTTTGCCTTTATTCAAGCTTCAAAAAGCCTGATTCCTTTACTCTCAGAACTCGGGGTGATGTACAAAACACGAGTTAACTACTCATGGATTGTCCACTCTATTATATCAACTCCAAAAAATAAAACCCTTCAGAATACGGAAAAATAAGAATAAAACAAAAAAAAGTTTGAAAAACAAACAATTAAGAGCAGTTTGTCCAAAAAAAGGTAGCTCCATTTGTTGGACAAACTTTGAAACAAATAAGAACAAATAAATAAAACAAAAACAATTGATTGATATGCAGGCAAAACCTCTTTCAAAATCAAAAAGACTGATTCGAAAAATTATTCCACGAAAACCATTGGCACACATTCGCTTGAGTTTAATTCAATCCAGAATGGGAAGAGAATTGCAATTATTACATTTATCCATTAATGGAGCATTTGTTGAAAAGTACAAAAGAAGTGTTAATCCCATGAGCACAATAGAAAAATTTGAACATTTTAGAACACAATTGCATGCAATGAAACAAAGACTAGATTCTCCTTTGCTTAGAAACAATCCAGAATTAAAAGAAAGATACAGAGAAGCTAAAGGCGCTTTTGGATTTACATTTGGATTACGAATGAGCAATGTCGATGGAATTATTAATGGAACTATAAAGCATGCAATGAGCTCCGAAGTTTTAAGGACAGTTCCAGAACAAGTTGCCGCTGGAAGAACTGAAGTGGATAGAACATTGCGTGAATTAAAAGAAAGGCGCAAAAAATAAGTGAACTATTTTATTAAAGTTAACCAGTGTTTGTATTTAGAATTTTCTCCGTGCACAATTTCAAAAAATGTTTTCTGTAAATGCATTGTAACTTTTCCAGGTTTTCCGGAACCAATACTACGGTGATCAATTTCAATTACTGGAGTAATTTCTGCAGCCGTACCGCAAACAAACACTTCTTCTGCAGAATACAATTCATCTCGAGTAACAGTTTCTTCAAGGGTTGGAATTTTTTCTTTTCTCACAATCTCCAAAATACTTTCTCTTGTAATTCCTTCCAACACAGTTGCACTTTGAGGGGTAATCAATTTACCTTTGCGGACCAAAAACAAATTCTCGCCAGTACATTCACTTACAAAGCCTTGATGGTCTAAAAGAATAGCTTCATCATAACCTTCGTCTTTGCTTTCACGTTTAGCCAAAACACTATTAATATAATTTCCAGTACACTTTGCCTTGGTCATCATGGAATTGGGATGAATTCTTGAAAAAGAACTTACATTGCAATGAATTCCTTGACGCACAGCCTTTTCACCTAAATAGGCTGGAAATTCAAAACAAGCAATCATTACATGCACCGGCAAACCAGTAGGATCTAAACCCATGCGATCATAGCCTAAAAAAATTAAAGGACGAATATATCCTTCTTTGAGCTTATTGACTTTCACAGTTTCAATAATGGCTTTGCATAATTGTTTTTCACTTAAAGCAAGCTCTTCTCCAAAAATTTTCCAAGACTCAACCAATCGATGAACATGATCTTGCAAGCGAAAAATTGCCGAACCTTTCTTAGTTTTATAAAAACGAATGCCTTCAAATACACCTGTGCCATAATGCAAAGCATGACTTAAAACATGAACTTGGGCTTTTTTCCAAGGAACAAATTTTTCATCCATCCAAATAAACTTTGATTCAATCATTGAATACGTTTTAGGTCTTTTGCAGTTATTAACACTTTCTCAGCCGTACCGCAAAATTGCAATTTTGCGTATATGCAAAATTTTTGATTTTGCAGTATAACCCAGCTGGCGTGTTAGTCTATCTTCGCTACTGCTCGATAGACTTGTTTTAATTCTTTTGCAGTTATTAAAACTTTGTTCAAGTTCAAAATATGATTTTTTTCAATTTGAATTCCTTCTTGGTTCAATAAAGCAATTTTCTTTTTTACACCCAAAACATAACCACCTAATTCACCACTTGAATTAATCACACGATGACAAGGAATTCCAGGAATGTCTAAATTTTTGTTAAGTGCATTTCCAACTGCACGAAAAGAATTCGGTTGTCCAAGAAATCGCGCTAGCTCTTGATAAGTTGAAACTTTTCCTTTTGGAATCAATGAACAAGCACACCAAACTTTTTGAGTAAAGGAAAGTTTATCGATAGAGTTTGTTTTCTTCAATGTATTCACGTACTTTTTCTGGAACCAAAAAATGAATGCTTTTTTGGGCTTTAATTAATTCCCGGATTAAGCTGGAAGAAATATTGGTCATCACAACACTGGTTTCCAAGACAATGGGTTTATTTTTTCCAAACAGTGAACGAGTTACAAACTTTTTTACATCAAAACCAGGAATGGCAATAATAATTATTTTAATTTCTTTAACTAGATCGCTGGCTTGTTTCCATTTATGAAATTCATGGGATAAATTAGAACCCATGATCCAAAAAAATTCATAATTGGGATAATTTTTTTTCAAAGCTTTTAATGTATCAATCGTATAGCTGGTTTTATTTTCTAAATCGCCTCGTTCAATTTCAAATGTTGAAACCACATACCTTGAATCTTTAGGCAAAGCTTTTGCAAGCATTTGAACTCTATGCACTGGTTTAGCTAAATCTTTTTCAGACTTAATCGCATGCTTATAACAAGGCATGAACCAGACTTCATCACAGGCATTTTTGCGCAAAACTTCTTCGGCTGCAATTAAGTGGCCTAAATGAACTGGATTGAATGATCCGCCCAAGACACCGACTTTTATTTTTTTAGATTTTTTTCCCATAATTTCACTTTTTTATTTCCAAAGAAAAATTAATTCCATGCACTGAATGAGTCAATGAACCCATACTGACAATATCTGGTTTTAATTTACTGTAGGCTTTCAAATTATTAAAGTTAATG
>JAUSKK010000054.1 GCA_030649345.1 Candidatus Iainarchaeum sp. | reverse complement strand
ATAAAATCAAACTTCCTTTCAGCAAATCAAAAACTGAAATTAACCATGAAAAAATCAAGTCTGGAATTGAAGGGGAAGACATAATAATCGGAATATGCTAAATACTAAAATACGAATAGCACGTAAGACATATAAAAAAGTTGTGATTGAATGCCTACCCTATTTGAACTTGCTTTAATGGCCTACTTGGTCTTGGGAAGCACGTCGTTGGGCTGGTTGGTCTTGCGAAAAATGGAATTTAAAAAATCCAACTCAGCAAAAATCATTTACAGTGCAGGCTATGGTTTAGTAATTTCAGGAGTCATTTTAGTTTTAGGATATATGCTGGATTTTGCATTAAACTGGAAAACCAGCTGGATTGCAATCACAGGACTGGCCAGCGCTTTACTAGTAGTCATTACATTTATTCAATTTATTAAACCAAAAACAGAACAAACAGTTCAAAAAACAGAACAAAAATATGAACCCAAACAAAAAATTCAATACCAAGAAGAAATTCCAGAATTAACAGAAAAAGAAAAAATCAAACAAATCATTTTAGAAAAAGCAAAAAAATCCATGGAAGAAGAACAATTTCGAAAAGAAACTGAAAAACAAAAAAGAATAGAAGAACGAAAACAAAAAGAAGAAACCCAAAAACAAGCCAGCGAAAATCTGCAAGACGAACAAAAATTATTGGAAAAAGAATTGGAAGAACGATTGAAAGTAAAAGAAAAACCAGAAGAATCCATTCAAAAAATAGAGACTAAAGCATTTCCTGAAAAGAAAATTGAGCCCAAAGTAGAACCAGTTAATCCAGTTGAAGAACAATCGGCAGAAAAAAGTACTGAAGAAAAACTGGAAGTATTGCGAAAATTAAGAGAAAAACTTCAAAAAATGAGCCAAACAAAAACCGAAGGACAAACCAAGCCTTGGGAAATACAGCATGCCTTGGGCATTGAAGAAAAAGAAATGTCAGAAAATGAAACCCAAAGAATTCAAGAAATTAACCAAGGAAAAACAATTAAAAAAGACAGAATCAATGTCAAAAAGTTAAAAAGCGGATTGGAAGAAATAACTATAGACGAACCCATCAGCGAACGAATCCCGGAAAAAGTTCAAGAATTTCAAAAACGAGAAGAACAAAAACAAGAAACAAAAAAAGTACGCGAAGGATTATTCGATAAATTAAAAAAATTGGGAAAAAAGGAATAAAAGTATGAACCGAAGAGAACAACGCGAGCAGCGAAAAATACAGCAATCTGAAGAAACAACCCCAGCGCAAGCTGCAGAATCTGAAAAAGTATTTTCTGAAAGCTTTCGGCCTATGACGGAAGAACGAAAAAAGTTAGCGAAAAAATTAAATGCATTAAAAAAAGAACAGACAGCTCAAAGTCCTGAAACACAAAAACTTGGATTTTTTGCCCGCTTTTTTAAACGAATGGAAAAACAAAAAGAAGAAAAAGAAGCCGAGAAAAAAGTTCAAGTCCTAAGCCAGCAAGAGTTGGAAAAATTTGCAGAAGAAAAAAATAGGGTTCCTACTGAAGAAGAATTGGATGAAATGGCTGAAATGATTTTGCAGGAAGACTTAGAAGAAGGAAAACCAGAAACTCCAAAAGAAAAAATTCAGGGAATTCCAACCGAAGAAGCAGTGCTTGAACCATCAAATAGTACTTCCGAAGGCCCTAGAGAACGATTTTTGAAACGAAGACAAGAACGCATTCAAGGCCAAGAAAAAGAAAAAAAAGAAGACGAAAAACCTAAAAGGCATGAACGCAAAAAGAAACCGGAAGAAAAAAAGGAAGAAAAGAAAACAGAAGAAAAAGAAGCCCTGGAGCCTATGGAAGGCACAGAAGAAAATATGGATTTTCAACAATTATTAAAAAGTGAAGAAGGAACGGAAGAAATAGAAGGCAGTGAAGATTTAGGTTTAGGAAATTTAGAGGAAACAGAAGGAGCGGAAGGAGAAGAAATTGAATCCTTGGAAGAATTTGAAGAAGAAAAAGGAAAATGTTCGAATTGCAAAAAACCAACTTTAAAAAATTTGTATTGTTCCAAGTGCGGGTTTAGTTTTTGTGAAAATTGCGGACTCAATAAAGAAATAGTGGCTGGAAAAATTAAAATTCAGTGCCCAAAATGTAAGACTGTAAATTCGTTTTCTAAAAAATAATTAAGGACTTGCAGGCAAACTGGCACGCACTGTACTTTCAGGATCGCAATCTAATTTCGTTAATTCATCATCAGTAAATTGAGTAGGAGTCCATAAAATTAAATTTGCTCTTGCATCAAATGTTTCTGTGCCAGTGCCTGCACCCAAGCGTTGAAATACAGACAAATACACTCGGCTTTCCAAAGGCTTGGCTAAGTTTGCTAATCTTGGAAGAATTCGGTTGGTGATAAATTGAAAATCCGGAGGCTGACAAAAGAAATAAACTTCATTATTCACCAGAAATGCATTTCGCCCAGTTGGAATTTCGTTCCCTAAATCTGGCCTGCCTGAAATAGGTGAACCAGTTTGAATGGGTGTCTTTTTTAAAATCAATAAAACCAATTGACTGGCTTGCGGAGTTGTGCTTGCATCAGTCCCTGTTCCGCCTGGAGTGCTAACTGCAGTTCCTCCAGTACCTGTACCTGAAGGAGTAATGTCTGCAAATACACGTTCTGGCAAATAAATAAAAAACATAAAATCAAATGCACTTGAAACCGGTTGCATGACTGCTTTTACAGTATCTAAAACAATGAGTTGAGTTTGCGGACTTAATGAACGCGTGTTAGCATAATCTTCTTTAATGGCAGTCAGCAAATAATCCACTTCCGTAGATTCAGCTAAAGATTGATTTACATTTCTCGGCAGACTTGAATACAAAACTGTTTTCAACGCAGAATTCGCATACTCAACTCTGTACTGGGAATCCATTTGCCGGTCAATGCTTTGACCATAGCTATTGGAAATCACAAACATAAAAGCAGACAAGCCGGCAATAATAATCAAAAAATACATGGCATCTGTGACCGAAGATTGAGCTCGCGAATTAAACACTTTTTTCAGATTAAGCATTTAAAAGCCCTCCTGGAATTTTAAATATATAAAATTATTTTTAATTTTATAATTGTGAAAACCTATTAAGTTTTCAACAACTATTTTGAAATCCCCTAAATTTTCACAAATTTTCAAAATCAGCAATTTTGAATTCATTTTAGCCTCTCCAAGTTACAACCACTAAAGTCAAAGGACGAACAATAAAACCACTGTTATTACAAAAGTCAGTTAAAGGATTTTCAAAAGGCATGCATTTTTTTTGATCTTGAAAAGCAATCGGAAACATTCTGGTTTGAATGCGTTCATTTCCAGTTAATATAGGCAAATCTGAAGAAGAAACACAAGCTAAAGGACAAGGATTAAGACTTTCGAAAGGACAGTTAGGAACATCAGCTACAGAAAACACGCCGAAGTTATGCAAAGTAGAGGGATATTCATTGGTTAATTCTAAAATTTTAAAACGCGGAGGCCCTGGAGCCCCCATTGCAATAGTTGCCTTAGGATAATCTACAATAAATGCTTTAAAGTTTAAGCCTCGGACACTGACTTCTTGGCAAGACTGAAAAAATTCTTCTGCACTTCCTAAATACGAATCTCCTTTTAGGCCTTGGCTGATTTTTACAATTTTGACAGCATCATCAAAAGCTAAATTGCCCCGGTCAAATACTTGAAAAGCAAAAGAAAAAGTTGCAAAAAAAATCACCAAACCAAACAACAAAGGAATTAAACTCGGCAAGTCATCTCCAATTGGACCTAGAAAACCTTTTTTGCTGAAGCACAAAAGCTTTACCAAAAAATGCTTCGCAGAACCTTTTTGAGAAAATAAATTTTTTTTCAGGATGATCCACTCGCAGTATACGGAACACATAAAGAAACACTGCTTCGTTCAGCTGCTGAATTCGCAATCCAGTTTCCAACTGCTCGAACATTTCCAAAACAACCGCCGGTCGTGGTAGAAGAACAGTTCGTTAAGTAAATGAATTCGTTTCCTTGAAAACTTTCTTTGGCAATAAACAAAGAATCCAAGGGAGGCACGGATTGCGAATCAATTAAAACAAATAATGCATCTGTTTCAAATCCGGCTGGAGATCCCAGCAGTTGATTAAAAAAGTGAATTTCAGCCAAAGTATCAATTCTTCGGGAAGCCAAAACTTTGTTGGGTTCTTTTCTGGGAAAAATTGTAAAAATTAAACTATTCGGTTTGGTTTCATCTAAAGACTCAACTTTTTCAATTTTTAAAATATAAAAAATACGCTGGCTTCCAACATACGAAATAGAGTCTGGGAAAGTAATGGTATTTTGCACGCACAAACTTTTAGAATTCACCAAGCTTAAAGCTTCGCCTGCGTACCGGTTAATCATTTGAGCAGTTTGTTGTTTGAGTAAAACTTCACTGAATCCAAACGTAAAATAGACAATAATCACAAACATGGCTGTAACAAAAATCAGCAAATTAATTTTACTTAAAGTAAATCCAACCATCACCATAAATGTTCAACTCTATTTTCTTCGATACAAACACATAGTGTCAAACGGATCACCGGTTTCTTTTTGATTAATAGAAGTATAATTTCCGCGCAATACAGCTACAGCTGGATCAACAGGATCGTATTTACTTGGATCATCTTCAGCAGGACAATCACCAGTCTGGGTACTAATAAAATACGTCACTGGACTAATATTAATGCAGACTCGTTCAGAATATTCTTGGCTGAAATATTCCATTAAGACACATTCGTTTTTGGTTCCGCCGCATAAACGCGAGCACAAAAAACTATTGGTGGAACGCTTGACTGAAATTTCATCTCCGCCAGTTCTTCTTCCTGTGCTGGTTTCTAAATGAAAACAAGACGGAGGAGCAAAAATAAAATTTTGAGGAGTTCCCAAATTAGTTGATTCTTCAATTGCAGATTTAAAATCTTGCATACTTTTTTGAATTTGTCCTTTACATTGTTCTACTCTTAATTGTTCTAAGGCTTGCATGCCTACTACAATCACAAAGCCCATAATAATGACTGCCACCAATAACTCAAAGGGTGCACTCATTTGAGCTTTAGAATTTCGGAAAAAAAGCATATACCACTATTAAGGAAATTCTATTATTTAATACTTTAATACACAAACTGCAGAAAACCAGTGTTTAATGCGGGAATTTGTTTTCGAATTCTTTTTTGCAGTATTCAATAGTGACAAAACTAAGGTTTTGTTTTTCTTCTAAAATTAGTTTTTCTAAATTTGGATTAACGTAAAATTGCTTAAAATTGGATTCATTTTGGCCCAAAACATACATGACTTCTTGCAATGGAGGAAATGCACCCAATTCTTCTAGCGTTGATTTATATTTTTCAGTTACTTGAGTTAATTCTTCCACAATTTTTGAATTCACTTCTTCGGGTGCATTATTTTTCCAATAATCTTGATCAATATTTTGCATGTGTGCAAATTTTTCGTTGAACATTTTTTCAACTTTTTTCATTCGTTTTCTGAAACTATACGCAAGGTAAACTAACAACAAAATAACTAAAAGCAAAAAAGCCAGCATTCCAAAAAAAGCATACTTATACAAAGACAAGACTGCTGAGCCTAAGCCAATAAAAGAAAATAAATAATAAATTAAAGCCAAAATAACTAAAAACAAAACAAATTTGTATCTAAACTTCATAACAAGTCAATCTTGAAAACAATTAAATAAGTTACGGGCCTTGCTGGACACTTTGAGTTGTTCTAGCCACTACATCTTGGGATTGTTGGAACATGGGTTTGACTACAGCAATTAATACCAGCGCGGCAATAATTAAAACAATCAATAAGTAAACTGTGCTCCATTCGTTTTGAGCGCGTTCGCTTTTGAAGAAAGTTTTAATTTTTTCAATTAAGTTTTTGAAGTTCATTTTAATCACATGCAATTGGTTCTGGAAGAAATTTTTGTGGATAACGCTTAAACATATCTGGATGCATTCGATTGTGAATCCATGTGCAAAAACGGAGAGTGAAACTTAAGCGTTCCATTCTAATTTCATGCAATTCTTCCTGTAACTGTTCGAATTCAGTTTTTGAAAGCTTCAATACCATATACTATAATAGCAAGCATTGTTTTATTTAAAGGTTTTGAAAATTCACAAACATCAGCTGAAAAAGTACTTAACTTAAAGGCAATTTAGAGCTTTATTTTAGCTTTTTCTTTTCACTAGAATTATTTGCAAGTCTCTGTTCGTCTTTCTTAACTTTTCGTTCTAATTTTTTAATATCTTCTTCAGGAGGCAGTTCTTCTGGTTTTATTCCTCTTTTCTTCAGCAATCCGCGAACACCGGCATTATTTTTCATATGTTCTTTGGTTATGGATTCTTCTCCTTTTAGTTCTTCTTTTTTTAAATTAAAGTTTGTTATTTCTGTGGCAAAATTCTTTGCTGTAACAGTTATTGTCGGAAGAAAGTCTGCAAGCGGTTTAGTTTCAGAAACACCCAGTTTATTTTTCATTTGAGCAGTTGTATAACCACCAAAAAGAATTTGGTCACCTTTACTTCGTATTCTTGCAAAACCAGCATTATCAACCCCGCGTTCGTAGATTAATTTAGATAATTCTGTTTCGGATGCAATGAATTTACTTCTTGCTTCAAATCTTTCTTGTAATGCTATTCTTTGCTCAATTAACTCTTGTTTTCTTGTCTGAACTGCAAAATAGCTTTGCGCAAATGCAATTTCTTCTTTTCTGGAATCTCCATTTTGTGCAACCATGTAACACGCATATCGTGTAAGCATTGCGTCTTCAATTTCCCTTTCTGCCCCAGATCCAATCTCGACCTTTTTCCTGGAATCAAGAAAATGGTCATTTATTTCATAGCCTGAATTCTTACAGGCGGTTTTTGCTTTTTCAATAACCTTGATAAAGTTTTCCCATTTATCATAGCCAAGAAGTTTCTGCAAGTCTCGCGCAAACCAAAAGTCTAATCCACCTGCTGTTTGAACGCAATCTTCAAATGTTTGCTGAAGCTTTGTAATAATATTTTTATCCATAGTTTCGCCTGTTTTATTCTTGCTTTGCCATATCACACTAATTTATGCCAGTTCAAGATATATTAATTGGACTTTGTTTAAAAACAATTCGAGACTACGTTTCCGGTATTTCCGCAACTAAAAGCAATGCTTTTAGTGCGCATTAAAACCCAGGGTTTTAATTGCGGTGATCAAATAGGGCTTAGTCCAGCATTAAAACGTTTTCGTTTTAATTGCAGTAAAGAATAATGAAAAAGAAAAAAAAGGCTAAACTTCGTTTAGCCAGAGCCTGTGGTTCGCAAAGCAATTAAACAACAGATGTCTTCATCGCTGTCAGTAGTACATGATTCACTAGCAGCTCTAATTTTTTCAGATGGACCTAAACTTTGTACCGTAGTACCGATTTCACCTTTAGGAGAGCAAACTGCCCATAATTTTACATTTTTAGATGAACCAGCCGTGTAAGTAATCAGTGATCCGCTACCTTCAAATCCAGTGGTTCCTTCAAAGTCTCCTAAGCTTAAAATAATATTTTCTTCTGTTGCACCAGCTTGACTGGCTGCTGCAATAGCTTTGACATTAATACTGTCTCCGCTTTTGAAAGTCACTTGAGAACTGGTTTTCGGAGTATAGGGTTTGTTGACTAAGTCTTTCACTAAATTAGCTGCATTCGAACTAGGTTCTTGTTGTCCAATGCCTGGAATGATTCCAATAATCTGGAATAAAATTGCCAAAATAGCAATAGCTACAATTGCAGCAATCAGCAATTGAAATGTTGAAAATGCCTGTCCTCTTGAATTCATTAAAAAAATCACCTTTTTATTTAAACAAAAAACTTAGTATTATTGGGTTTCTTGAATTTAAATAAATTGCGGTAATCAATGCAAAGGTAAAGGTCTGCCAAAGGAAATAATACAGTTTATAGTTCAGCCAGCTGAGCGTAAAAGTCTTTGTATTCTTTTAAATGAGCTTTTACAATATGTTTGACGTCTTTCCATTCAGCTAAAGTAATGGGTTCACGTTTTCCTTTAATTTTAATTATTTGCATAAAAATCATTCTTTCCTTGTGTGATTGGCAATCCAGGTTACAATTTCGTCCAATTTTGTTTTAGGTTTCACACTCCAGACCACTACATTAAATCTAGAGGTTTCTCCTACAATTAATTTCTTTCCATTCAATTCTAAAAACGTTATCATGCATTCAAAAGCAGTTCGCTTGTTTCCGTCAACAAAGGCATGCCTTCTGGCAATTTCCATTAACAAAGTTGCTGCTTTTTGATCAATGCCTCGAACATTAGCAACTCTAAATACAATAAAATCAATTTCTCCTTCGCTTCGAATACTTCCGTCTGTAAACTGTTTATTTACATTCACAATTACTTCTTTGGAAAGTGTTTTGGCAAAAATCTTGGCCATGCACTAATTCTGTAAATTACAGAATTTAAACATATCGTAAATAATGGCAAAAATGAGATGACTGGATTGAATAACTATGCCGGCAAAGGCAAAGGTTTTCCAAAAGAAATAATGCAATAAATCGGACAATTTGTTGGATCTGAAACCGAAGGAGAGCTAATTGGAACTGCTGAAGCTGCAAAACATTGCATGAATACATTGGTTTGAATGCTTTGCTTGATTTCAATGGTTTTATTACCTTGGCCAACTTGAAATACTTTATTAGAACTAGAAATAAAATCAATACAAACATCTTCAATATCATAGCCTGAAGAAAATTGTTTGGTTCCATAAATAATGGGCTGCATTAACAAGTCTTTTTCAAGTACTACACTTTGAGTTGTTGGATCTGGATTTCCAATGACTTTTTCAAATGCATTTTCAAACGCATTGCTGAGTCTGCGTTCACTTACGTCAATGCGAGCTTGCGAAAAATAATTGACTGCTCCCAAAATAATGGCTAAAATTAAAGCACCCATAATGACTTCAACTAGAAAACGAAAAACTGCTCCAGCTTGACCGCGCGAATTCATTTAAAATTCCCCTGGAATTTTAAATATATAAAATTCTTCTGAATTTTATAATTGTGGAAATCTCTTAAATTTTCACAAATTTTCAAAATTGCAAATTTTGAATTCACAATTATCCTCCGCCGAATCCTGCAACCACTAAATTGGATGCAATTACAGCAGCCACAAATGCCACCATAGAAATGGGCAAAAATTTGGCTAAATTCATTTTAAACATTAAGTCATTGTCTTCTTGGACTTTGGTTACATAAAAAATCATAATCACAGCTAATTCAATTACATAAAAGCCGACAATTAATAAAAACTGCAAAGGAGTTACCATGGAACCGAATGCATCTGGCTTCAAAAAATTTCCGCTCACACCTGAACTAATATCAGAACCTAAAGGAACACCCGGCGGTAAATTCAAAGAAGAACCTTGAGGTTCGTTGGAAATGTTAGAGCCAATAATGGAAGCTAAAGTAACCATGACTACTTTTTGTAAAGCAGTTGTAATTCCCAAGACAACTGGTGCAATAAAAGTCGACATGGTAATCATCATATTCGTAATTTCTGAAACTAAATCCCGCATGACTTTATTGACTTTTTCTGAATTCTCTAACTGCAAAGACAAAGAAATTAAAGTTTTGGCTGCTACATTCACTCCTAATTGAACTGAGTCTACCATGATTTTCATTCCGCCTTGAACAATCTTCGACGGAACATTGACCAAAGAACCATACACTGGATGGAATACTGCTTGCTCTAAAGGCAGGCTCATCATTCGAATATTGTCAATGGTTTTACCAAAGACTCGTTCGGAAATTTTAAGATTCGGCAAAAATCTACGCGTATGCTCTAAAGCTTCTTCGACTGGCCTGGATTCACCTAAACGAGAAGCCAAAACATACAATGAATCTTTAAACTCTGATTCCAATTCCATGATTTCCATTTGAGCTTTTCGTTTGTACACTGTACTGTAATGAAAAAATAAATAAATACAAATTGCAAAAGTAATGATTACACCAAACACCAATAAACTGGGAGTTACATCGTTTTCGGCTGTATTAAAAAATTGAGCGCGATCGAGTTTAACTTTATCTAAAGCTTTTTCTTCACTTAATCCTTGCCGGACATATTGCTGATATAAAGTTCCAGTGTCATCAAAATAGTCTGGGGTTCGTCCAGCTCGGTCTAAAACTTCTGCATAACTTTTATCTGCAGCTACAATTTGTTGTTCTGTTTGATCCGGCATTAAAAATTTCGGCGGCAAACCTTGAGTAGATAAACCAACTGAAAAAATAATTCCTAAAACAAAAACAATTGCAACCAAAAAACGCACATCCATTTCAGTTGTGCCTAATTTCATTTTCCATTTCTTCGGCAAGCCTGGATAATTGTCTTGAATTATTGGAGGCTCGTAAGTTGGAGGTCGTGTTCGAATTACTTTTAAAGCATAAAAATAGGCAAACAAAGGAATTCCAACATTATAAATTAAAATTAAAACCAAAGGCTGAGCCAAAGGACTTCCTGTAAAAGCAGAACCAACTGGAAGAATTATAATTAAAATTAATGGAAGCAATACTCCAATGTAAAACAAAACAATGGAAGGCTGAGATAAATCGCGTGCATATTGTTCCATTTTGTCTTTAATACTGGCCAAAATATTTTCCATGGTCTTATCCAATAAAGCATATCGTTTGGCTTCGGTTTCTTCCAGAATGGAAGCACGAACCATCATTAAGGCTTGCTTGAATTCAGAACTGTATTTTCCCCATTTGTATGCCAGTTCATCTAAAGCTTCAGCCACAGTATCATAGGTTCCCAATTGAATGTCCCATAATATTTTTTTGAAATCTTCAGAAATTTTTCCTTTTCCGTTTTTGCTGGCAAACTCTAAACCTTTTTCTAAATTCGGAGTTAATTTCAAAGACATGATTAGATAGCCGATAATTTCTGGGACATAAGTCAAAGCTTTTCTTTGTTCCATTAAAGCAGCATTCAATGGAAATTGTTGAATAAAATTGGTAATATACAAAGCCAAAACTAAAGGAACGGCAAATACAACCATTGGACCTAAGTCTCCAATGGCTCCTTTCAAAAAGTCTGAAACTGGACCTAAATTAATGGCAATAACTGCAATGATTAATCCAATCAATAAAGAAATAATTAATGCTAACTTGGAAGCTGCACTAAATTCTGCTGGCTTTAAATCCCAATTTAGAAAACGCACAGCTTCTTGGAGCTCGGGAGTAAATTTTGCATTTTGCCCCAAAGAAGGAGCAAAAGCATACAAACGTTTACAAAAAGAAACAAATACACTGGGTTTTTCTTTAACTAATTTTTCGTCATCTTCTTCTTCGAACGAGCGTTCAACAATAATTTCAGAATACAATTCTCCTGGACTGATTCCTTTTTTGTAACGAATATCTTTACCCATGCAAGAAGCCTACACAATTATTCTTTACCTTTCTCCGGTTTTATGGAACCAGTTACTCGTTTCAGCAAAGAAGTATTCACCCAGTTTTTCCATTCACCTAAAATTTCTGCATGGTCCAATTTTGTATTTTCTTCTAAAAACTTTTCTTTAAGTAACAGCCATTTATCATTGGCCAAAGAAGTATATTCGGCTTCCAATAATTGAGGCAATTTTTTTTCGCGTTTAAGATCTACTAAATATTGTTTGGATTCTCCGCGCATTTTAATTTCAGCCCAAATTTCATCAAAGTTTAAGCCTGACATTTTTCGGACGCGTTCAAATAATTCTGATTCCTTCAAATTGTCTTCCATTAATTCCAAAGAATCTTTTTTAGCATCATAACTCATTAAGTCCAACAGTCCTTCTTCGCGTTCTGGATCATCCACCCAATGTTTTTTGACTTCTGTAATTTGAACAATTCTTCTGGCACTCTTCAATGAACCTGAGAAACGAATTGGACGCGCAACCATAATTAAGTCTGTGGCTTTAAAGGAAGTATTCGGAACCTCTAAATCATTAACAACTCTGTCCCAGACAGAATAGGCAGAGTCAGCGTGCAATGTTCCCATGACAATTCCACCGGCTGATCCGACTCGCATGGCTTCATACAATGTTTTGGCTTCTTTGCTTCTAACTTCACCCAAAATAATGGCACTATTTCCTAAACGCAAAGTTGTCCGCAAAGCTTCATCGGCCGGCATTTCAATTTCGGAAGCTGCTCCGCCAATCGCACTTTGCGTTTTAAGTCTTTGGACATTGAATCCAATTTTTTTCATGTACGGAACTGGCAATTCTAATGTGTCTTCTTGAATTAATATTCTGGTATTTTTTGGAATCTCTAATAAGTTAGCTCCCAACAAAGAAGTTTTTCCAGATCCACGAGAACCTGCAACAATAATGGTTAATTGGTTGTCAATGAAAAACGAAATTAAGCCAGCTGCAGTTGAATTCAAATATTTGACGTCAATGAATTGAGATAAAGTCCAAGGAGTTAATTTATGCAAACGAAAAGCAAACGCAACTCCATCTGTAGCCAAAGGCGGTCCAATGGTTGCCACACGAGTATCTAAGTCTGGCAAATCAAAGTCTAAAACTGGATGAGCTTCATCGAATGGCCGTGCACTCATAGCTCTTAGTTTAGTGACCATGGATTGAGCTTCGCCTTCAGTATACAAAATATTGGTTTTCACTTGACCGTAATCTGAGTGAACAGCATAAATTGGATTTTGCCCAATCGGAGAATCAATATAAATATCTGTAAGTCTTCGGTCGGATAACAAAATTTCTAAAATCCCATAACCAATCGAATAACGTGCAACAATGGCACTGAGTTCTTTGACTTCATCTTTTTCTAATTTAATATTATTTTGCAAAGCAACATCTGCAATGGTACTCTGATAAATGCGTTCAAAATAAGTACGCGCTTTAGACAAAGCACTTAAGCTGGATTTTCCAGGTTTGTATCCTGCAACAATTTCTCTAGTTTTACTTAAAACAAAATATTTTTCCGGACTCAAAGAATATTCCGGAGGATTAATAAAATACAAAGATTCTGTACGCAACGGATGCCTGAAAATTTGCACAGAAGTTTTTCCAACAGAATATTCGTCTAACAATTCTAATTCTTCAGCTTCTTCAAACAATAAACGAGAACCAATAAACGAAGGCTTGACTTCAGCTTCCAGCATAGTTTGATAAATTTCTTTGGTGTCTGGAACTTCTTTCAATTGTGTGAGAAATTTTTTAGCAGTTTTAATCATTAAAGTTTTTTCAAACTCTGTACGCAAATAATTTAAAGTTTTTAAAAAAACACTGCTTCCTTTTTTGTATTCTTCATTTCCTTTATCAAATCTTCCTTGTTCGCGCAGTAATTCCTGCAAGCAAGTAATGTAAGCTCGAATTGGATCAAACGCCAATAAATCTTGTGCAATGGTTACCACAATTCTGTACCGATTGCTTAAGTAAGCTTCATCGGCTTTTCCCAAAGGATTGCCTAAATTATTGGTAGCCCAAACACTTTCAATTGCAAACTTGTTTAATAATTGTCCAACTTCAGATAATTGCTGAGTTTGAAGTTCATCATAAACACGTTCATAGACTTCGGATAAAACAGTAATGTCTGCTTGAACTTCGGATAAAATTTTTAGAACATGAAATCTACAAGCTTGATCTGTGACAACATTGGCAGAATAAATACAATCTCTACATGCAAAAATTAAGTTTCGTTTTCCTGCTTCTTCTTTAACTGCCCAGTCTCCTACTTCAAATCCACCAATCTTCATTCAAACACCCGAGCCCTTTTTTGTCAAGCAAAAAAGTTGAGTTAAAGAAATTTTTTCAAAACTTAATTTTCACCCATTAAACTGAACCCTGCATCTCTGCAAGGACAATGTACTAATAGTTAAAAGTAATATATAAGGATTCTCATGGTTAGAGAAAAATATATAATAAAGAAAAAACACCCCATATTGAATGAAATTCAAATTTTTCGGAATCAGTTTAGTATTATTGGTCTTATTTTTAGCAGGCTGTATTAATCCAGAAGGCAGTCCAAAATGCGGAAATACGTATTGTGAATTCGGAGAAAGCATTGAATCCTGCTATGCGGATTGTACTAGTACAATTCCAGACAATAATGAGCCTATAGTAGAGCCAGTTCAAAATTTTTGCGAAACTAAAACAGATTGTGTTCCGAATAAAACCTGTCATCCAGATAAAGCAATCAATAAAGCTTTTCTAGAAGATGGGCCTTTTGAATTTGCTTGTTCTGAACGCTGTGAAGGCCCTTTAGATTGTGGAATTGGAAGAATTGACTGCATTGAAAACCATTGTGCTATTATTCCAACTATTGAATTAGAACAAGTACCTGAACTAGTTAAGCAAAAGTTTGAAGAAATCAAACCACTTTATGAAAACATTCAAGGAGCAGAATTATTGGCTTGCTTTAAAGACAATAAAATAGTCTATTTGGTGAAAGGAAATGCTGGAGACAATGGACAAAATAATTATTTTGACACCAATGGAAATTTTATAGGAAAATATAACTGGGGCGACGTTATTGATCCCAGAGATCCAGGGCCGCCAGTTTCTTTGGAAATGGATGAATGCCAAATCGTAGCTAAGACCGAATAAATTTATAAATAAGAAATGGGTTAGTTTTTTATGAATTTCAAATTTGCAATTTTATCAAGTTTAATTGTATTCTTAATTTTAGCAGGATGCACTCAGCCCAACGCCGCCAATTCGGAAGAAAGAATACGTCCAGCCATTGTTTTTGAGCACTTCCAAACATTGATTGAAAAACACGCCCAAGGAGCCGGAGCAGCAATTACTGTGTGCGAAAAAGAAAATGAACTCATATTTGTAGTAACTGGAAGCTCCGGATATGACGCAGAAAGTTATTATTATAATTCTCAGGGAACCAAAGTAGGCGAACAAATTTTAACCCAAGAAAATCCAAATGCCCCAGCGCCTTTGGATTTATCTTCATATGATTGCAGAATCGATCAAAAAGTAGATGGCATACTGACTGCAGAAACACAATAACATTCAAAAAGAGAATAAAGCTAATTCTTAAATGGAAACAAAATTTCCAGCTCAAAAACTTTTGAATTGGCTTCAAAAAAATCAAAGAAACTTGCCTTGGCGAAAACAGTATAATCCATACGAAGTTTGGGTCAGCGAAGTCATGTTACAGCAAACCAGAATGGATCAAGCTGTGCCTTATTTTGAACTATTCATAAAACAATTTCCCAATCTAGAAAGCTTGGCAAAAGCTAAAGAAGACTCAGTATTGAAAGCATGGGAAGGATTGGGATATTATTCCAGAGCAAGAAATTTGCATCAAGCAGCAAAAGAAATAGTAAACCAATTGGATGGAAAAATTCCAAGAACAAAAAACGAATTAGAAAAATTACCTGGCTTTGGGCCTTATATTAGTTCAGCTGTGGCCAGCATTGCATTTGAACAAAATGAAGCAGTTGTGGATGGAAATGTGGTTCGCGTTTTATCTCGATTTTATGGATTGAATAAAAGCTTGCAAGAACGAACATATTTTTCAACAATTGCAGAAAAAATTTTGCCCAAAGGAAAAGCCAGAAATTTCAATCAAGGGTTAATGGAATTAGGCGCATTGATTTGTTTGCCAAAAAATCCAGAGTGCATGAAATGTCCTTTGCAAGAAAACTGTTATGCATTTGAAAACAAAGCGCAAGAAAAGTTTCCAAAAAAAATAAAAAAGAAAAAAGTTCCAGTAAAAAAGTTTATAGGACTTGTACTAGAACAAAATAGAAAACTATTTTTAAGAAAACGAACTGAACAAGGATTATTGAAAAATTTGTGGGAGTTTCCACTCATTGAAACTAAGCCCAATTTCTTGGACAAAGCTGAGCTGGAGCAAAAAATTAAAAAAGAACTAAATTTAGAAGTTAAATTGGAAAAAGGATTGGGCAAAGTAAAACATTCATATACTCACTTCAAGCAAGAAGTTTGGATTTGGAAAGCAAAGATTAAAGAAAACAATTCCCTGCAATTTTTTAGCCACAACCAAATTCGAAAGCTGGCGTTAAGCAAAGTGAATCACAAAATTTTGGAAAAATGGATGACTTCAAACACAGATATTAAACTCTCATTGGATGAAATAAAACAGATTAAACAATCTTTAAAAGATTTACAGGCTGGAAAAATTTTAAGTTTAAAAGAGCTGAAATAATTATGCAGATTACAGAACAACAAATTAAAACAGAAATCAAGAAAAGCATTATTTTTCTTTCCGGTTTTGCATTATTTTTTATAGTTTTAAGTTTAGTTATTTCTTTGATTCCTTTACAGTTTTTAGAATGGCCGACTGCTTGGTTTACGCAGCAATTTTTGTCATTTATTGGAAAACCTACCGTGTTAACTTTTCAGGAACCGATTTTATTAAGCACAGAAACTACAGAAATTGCAATTAGTTATTTGTGCACTGGTTTTTTGGAATTAATTGTTTTGGTTTCTGCAATTTTAGCTTCGCATGGAATTGAGTGGAACAAGAGAATCAAGGGAATAGTATTTGCTGTGATTGGGACCCAAATATTTAATTTAATTCGAATTTTTGCAACAGTTTTATTTATTTTCAATTCAGATATTCAAACCATTGATTTAGTGCACAATGTTTTGTTTCGTTTGACTTTGTTTATTGTAATTGCAGGATTTTATTTTATTTGGTTTGCTTGGAGTATTGGAAAATTAAAGTTTGCATTTCATCGGAAGTTTGCGTAATTCCCAAAAGCTTAAACCGCCTTCTAAAGATTTTACATTGGTGAATCCCTGAGTTTTCATAAACTGCATGACTCGAGTCGAACGTCCGCCGTAATGGCAATAAACCACAATTTCTGTTGTTTTGTCTGCAGGCAATTCGTTTATTCTTTCTGCAAATTCTTGAATTGGAATTAATTTAGAATCTTCCAAGTGAGCTTTAGCATATTCTTCGGAAGTACGCACGTCCAACAAAAAAGGTTTTTTTTTAGATTTGAGTTTTTCATTCAATTCTTCGCAGGAAATTTCAGACATAATTCATTTAGGTTTAAAAAGGTTTAACAAAGAATTACTGCAAAAGTAACTATTTTTAAGCAAAAAGTCCTATATTATATAAATGAATAATAAACTCGCAATTGGGATTATTTTAGTTTTGGTATTGGCCGGCTGGTTTGTATTTTATTCTAAACCAATAGTTCCTGAATCTACTTTAAGTGAGAAAACCTATTCTTTGAATTTTGCTGGAATTGAAGTTCAAAAAACAATTTCAGTAAACCAAAACCAGCATATTGAAAAATACACAATTCAAGAAAACGCAGAACAATTAGTCTTCTTGAATTTTGTTCCCAGTTCGTTGGTTTCAAGAGTAAGTGCTTTAAGTTTTCAGGGAAACCAAAAACAAAGCGTTTTGTTAACCAAACCCATTGTTGTAAAGTCTGAAACCGATCAAGGAAATTTAGATTACAGAATTGAATATTCAAGCGCAGATCGAAATGGTTGCTCTATGGCTGTGCTTTTGCCGAAAACAGTTTTTGATGAATTAACTCAAAATGAATTGCAGGAAATTGTAGAAGAATTTGCAGAATTTGAAAGCATTGCATGGGATTGTACAAAAGTAAATCAAAGCGAAGAAAGACTGAATGCAAAATTAAGCGCAGAATTTGGAACCAAAATTTTATTGGAACAAACTCCAACAACGGCCATGGTGTTTCAACCGTATGAATTTGAATATTCAATTGGAGATGAAAACAATTATGGAATTGTACAAGTTACAGATGATGGAGTAAAGCATACTGAAACCATTACATTTAATCCAGAAACACACGTGCCTGGAACTGGATTATTAATTTTAGTTCCTAAAAGTTTGGCGCAAAAAGCAAGTGATGTACAAATTACGGGAGCTGGAGAATCAACTGTTGTTTTAGATGATCCGGTAATTTTTACTGGGGATTCACCGGATGATCCATTTGGAACAGTTGAAATTAAATTAGCCGGGGGACAGAATTGCCTGCACTCACTTTTTATTTATCCTTTAAGCAATCTGGAAATGGCTGTAAGACATAGAGCTGAATTAGAGCAAATGGTTCAAAATATTGAAAACTTGAATTTGTCCTGCAATTCAGCAAATAATAATTTCGGCGGATATATTGCAGACAGTATTGCTGCGCAGGTGGGACAAAAAGTAATACCCATTGAATCTGATAGATATACTGAAGCAGAATTTGCACAAGTAATGACAACCATTAATGAAGCTGTTACAGAAATTCGAAACGGAAATACTGATTTTGGAGAATGGGGAAAAAAAATTGAAGAAAAAGCAGATGAATGTGACCGAAATGCAACTCAGGATGGATTAAGAGATGCAGGTCAAGCAATGAGCTGCACAAGAAAAGCAACCGAAGAAGCTTACTGGGAAACTTCCATGTACAAAAAAGAAGTATTCACTGAATGTGGAACACCGGAACCTGACAGATATTGGGAAAAAACAGTTCCTGAAGGAATTATTGCTGATTGTTTGGCTTTTAAATTATGCCCTTATTGTACAGATTTCAATACATGCCCTCAAGGAGGCACCCAAGCAGCTTGTAGACAAGAAATACTTCAAGAATACAAACAATGGAAAGCAGGCAATTCTGGAACAATTAAAGCAACTTTCGAAGAAGAACGAGCTCAAGTGGAAACTGAAAATCCGTATTTAGAAATTGAATTTAAAGCCGAAGACTTAACTCCAAGAAAACAACTGCAAACAAACTATGCTTTGCCTCAGCCTTTGCCAATTTATTTCTCGGAGCAAGCACCTGAAATTGAACAAGAATTTTTATTCACCAACCCAAATACTTTGCCAAACCTAGGAAATGAATGGCAATCTACAGCACCTTCACTGGAAAGCAAACAAGGAATTGCTCAAGGAATGCATGTAACTGTCAATGGAAAAATTGAACCATTTAGATTAAAAGTTTGGTTAGATGGAACAAACTATTTACCAGAACAAGATCGAATCAGTACAGGAGATTTGCTTGGAACCAATACAACAGTTGAAGCTGGAATAAACAATGTACAAGTTTCCAGAATTGTGGAATTGCAAAGATACACTTTAGAAGACAATGATGCAGTCACCGATACTTTAGATTTTGGAGCATTGGATTTTGTACTGGAAAAAAAAGGAAATATTGTTGAAATTAAAAATGTAAATATAACACCAGAACTAATGAGTGAACCCACACGATCAAATGAAATGGAAAGCACTGCGCGCAAAATTGAATTAGACAATGAATCTTTGTTCTCCAAAAATGGAACCAGTTACCAAAGTATTCAAAATATTCAATTAACACAAAGCCAGCCGTTTATTGTTTTAACTCAAAATGGAAAAGGATTGTATTGGATTACCTGGATTCCAGAAGAAAATTCTTTGATTGTAAAACGAATATTTACCAGAACAACAGGAAGAGAAAAAATTGGATTCAATGAAACCAAAACCGGAAAAATTATTTTAAATTATGGTTTATTGTTTGGAGGAAAACAAGAAATTGAAATCAATTTAGGAAACAATGAATGTTTAAGAAAACAAAAAGAAAACGGATGGACTACAGACATTGTTGCTAATTGTTATGCGCAAGAAAGCCAACAGGCATTCGAAGAATATCAAAAAATAAATGAACGAGCTAGAATTGATTTAAGTTTATTCTTGCAAGCCAACAAGACATCCGGATTACCTGAACTCAGCACCATTAGTTCTAGTTCTGCATTCACAGAATACATTGATTACTTTCAACAAGAAAATGTACGTACGCAAGAATTGCCGAAAGAAGCCTTTGTCTGGGAAATGATTAGCCAGCAAGACTTACTGCATAAACCAGAATGTGCATTTCCAGAATTTACAGGAAAGACCTTTTTAGGCTTGAAATGGACTGATTTAAAGCAAGGAACCAAATTGGCAGAATTCTATTACAATAATTGTTTTGCAAAAACAAAATTACTAAAAGCACAAATTTTAGGACAAAAGGCTTTGGATTTAGAAATGAAAAATTTAGAAAATAATCCAACACAAAATCAACAAATTTGGGTTTTGAAACTTTTACAAGATTTGGATTCTGTGGATCAAGAAGTCAAACATTTGAATGAATTTTATTATGGTTTAGAACAAATGCAGGCCATTGCTTGGAATCAATTGTTTCCAGATGCTTTGGGTTTTTTAGAGTTTTCGGAAAATTCAGAATTTTGGAATCACTTAAGTTCCGGTACTGGGGTTAATAAAACAAAAATTGCAGAATTTTTAAACAAGGCTAAAACTGAATTAAATAATGCATTAAATGAAAGCGAACAAGGCTATGCTAAATTGATTCAAAAATTTGATCCAGTATTGGAAAAATTAAAACAAACCAAAGAAGTTTTACCGGAAGTTAAAGAATGGGTTTCTGTGTTACAAGAATTAAGAATTACGCAAGACTTATTGGACCGGGATCCTCAAAATATTCAGCTCCAGCAAGATGCTGTGCGATTGGAATTGAATTTAGATTTGATAACTATTGGATTAACTGCAGAAGATTCTGAACAAACAGAAATGGAAAAGCAAGCCAGAGAAAAAGCCAGGCAACATTTGCAAGCTTTGGCTTTAGACAATGCAGTAAAAGAAGTCAGCGAAAAATTAACATTTACTAAAATTCGATTGGCTCAATTAGATCAAGAACAAACAGAAACATTTACACAGTATAGAAAAGTATACGATTGGTTTTATGCCATTGAAGAATTGACTGGAATTAATGAAAACTTGCAAAGCATTCAAGGCTTGCGAAGAAAAGAATTAGTTCAAATGGAAATAAAACTAAAATTAATTCAAACAAGTTTAGCTGGACAAATGAATGAACGAAATTTGAATTTAAGTTCGGCTCAAACTGAAATTAAAACAGCTAGACTAAAGCAAGCTAGAGATGAAAGCAAAATTCCTTCCGGTGCATATGTCTTGGGCGGCTTGGTAAAATATTTGGATGGAGTAACGCAAACTTTTTCAAACATTGAAAAACCTAGAAATATTGCAAGAAATTTTAATACAGGCGAAGAATTATTTGTAACCAGTCATTCCACGCAGACTATTGGCCTGGAGACAGCTGAAGGAATGAGTGAATCTGCAGGAACCTATACTAGTACAGTTTTATTGGGAAAAATTAAATTCACAGACACAGGAATTGAATTCTATAATGCAGTTGAACAAACAGATAATGGACAAAGCACTGGAAGTATTGTGTTTGAATCCAGTCCAGTTATAATTGTGTCCAAAACAGAATTAAGCAATTCAAATCAATGGATTCCAAATACAGCCACGGAAAGCATTTTAACCCATCAAATTGCTAATTTGGAGATTCAAGTTAAATTAGCTGGAAATACATATTTTGTGCAATCTGCAGCAGTTAATGACAAGTGTATTACTACAGTTTGCCCTTTCCCGGAGCGAAATTTACCGGAAGAATTGGCTGAAAATAATCCGATTTTGCAAAAATGGATTCAGGTTCAAACTCAATGGAATCAAAACCAAAATTTAGACAAACAAAAAGAAGGAATGCTGGCATTTGCTCAAGCAAAAAATATGCTGAAATTAAGTACAGATTTAGGAATTGAAGAATCAGGAGAATTTTTAACAGAATACAATCCTGCAACATTGGGAATACAAACCAGTGAATTGAATGAATTTTATAGAAACAAAGGATTGGCTGGAAATTTAGTTCAAGCAATTGAAAAACACAATACAGAAACAGAATTCGCCAGAGCATTTTTAGACTTGCGCTGGAATGTAATTGGAATTATTGCCGGCGAAATAGTTATTATGCCAGCTGCGCGTTTAATGGGCACAGCTGGAAAAGCTTTATTGAAAACAAAAATTGGAACACTCGGAAAAGAATTATTTGTGCTTGCACGAAAAGGAATTCAAAAAGGAAGCACTGCATTTGTAGATGTAACTGAAGTATTATTGGGAAAAGTATTGAATGCAGAAAGTTTGCAGACTGGAAAAACAATAATTGCAAAAGCCAGCATGAATTTTTTGAAAGGAATTCAAAACACAATGGAAGTTTTAACATATAAAACAGAAACTGTAAAAAGAACCAGGCAAGTATTTTGGAAAAAAATAAGTACATCTGTTCCATTCAAACTGCGTTTAGGGAAATGGGCTGGAAAAGAAAGTGAATGG
This sequence comes from Candidatus Iainarchaeum sp., assembly GCA_030649345.1. GTDB lineage: Archaea > Iainarchaeota > Iainarchaeia > Iainarchaeales > 0-14-0-20-34-12 > JAUSKK01. Next base: position 33,076 of record JAUSKK010000054.1, on the reverse strand, counting down.
GCTATGTATAAAATATATGCAGACGGAGAATTGGTTCGAGGCATTGAAGCAGACAGTATTGAGTCTGCAGTAATTCAGATAACGCCTGAAGAAGTTTCCAGAGACTTGTACATTGAAGTTGTAGGAATTGGAAACAAAACACAATGTGCTGGACCCAATGTAATTAATATTACTCCAGCTGGAGCTGCCTGTAGTGTTGTGGGAATTTTAAAAAACAAACTTGGCGAACCCATAATTGCATTGCAAGCAGATTTAGGAAAAAGAATTGTATTCGAAGAATTGGCACCCAATGCAGCAACCTATCGATTTGTACGGCATTCGAGTGGAAAATTTATTCCAACCATTGTACCGGTTACAGGAGAAGGAATTGAAGTAGCTGGAGCAGATGTTTTACGATTGCAAAATTTAAGACTGGCTAGAATTGCAGACACTGCAGAAGTACTGCACAGGCAAGGAATGTTAAGTGATCAAGATTATGCTTTAATTCAAGCAGTCAAAAAATTGACCGACCGAATGATGGAAGTCAACAATATTCAGCCAGCCTTGCATGCCAGTACTCCCGGCATTGAAGCCAGCTGGGCTGCAGCTAAAGCTTTAAACAGTGAAGTTGAACAACAATTTTTGGTTATCACTGGAACAGATTCTGCTTTGCAAAAAACCCAAGCAGCTATGGCTCGGCCTTTAGAAGAAATAGTTCAAAAACTAAATGCTTTATGTCAAAGAGGATTGCAGGCCAGCCCCAATTGCAGAATTGGTTCTGTCATTGATGAAGTGGAAACGCGTAATGCAGCTGGAGAAAATTTATTGGAAATTATTAAAGGATTTAGTACAGAACGAAGAGCAGAATTAAGAGAAGCTTTAGGCAGCGGAGAAACTTTAGAACTTTTGCACTTAAAACGGTATACCAAAGTAATGGAAAATTTAAATATTGTAGAAATGGATTTACGACAAGCCGCCAATCTTGGAAGTTCATTCCCAGAAGAAGGAACTGCGCCTCAAGTATTGCATGCAGCAGATTTTAGTTTTCACAGCAAAGTATTGGCAGACAATCAAGCCCAAGCAGCAGTTAGTAAAATAACTGGAATTGGAACACAAGCAGGAAAAGAAGTTGTATTTGAATTTCAAGGCGCAGGAATGATTGGCGGATTATTGGCTGGAAGCAAAAGCAATGACTTCACAGTATTCCAAATTGAATGGGATCGAGTTAAAGTAATTTATTGGAATAAACAAAAAGTACAAGAATTTGACCAGCAGGGAATTGTACCAGTTCAAGTACGAATCACGGAAGTATTTGAAACTAAAAATGTACCCAATGTAAATTATTTGGAAATTATTTTGCCCAGAGATTTTGCCAAAACACTTTACAAAAATGTTAGCTTGCAATTTACTTCAGGAAATCAAGCACAAATAAAAATTCAGGACAGACAATTAGTCATTCAAATTAATCCATTCACTACAGCTGTACGAATTCAAGTAACGGATTTTGCATAAATTATTGAACAAAATAACTTTTTCTTAAACTGCCTTGAATGCGTTCCATTTCTTTTACATTGGCAGCCATAGATGCCTGAATGTTTTGAAAATAAATCAAGTCATTTTTCAAAACATCAAAATGCGCTTCTGGATTATTGGAAAGAATTCTTAAACGATTATGCAATGCACGCGTTTGCCATTCGCGTTCCAAAGAAAAATTCACAGCTTGCAAAGTATACAAATTTTCCAAGGCAGTCAAATGCGGACCTCTGCGTGCTCTGGTTGCTTGCGCCATTTCAGTCAATTCAGTTCTCAATAAATTAATTTTTCTAGATTCACTGCCATATTCTTTTTCAACTCTGGAAATTTCAACCAAAATTCCGCGAAATTTTTGCAAGCCTTTCGGAGATCTTAATAATTTTGCAGAAACAGAAATTTGGTCCAATTTATAAAACTTGAAAACTTGCTGAAATTGGCCTAAACGTTTTTCAAAAGCTGCTTTAAGTCTGCTTCTTTTTTGAAGTATACTATGTTTGCCTGTTCTAGGCCTGCGAAGTTCAGCCAAAAGTTTAGAGCCTAAAACACGAAAACGAGCACTTGGCCTTGCAGAAACCATTGAATCAACCCAAAAATAACCCTACTGGTTTATTTATTATTTACATTTATATATTATAAGAACAGAATGTTGAACAAATAAAAGAATATGCTTGATTTCAGTATATTGAATTAGCAAATATTCAACATTCTGCTAAACATTAGATTAATTAAGGGAATTAGGTTTAATTAATTATACTTAGTGAAATGTGAACTGTATGGGAATCTCTGACATTTTAGGCAGAATTTATGCAGGCATTGAAGACAAATGGTATGCTTTGCTGGAAGCTTTGGATTCACGCGGCATTCCAGTTCATGTATACAATAATTTTTGGGAAAGCAAAGGCTTGCCGAGTTTGCCTGTAACTTTGGCTTTAATTATTTTAATTTTTGTTGCTGTATTTTCTTTGTCTCCTTTGGGAACATCCATTAATCCAGAAATTTCTTTACGCTTACAAGATAATTTTGATCAATCTCTTAGCGGAGTCACTTTAGAAATTTTGGACGCAGCCGGTAATTCAATCAAGCGAGAAATTGTTTCCGCCAATCAAACGCTTTCCTTGGAAGGACTCAAAATTGGCAGTACACTTTTAGTGCGGGCCAGCAAAGAAGGATATGAAAGCACAGAACAAGAAATTGTTTTAGAATCAGAACAACTTTCATTGCGTTTAACTTTGAATAAAATTTTAAGCTATGTAGATGGAAAAATTAAATTTGTAGACTCTGAATCCGGTTTACCAGTCAGTGAAGTGCAAGCCCAGTTTGTAGTTGCAGAAAAAACAATTGACGGAATTCTAGGAACAGATAATGTATTTTCATTTACTGGAATTCCAGTAGGCTTGCAGGGATTTTTAATTACCCGAGCCAATGGCTATGAACAAAGCAGTGATCCATTTGTATTTGACAGCGAACAAATTACTTTATTTGAATTAAAGCCCAGCATTATTTCATTTCAAGGAAAAACCCAATTATTAATTGTAGCCAAAGACAAACAAACACAGCAGCAATTAACTGCAGTTAAAATAAAAATTTTTGACGGTTTAACCAATGATTTAATTTCTGAAGTCCAAGACGAAGATGGAAGTTATACTGAATTATTGGATACTGGAACCAGTGTACGAATTACAGTCGAAAAATTAGGATACATTAGTACAGAAATTTCAGCCAGAACATTAAGACAAGAACAAGAAATTGTAGAAGCATTTTTAGAACAAGGCGGAGAAAGTATTGAAGTACATTTATTGGATCAAGGCAGTGTTCCTTTAAGTGATGGAATTGTAAAAATTTATTCATTGGAAAATACTTTACTGGAAGAAAAAACAACTGATTTATCTGGCACAATAGAATTCCGAGGCTTGGATCAAAACACAGAATATATTGTCACAGGATTTAAAGCAGGATATTTACCAGAACATAAAACAATCAAACCAGTAGATCAGCCAACTGTAAATTTAAACTTAGAACCAGTGCATAGCCGAAATTCTACTTTATTGAATATTTTTGTATTGGATTCATTGCTTAGACCAGCCAATAATGCAACCATTGAATTATTGGAAATTATAGATGGAAAAGAATGGCCTGCAGGTTATCCTTCGAGTGTTACAGACTTAACAGGATATCAGCAAGCTACTGTGCGATTGAATACTCAAATTAAAGCCAAAGCCAGAAAAGACTTTGAAGCAGGAACAGGAAGTACAAGTATTGAGTCTGGAAAAAGAAATGAAATCAAAATTCAATTAATTAAGCCTTTGACTTTGGTTACTTTAAATTTAAAAGACGAAACAGGACAAATCATTGACGGAAATTTGGTTATCACAGCCAAAGATGGAACAGTTTTATACACTGGGCCTAGTAATTTAGGCCAAGTTAGTTTTGATGGATTGGGCAAAGAAAACTTTATACTGCAGGCAACTTTTTTGGATGGAAATACTTTTTCTCAAGAAATTCAAATGAATGGAAGAAAAACTGCAGATATTACTTTATCCAAAAGCACTGCAGGATTAAGCCCAAAAATTGAATTCATTGGAATTGAAGACGAGCATGGAAAAATAGTTGAAGGAATTTCGAAAGAAAAATTTTATTGGCTAAAATTCAAATTAGAATTTAGTCCAACTCAATTGTCTTCAGGGGCTCATTTTAGAATCGGAGATGATTCTGTAAAATTCGCAGACTCTCAAAGTTCAGGAATTTTAGGATTTGATTCCACAGCCAGCAATTTTGCATATGGCAGAACCTATATGGCTACACCTGAACCCGGCAATGAAGGATTGGACCGCAGCAATAAAGGAACTGCAAATTCATACAATAAATGGCTGGATTTATATTTTGACAAACCCAATACAGTCGAAATTGTACGATTAAAAATTCGAGCCAGAGAAACATTGCAAGAAAATGAGATTACAGTCAGATACAGAGCTTGGAGTACACTCAATGGAGAATTTTTCAGAGAACCTTTAGACTCAGTTTTGGAAACAGCTAATTCGAATGAACATAGAAGTGCATTGTATGCAGAAGCTAAACTTGCAGCCATTCCATTATTTGAAGATACACCCGAATGTGTAAACACTGTTTGTTTTTCCAGCATATTTGTAGACGATCAAGGCAACAAATTTTTAGAACATGAATTCAATCCTTTAACGAATCGAACTTATGCATTGGAATTAACATTAAAAGCAACCCAAAATGCCCGGCCTATTATTACGGTAAGCACAGATAAACAAAACCCCAAAATTGGATTGAATGGAAGACAAATTGGACAACTCAGCAATGTATTTTCACAGGAAGATTCTTTGGATGTAGAAGACCGCATTGATTTACTGCAATTAACTCAAGGAGAAGAAAAAAAGATTCGCATAACATTTAGAACCAAAAAAGCAGAAAATACTTTCCTGCAAATCAAAGTCAAAGTTGGAGAAACAGAAACAGAAAAAACACACTTTTTTACAGTATATTCTGAAAAAGAAATGGACCTCAAAATTGTTCCTGAAAAAATTGTGATTGGACAGCCGTTTACCATTCAAGTCAAAGATTCAGAAAGCAGTGAATTTGTAAGCAATGCAACTGTACGCATATTGGATGGAAAGAAAAAATCTTTACGAAGTGTCATTGGAAATAATGCTGGTAAAAAAGGAAGAAACGGAGAATATGGTTTTCCTGCAGGACTGCCAGCTGGAGTATTAATTGTAGAAGTTACTGCACCCAATTATAGAAAAATCGAACAATCTATTTTCATTGGAAAAACAGATGTTTTAACTTTACAGGAAACTACTTTGTTTGATTTACAGCCCAATAAAAAAACCGAAAGCAAACGAATCAATATTCAAAACAAAAGTTCGTTCAAAATTAAATCTTTAACTGTAGAAGTACAAGAATCTGAATTTTGGCCGGAAAATTTAGTACTTGAAGCACAAATTCAAAGCGCTTTAAGCGAAAATGAAACAGGTTCACTAAATTTGAATGCACGATTTAAAGGAACCAATCCAGAAGAAAGACTGCACGGCGAAGCTGAAGTAATTGTTCGCGGTACAGTTGAAGATGTTTTCCCAGTGGAAATCAGAACAAGAGTAACAGTAAATTACAATAAAGAATTACCCCAAGATTGTTTGGTGTTTAATACACCGCAAGCTCAAGCTTTCTTGTTAGGCTTAGATAATACCAGTGCAAGAGTAGACATTATTGTACGAAATGAATGCTCGCAAGCTTTAAGTTTTTCAACCCGAATTGAAGGATTGGAACAAGACCAGCAATTAACCATTACAGCTCCTTCTTTGAGTTTACAAATTGGAGAAGAAAAAAGCATTAGCTTAAGTTTATCCAACCGGATTCCAAGACAAGGAATTTTACAATACCCGTATAGAATATTTTTCAATTCTCCGCAAATGACTGCCAGTATTCCTTTATTTGTCCGAGTAGTTCCACCGCAATTTGGATTGCAGGCTATTGCAGGAAATAATGGACAAGTATTTTTAGCCAAAGGAGAAAACCAAACTACTGGAAATTTACAAGAAAGAGCCACAGGATACTTGCCTTTGTATATTAAAAACGTGGGAGAATTCCCAATCAATGCATTGCAATTCACTACAGTTTTAGCACCTGGATTTTCAGGTAGTTTAGACATTGATATTTTGCCAGTAGAATCTGGAGGCAATGCCTTGTTTGCTACAGGATATCAATCAACACAAGGAACACAGCCAAGTTATGACAATCAAACATTGTATCAAAGACCAGAAGTATTGCCCTACGATACACCCCAATACGGTGTGCCCAATAATCCTTTGCAAAATCCAATGTATGCACTCAGCCAACAGCCTGGCTTTGGAGGATTTAATTCCAGTCCAACTGGCGGATATAATTTAGGATACAATCAAGGATTTGGACAAACCCAATTTGGAAATCCAAACAATTCATTCAGTCAGCTTGGCTCTAATAATTTTACTTATTTCGGAAGCCAAAAAAGTTTATGGCAAGGAATGTTAATGCCAGGACAACAATTGAATCCTCCGAAAACAATTTACTTAAGCACTGCAGCTACCAAAGCCTTGGAAGGAAAAACAATTCCTGCACGAATTATTATTTGGGGTTCAGTGAATGGCCGAAGAATTGAATTAACTGCAGTAGATTTACAAGTTTATATTTCCGGCGGAGAATGCCTGAAAGTATTTGAAGTAGAACCTTTACGATTCCAAAGTGAAGTTAGTTCAGCCGGAGTATTGGAGAAAAAAATTAGAATCCAAAACAATTGTGCAGAAGAAGTTAGAGAATTAACTTTAGACCGAACTTTATTCGGACAAAATGAACTCAAACTTGAAGGCGCAAGTACTGTATTGAATCCAGGAGAAAGCCAAGAATACAAATTAACTTTAGGAAAAAAATCAGACTATGTTAGTCCAGGACAAAGACCTGAAGCCATTAGTGTCAAAGGATTTTTAGTACGCAGCCAGCAATTCAGTAAATCCAACAAGTTATTGGCTACTATTTTATTGGGAAAAGAATTAAGCGAAGAAGGAAAAGCTACAGCTAGTTTTGAAATGCCAATTTGCGGAGACGAAAAAACAACAGTAAGCATTAAATTGCCGGATATTGCAACCCAAAATGAAGCCGATTGTTCAGCTCATTATTGTGACGCCAAACAAATGACTCAGCATGTTTTGGGAAAAATAAACAGATTGGCAGGAGATGTACGCAGAAGATTAAGAGAAATAAGCTATGATGCACGCAATGCAGGAAGTTGTGATCCAACCCAAACATTTTGTTCATTCAGTTCTCTTGGAATTAGTGTTCCTTTCCTAGAAGTATACTTGCAAAACGATGTAGTTACCAGTGAATTGGTCAAAAAAATATTAGATGACAGCACCAAGTTCAAAGAAATCAAAGGATATGCAGTCAACACCATAGAAGAAAGTGCAGAATTAATTACTTCCAGTTTTTCAGTCCACCAAATTCGAGTTCCTAGAATTTTAGCAGGCTGTGGAAGATACAGAATTAGCTTGGATGGAGCTGTACAAAATATAGGCGGAAAATTCAGCGACGAAGGATTGGTATTTTCTTTCCAATTACAAGATGAACGAAAAATTACTGCAGAATGTACTGAACAAATACAAAATGTAATGAATTTTTTACCCAAAGACGAAGACTTAACTTTGAATACAAGAAGCAATACTTTTTTGGGAACAGTTGCAGGAGACACTCCAGCGAATACAGATGCCAAACAATTTGAAGAATTAAAAAGTAGTTTAGCAAAAAGCTTGTTTGGAAAAAATGAAGGCAGAACAGGAAAAAGCGGAAACAATAATTACTTGAATTTAACAGTTGGGCCAGTCGAAGGCTCTGGAGTAATCAAATTAAAAATGGAAAAAGTCACAGACGCTGAAGGCAATGTAAAACCAGTCAAAATTGATGCCATTATTAATGACATTTATGTTTCCAGCAATCCAGAATTCCAAAAACAATTAGGCACAGAAATTGGAAAAGGAATAGATAGTTTAGCCAAAGGAGGATTGGAAGGCAATGGATGCATGAATGCAGACAAAACAGAATTAGTACTAAGAGACTTGCCAACTTCAGCCAGACCTCAAGTTAATCCCAGCCAGCCTGATCCTAAAGCAGCTTTGGCTTTGTATTCTACAGAAACTTGTTTGGATATGAATGTATCCAGCACCATTGGAGAACGAATTATTCTGCAAACCAATTGGGCTCAATTAGTAGAAGATGCCAAAAATGGAAAAATTAGCACAGCAGGATTTGCAGACATTACAAAAGTCATTCGAGCAAATGCAAAAACACCGGTTTATTTATTAGCTAACGAAGAACAAACAGGAATTCCTGGATTAAATGATATTAAAAAAGATGAAATTATTCAAGAATACTCCGATGATCCAACTAATAAAATTGAAGGAACAGTAATTCAATTAAAACAAGATCCAAAAAATTTGACCAATTATTCTTTTGCAGTAAAATTATGTGCAGTAGGAGATGTAACTCAAATCAAAAATGCATTAAGCACTCAATTGAAAGTTAAAGCTAGAGCCAAAGACAAAGTAACAAGAGAAAGCAATGAAGCTTTAATTAAATTAGAAAGCTGTGGACTAAGCCCGTATGATTTGGTTTCCAGATTAATCAAATTAGATGTAGGCTCGTACTATATTCCGAATGTAGCTTGGACTGGCCCAGATGAATTAAGTGTAGATGATATTTTACTCGAAGTAGTTGCCAGAAGACAAGAAGAAGGATTAAATGATCCAGAAAAAAGAAAACAAGCTGACGTATTCTTTGGATCTACGAGTGCAACATTGGCTGGACAACCCGAATATTATCAAGAAGTTCGAACAGCCAAAAAATGGGCTTTAGCAGGATACACTGGAACCTGTGCAGCCGTATCTATAGCCTGCAATGCAATTTCATTCCGTGGAGGAATAGGTTTAGGCGGATTGGCTTTAAGTGTTGCCGGAGATTGCGGAATTACAGCAGGCTCTGCTTTATTCAATATGCCGGGAGTGGATTATTCTCAAACTTTGAAAAATTTAGGAGACTATGTTTTACCGCCTTATAATTTAAGTCAAGACATTACAGCTTACCAAAATTTGCCTACGCCTGATCCCAGACAAGCAGTCATTGATGCAGCCAACAATAATGACACTGGCATAATTGGCGGAAGATTAGAACAAGCATTAACCAGTGTAACAATTGGAGCATTTATTGGAGAATACTTGCAAGTCAGTGGAAAAATTTTAACCGCAGGACAAGTAGCTGAAGTAACCCAATTAATGACTAACAATTCAATTGAAGCTATTGGAAACAGATTGTATGGAGCAGCACCCATCCCCAGGCCTGTAAATTGGGGTTTAATTCGAAATGAATTGCATGCCATTTTAGAACACAGTATTCAAGAACGAATTACAGCATTGCAAAGAGCCAAAACAATAGTAACAGCACAATTATTGCAAACAGAATTTGATGCTGCATTAACGCATGCCAAAGCAGATCCAGCATTGGCTCAAAGATTCAGAACATTGTATCAAGAAATTGGAGCAAGCAATGCTGCTTTAGCTCCAAGATACCGAGCACCTGGAGCAGGATATGCTGAAGAATTACAAAAAGTAGAAGATGCAGTAATCGATGCCAGAAAAGGAATTCGAACTCAAGCATTAACTGCAGCTGAAGCTGCAGCGAAAAGCATTGGAGAAAAAGGAATTGCTTTAGAGGTAACACCAGCTATTGGAGAATTATTAGCCAGCGGAGATGCCGCAGCTATTGCAGCACAAATGGGCAATCCAACAGTGCAAACAGAATTAACATCCATTCGTCACAGAATTGCAGAAAGTATCTGGAGCAGTGTAGAAGAATCCGGAAATTTAGCTGGACGCATAGATGATGTAACCAAAACAGCATTTATTGCAAACATTGAAGCAGAATTAGCTACACCTGGAGTATTAACATTAAATCCAGGAAATCTAACAGTCGGAGATGTTATTGAAAAAGGATCAACGTCTAGAACAACTCAAGTTGGAACCAAAGAAGTAGTCAAAGAATTAGAAAAACGTTTTACCAAAGAACAATTAACTGAAACCATTGAAAGACTAGCTAAAGAAAGTTCTCATTTAACAGAAAAATTAGAACAAGCCAGTGTAGATGAATTGAAAGCAATTTATGACGAAATTCCAGGAAAATTAACCATTACAGACACACGATCCATTGGAACTGGAGCACCTGGAAGAACAAGAGTCATTAATGCCATTCTTGACAATATTCATGCAACCAATGTACAAACCAGAATGGAGCAAACATTTGGAACCAATTTATTGGAAGAATTAGTAGAAAAAAGTGAAAACCAAAAATTAGTCAAAGAAGTATTGCAAGAAGTTGGAAGCAAAGAAACAGTCAACGAAATTTATCACAATTTTGGAACAGTCACAGAAACTAGACCCAACGAAGTTGCTCGAAAAATTCATTTCAAATTAGATGCAGTGCAAATAGAACAAGCCACCAAAAGAGCATTAAATTTAGCTCCTGAAAGTCCAGGAAATATTTTATTAGAAAATGCAGCTACTACTGGAAGAGCTAAAGTAAAAATTGGAACTGCAGAAATCAATTACAGCGAATTAGCTAATCCAGCTCAACGCGAAGGAGAAGCAGCCAAACAATTATTAAAAGATTCTGAAGAATTCAAAGCAATTATCAAAGAAGGAATTGAAGGAGAAACAGTAAGCTTCAGCCGAGGAAGATTGGCTAGATTGGGTTCAGTTATTCGAAATATGTTTACTTGGGAAGGAGCTAAAGGATTGGGAAAAGGAATACTGTGTGCAGGCTTAGCCAACGGAGCAGGAAATTTAGCATGGGATGACTTATTTAAACGAAATTTGACAGCCGGAATAGGAACTCAAGACTTTAGCGGAAAAGATATTTCCGACATTGACGGAGACGGAAAAGCAGATGTTATTCCTATACCTTTTGGACAAATACTCAAAAACAATTGTGCACACCGCGTTGATATTTCTGTTGGAAAAGCAGGAGATAGAAAGTATATTATTCAAAATTTATGCAATAAACCAGAAAGACCTGCAGACATTCCAGAAAAGAATGAAATCAAAGCCAAATGCGATGCCAGTTATTTAAGTGAAAAACCAGTCATTGGAAATTTACGAGTGCCTGCTCCAAGTGAAAACCAAGGCACCGATGTATTTGAATTTGTAGGATACCAAAAATACAAAAGCGAAATAGCCAAAGCAACAGAAGGAAAAGCAAACGTAGATGATGCATTGATATTTGCAGTAATGAATGTAACAACCAGAATTGGATTTGCTCAAGGAGACAACAAACAATTAACAGGAGTAGACTTAATTGCAGACTACATCGGATTATGTGACACCCATGATGCAGTTAGCGTCAACAATGCTGAAGAAAACATTAAATGCATTGCAAAAAGACTGAATGATTGGAAAGCCTTGGATCAACCTTACACAGACTCCAGTGGAATTAATTCACCCAATTTCGAAACAGCATTAAAGAATTACTATAATGGAACATCCACAGGAGACTATAATGGAATCTCTGCAAGGTACTTGCATAAAGCAATTGGAACTGAAAAAGAATTTGTTTCACTGGTTAAACAACAATACGAAAAATTTTCAAAATTCTGCATCCAGAACAGAGCTGAAGTCCAAATTAAAGCACTGGGCATTTCAGGATTATCAACAACAAAAGTCAAGTGCAAAAACTAAACATAAATTAATTCATAAAACTAATTCTAGCCCAACAGATTCCAATAAACTAACCGGAAATACCGGAAGTCTACCTTAAACAAGTATTTAAACTATTTGAAAAAATTAAACTAGAGTGAATGAAAATGAATGAAGAAAATGCAATTGCTATTTTTGAAGGAAAACAAATACGAAAAGTTTGGCATAAGAATGAATGGTGGTTTTCTATATTTGACACAGTGGTCATTTTAACAGAGAGTTCAGACCCCAAGCAGTACATCAAAAAGATGCGCAACCGGGGCCCAATTTTGGATTCGAACTGGGGTACAATTTGTACCCCACTTGAACTTCTCGCACCAGACGGCAAAAAAAGAGAAACAAACTGCGTCAATACAGAAGGTGCTTTTCGAATCATTCAATCCATTCTTTCTCCGAAAGCAGAACCCTTCAAACTATGGCTGGCAAAAGTTGGATATGAAAGAGTGCAGGAAATTCAAGATCCAGAATTGGCACAAAAAAGAATGAAATAATTGTATCAACAAAAAGGATATTCCAATGAATGGATTGAGAAAAGAGTTCGCGGAATTGCAGTACGACAAGAATTAACGGATGAGTGGAAAAATCGAAAAGTAAATGAAGGAAAAGAATTTGCAATACTAACTAACGAAATTTCAAAAGCTACTTTCGGAAAAACTGTAGACGAATACAAAAAATTCAAAGAATTAAAAAAAGAAAATCTAAGAGATCATATGAACGATTTAGAACTAATCTTTACAATGTTAGGCGAAGCTTCCATTACACATATTGCTAAAAACAAAAATGCGCAAGGATTTTTTGAAAACAAAATAGCTGCAGTCAAAGGAGGAACCATTGCAGGAGATGCTAGAAAAAACTTAGAAATAGAAGCTGGAGAAAAAGTCATGATTTCAGAAAATTACTTAAAAGAACCAGAAAAGGAAAAAAGAAGACAATTGACCAAAAACAAGCCTAAAGCTAAACCATAAATTAAATAAAAACAAACCCTTATTCTATACATGATTTGTTGATATAAAATTCAGAAGAATTTTATATTTTTAAAAAACAGGAGGTTTTTTTAAATAAACTCGAAAGCATTTAATCTATTCACTGCATTGGTAGGCATGATTTTAATTGTATTAACTGCAGTCTTAGTCAATACCATGATTCAAACCGAAAACAATACGCAGAATATTATTGCAGACATCCAAGAACAATCCAGACTGGAAAGTGTAGCTGAATTAACAAGAGCTGACGCTATTCAAATTTTTAATTTCGGAATCCGCAAACAAATGCATGAATATTTATCTGACCCCAACAATGTATTCACTGTAACCAACTGGGATAACTGGGATTTATTGGTGAATGATTTTGCCAACGGAACTTTTGGAACCACTACAGGAAGAACAGCTTTTGCAGATACTGCTGCAAATTTCTTAATTGCATTATATCAAGGATTTGGTTTTTCGTTTTCAACCTATTCCATTAAAGCAGAAAACATTGAAGGATTCAGAAACTCCATGAGAACCATTGTACAAAACAGTTTGCCGGATCCAACCTTGCCCATTGATCAACAAAATAAATTTTTTGAAGTCATTGAATGCACTGGAAAATTAGGAGAAGATAAAGATACCGAATGCCCGACTGGAACATTTTATGTAAACTTAAAATTATCTTCATTAACTCCAACAGACCGAGAAAATTTGCCGAAAATTGTAGTGGAAGACAAAAGCACTGGACGAATATTAAAAGATCCCATTTTGCCGGACAATGATGTCAGAATATATGTTCCGTTAAGAATATTTAAAGCATTAACGTATGCTCGAGCAATTGCAGATCCACAAGGCAATAGCGGAGTCATGAATGAAAACTTTTCTGGAACTGGAGGAGAACTAGACACTTGGGCTTTGGGAGCCTGCATTCCAAATACGTGCGATAAATATTCTGCAATAGTTTCACAACAAAATCTTGGAAACAATGCCTGTATTGGAGAAAGTTCAGCTGGAGCACCCAATGCAGGAGTTACTTTTGGACCCAGTGTTCGCGGCAATCCAATTCAATTTCAATTCAGTGCAGAAAATTCTGCCAACAATGCCTTGCATGAATACACTGAATTTCAAACTTGTCAAAAAGTACAAGCACAAATTCAAACCAAAAATATTCCAATTGAAGGAGTAGGAAATGATTTTGGAATTGCATTGGATGCTAGCACAGGAGAATGTACAGTAGGCGTAAGCAAAGTTGGAATAAAAATTACTCCCGAAGTATCCAATACTCCAACTGCAGAAAATTATTATGGAAACAATAGAACTGGAAGTGCACAATGCGCAGGAATTAATATTTTAAGAGTACAAGTTGGAATCAAAGAAGAAAATGATTTATACAAAGTGAATAAATTATTGGATACAGAATACAAAATAGAAATGAGAAGTAATCCATTGGATATTTTGCCTCAAGGATTTACTCCAAATACACACTGGAATTGTCAAACAAACGGAGCGCCTAGTGGACCATTTACTTGCGAAAACAGGCCATAATAATATATAATATAAAGAAGACTAATATATTAGTAGAAAAATGCACAAAAACCAGTAAGAGAAGCTTTAAAAAGACTAATAAGGTAAATATTATAGTTATAAAGTAAAGTTACAAAGTTAACTTTGGTGTTTAAATGGGACTGGGCAATTCATTGAAATCATCGTATACTAAACTCGAAGATAAATACTATGGTTTTTTGGATTGGTTAGATAGTCACAAAATTCCAGTCTACAAAGTGGCAGATATTTTTGAAAACAGAAATATTCCAAGTTTTCCAATTGCAGTTCTTTTACTTGTTTTAATTCTAGCCGGCTTGTTCATGGTCTTGGTGCCTAGCCAGACAGCTTTAAGTTTAAGTGTTTATTCTGAAGAAGGAACAGCCTTAGGAAATGCAGAAATTACTTTAACAGTCGGAGAACAAACAACCACTACAAACACCAATGAAGAAGGAATTCTTGAATTAAAAGTTCCATTGCAAAAAGATTTTTCAGTAACTGTTTCTAAAGAAGGATTTGTTTCACAAACCCAAAACTATTCAGCTTTAACTCAAGCAGACACTCAAACCATTCGATTAAGAAAAGAAATTACTTTACTCAACAAAACAGTTCAATTTATGCAAGGCAGTGCAGTATTAAGTACCAGTGTAACTGCAACTTTTAGTTGTGCCAATGCAAGTGCAGCTTATACTTCTACTGTTACAGTCGAAGATGGCTTGGCCAATGTACAAAATATTCCCAGCAACTGCGGATCTTTATTGGTCGACAATATTACTGGATTCAATGTTTCCGGACAACAAGTTAGTTTAGAACAAGCATTGCCTCAAATCTTTTTAGCACAAGATGAAGTATTGAAAGGAAGTGTAACAGTTCAAGCAGAAGATTCTACAGGCAATACTGTTTCTGAAGTACGCGTACAATTAATGAATACCAATGGAACCAGTTCAGATCGCGATGACTTAATTGAAACATCTGAAGTAACCTCTGAATCTGGAGCAGTAAATTTTACAGAAATTAATGCAGGCGAATATTATATTGTAGTTTCCGGAAACGGATTATACGAAGATTATACCAGCGAACCCAGAGTATTGAGAGCTGAAACAAGTATTTCATTTACTGCAGTATTACAAACAACTACTTTAGGAGAAATTAAAGTCAAAGTAATGGACAGCACAACTCAAACAGTTATTGCTGGAGCTTTGGTTAAATTAAAAACTGGAGCATCACAACCGTATGAAGCTTATACGAATACAGCTGGACAAGTTGTGTTAAATGTTCCAGCCAGTACAACGTATTCTTTGGAAGTGGATAAAGCAGGATACAATATTGCAACCCAAAATAATGTTAGAGCACAAGCACAAGAATATTCTATTTCATTGCAAGCAGTCAGTGTAGTCAATGCTCAAGCTTTGGTCGTAAGTGTTGTAGATGAACACCAACAGCCAGTAGAGAATGCAAAAATTCGATTAAAAGATTCTCAAGATACACCCATCGGAGCACAATTGACTACTGGAACAGATGGACGAGTTGAATTTACGAATATTGTTCCAGGCGATTATTATGTTTTTGTTTTAAAACAAGGATTTGAAGGAAAAGCCAGTACAGAATTTACAGTAAGAGAACGCGAAATTAAAGAAGTTTCTGTCAGCTTAACCATTGGAACTACAGCCATTGAATTAAGTTTATTGGATGCAGAACAACAAGCAGTTCAAGGTGCTTTGGTTAAAGTATTGGAAAAAGGAACCAATAGAACATTGCAGGAATTAACTTCCAATATTGACGGAAAAGTCACTGCACAAGTTCGAGCCGACAAACAAGTATTTTTTGTAATTGAAGCCGACGAATTTTTACCCTATGTTACAGTCCCAATGAATGCAGCTGTTGCTAATTTACAAGCACGCTTGATTGAATTGGAAAAAGATGTTTCTGGATTAACTGTAAAATTAAAAAATTTAGAATTAGAAGGAGAAACAATTCAAAATAGTGTCAGTGCAGGCAGAAAATATTTAGCAACAGTACAAGTATTGGCACCCCAAGGAAGCAATTTAGATACTGTAGGAGTACACCTGCGAACTGGAAGAGAACAAGAAGGAACAACCACAGCATTGGATGAAGACAATTCTTTGATCCGAGAAGTATTAAGCATAGGCGTAATCAAAAAAGGAACAACTTATACTCCCAATAATAATACTGCTACAGATTATTCAAAATTAACTACAGGAGATAGTAAATGGGCTAATGTAGAATGGACAATTAACAGAAATGGATTGCCTGCTTTTGGAGTATTTGAAGTTCAAGCAGAAATCTTGGTTCAACCCGAAGCAGTCCAAGGAGACGTAGTCCAAGTATTGTACAGAGGCTATGGAATCAAAGGAAATACTTACACAAGAGATCCAAGAGATGATAGTTTAGGAACTGAAGAAAATACCGGACAAAAACAAAACTTGTATGCTGAAGCCAAAGTTCAAGTATATACTGTCGGGCCTAGTAATTTATGTTCTCAAGGATTTTGTAAAATTTTACAAATAGAAAATGTTTCAACCAGACTGAAAAGCAATGTCATTGATTCCTACAGTGCAGGCATTACTGGAAATTATAGACTGCATTTTACTTTAACCAAAACAACCACAGGATTGTTGGCCAATGCACAACTTCAAATTGTAAATGAAACTGCAGGAATTGTATTGAAAGGATACAATATTACAGATGCTCAAGGAAGAAAAGTTACAGGAACAGGAAATGGATCTGAACTCAATTTAGAAATCGGAAGCTTAGAAAAAGACGGACAAATTACTGGAACTTTAGATTTTGAAGCAACCAAAGAAGGATTCAATCCTTTAGAATTAAGTTTGGTCAGCGGACAGCAAAAAACATTTACGCATGCATTGGGAATAGAAGTATTGCCTGCAGCAGAACTTAAAATTGAAGTATTGCCCATTGCAATCATTCCATTTGTAGACAATCCAATTGTAGTTAAAGTCACAGATATAACAGGCCAGCCTATAGCCAATGCAGAAGTTATTGCCAGCATTAATCCAATTGTAGCTCAAGGCACAACCAATTCTGAAGGAATATTTGCATTCAAACTAGAATCACCCAATGTAGATTCAATTTTGAAAATTGAAGTTAAAAAGAATTCATTCAAAGCCAATAATTTAGAAATCAAAATCGATGAAACTTTGGTTGCAGTCAAACCCCTGGAACTTAAATTGGATTTAACTCCAGGATCAGGTTCTAGCAAATCTTTGGAAATTATTTTAGTGAATATTACTCCTTTGCCTTTAACCATCAGCAAAGTTACTTTAGATTCTAAAAGCACTGAATTGGTTCAAGCTAAAAACTTGAAAGAAATTGAAGGACTCAAATTAGATGTAAACCATGACAGTAATGCCAGTATTTTATTTGAATTAACGGAGAAAGGAAAATTGGTTACAGAAACTCAAACAATCGATGGAATGTTAGCTTTCCAAATTACAAATAGCACAGTAGGAAAAACTTGGACTGCACGAATTCCATTAAAATTCAGAATCCTTTTAGGAAACGAAGTAGATTTAGCAGACTGTTTAACATTTACTCCAAGTACTTGGAAGTTTGCAACCGAAACAGCTCAAGAAAGCATTGATGTTAAAATCAAAAATTCTTGTACAGTGGAAGGAATTCCAATTTCTTTGCAAAATATTTCAGCCAAAATTGACTGGAAAACAGCACAACCTTTAGGTGAAATGAGAATTGAAAGCGAATTATTCAAAGACAAAGGAGCAGTAGCCTTAAATGAACAAGAACAAAAATTAGCACAAGTATTTCCAGAAAGCAAAGAAGGAACTGTACGATTTACTTTTATTCCAGACAAAAAAATTAAAAGTGCGAAAGCCAAGCCTACTTTAATTATCTCCGGAAGCCATCAAACTTTAGCTGGGCCAGAAACATTAACAGCCAAATTAGAAACAGACGCCATTGTCAGTCAATTAAGTCAATGTGTAGAAATCATTGAACGACAACCCTTGCAATTGTATACTTGTGGTTATGATTTAGGTTCTGGAATAATGCAGAATTCTTTTGGATTCAATCAAGGAATGACAGACCCAAGATTTAGCGGATTGTACGGTGGACAAGGAATCCCCCAAGGACAATATCCAACCAACTTCGGAAGATATGCAGGAACAGTAGGAACGCAACCTACACAAACAGGACAACCCATTTATGGCAGCGCCAATTACAGTCCATACGATCAATACCAAAATACTTTATACAATAGACCAACCAGTGTATTTGATTCACCTTACAGATCTCAACAAGGCTATGGAATGCAAAGTCCATTGTTTGGAAATTCTTTTTCCTGCACTGACCCCAATAATCCAGTCAGTCAAGGAAAATTTTTGATACGAAATAATTGTGAAGTTTCCGTAGAATTAAAAATTGAACCAGATTCACGATTAAGAGTAGGAAAACCAGGAATAGAATTGCAGCCTAAACAAGAAGCAGAAGTAACAGTTAGTCCAACAATATTTTCTGGAAGATATCCTGTAAGTATTAATGGAAGAATCTTAGGAGCAGAAACTAGCTTTATTGGTTTAGGCGAATTACAAGCTACAGTTATGCGAGCTGGCGAAGTAGAACAAATGTGCAAGCCAGTATTAAGTCCTAGTACTTTCCAAGTAGACTTTGTAACCAGTATTGCCAGTACAGGAAAAATTACCAACAATTGTGTAGACTTCGGATACAAACTAGATCCAACCTTTGGATTACAAAACATTGAATGTTATCCAGTTGCAACATCCGACATGTTACGAATGCCTAACCAATCTTGCGGAGTTACAGTACCAGCCCAGCAGCAATTCCAACAACAAGGATTCCAAGGGCAACAGCAAGGACTTTTACCTGGACAACAAATGATTCCAGGCCGAGGTTTGTATAATTTAGGAGCTTGTCCTTTAATCAGTTACATTAATACAACACCTGCAGTTATTCAAGGCGGATCAGGACAATCCAGAAGCGAAGTATTGCATTTCTCAGTCTACTATAATCCTCAAGTGATTGATCAATTCCCTGGATTCACTGAAGGTTCTGTCAACCAGCAAGTTGGAAATTTAAGAATCAGTGCAAGCAGATTTGGTCACAGTATTATTAGTCCAGGAAGAGTTACAGTACCTTACTTTACTCCAACTGGACCTCAAGTAGAATTATTTGATGTACAATTTGTAGATCCCTATCAAGCATTCGGAGTATTTGACACAGTCATGCAAGCCGGAGATATTGACATCCAGCCAGCTGCTTGTTTGCGAGCAAAAACGTCGAGCACCAAGCAAGATTACTTTGATGTCACAGCCAGAGACGGATGGTTAAATGACAAATTACATTTCACTAATGGCTCGGATGCTTATGCATTCAAGAGAAGTGACCAAGTTACAGATTATTTAATGAAAATTCCACGCAATAGAGCAGATGTAGCTCAAAGAGGAAAATG
Organism: Candidatus Iainarchaeum sp.; assembly: GCA_030649345.1. Taxonomy (GTDB): domain Archaea; phylum Iainarchaeota; class Iainarchaeia; order Iainarchaeales; family 0-14-0-20-34-12; genus JAUSKK01. Next base: position 13,301 of record JAUSKK010000054.1, on the reverse strand, counting down.
TGCTGACGGTCCAGTATGTGGAACTGGAGACTTTTTAACACTCGAAGGAGACGGAAGCTATACAGATGATTCTGGAGTCAAATTGCAATTCGGAGTCACAGACGAAGGACACAATGGATTGTTAACCATTGATCGAAGTGCAATGAAACAAAATTGTGCAGTCATTAATTTATCTGAATCAGGATCGCCTGCCAGATTTAGAATTACCAGAACACAAAACAATCCAGGAACTTCAGATATTCTTCAATTGCCAGTTAAAGTCAAAGTATTGAATAAAGGAGTTACAGTCAAACAAGTGGAAGCTCAAGAAAAAGCAGGAACACTAGATACATTCTGTGCAACAACCACAGGAACACCAGCAGAGATTGGAAAAACATTGGCTGGAGCAGCAGCTAAAGCAGAAGCAGAAAAAGTAACTGATACTGAATTAAAAACTGAACTCAAACAATTAGCAGATGATATTATAGCAGGAAAAGTTAACTGCGATCAATTGAAAGTAAAAGAAACTGCATTGCTTACAAAATATCCTGGAGACGAAAACAAAAAATCAATTAATTTAGTTATTGGAACAGCCAGAGAACAATTGAAATGTACAACTGCAACACCGGTAACACCACCCACAGGATTAACAGGAATTGCAAAAGAAATTGATGATTTAGATAAAGCATTAAATAAAAATAGCGGATTTGATTGTACTGCAACCAGTTTAGCAGATATTGCTAAATTAAAAGTAAAAGCAGCTACAGAAAGTGCAGAAGCAGTTGCAAAAGTTACTAAATTAGAACAAGATTACAAGGACAAATGCACAGATCCATACCAATGGTTATTGAACACAGGAAAAGCCAAAGGATTCCCTGCAAATTACAAAACAGTATTAGATGCATTAAGAACTGCAGTCAATCCAACAGTTTGTAAACCAGATCCAAATACTGAAAAAGTACAGTTAATGAATCAAGTCGCTTTAGCTTCATCGGATGCAGCAGATAAGGCAACGAATTCAACAGTATTCGGCGCAAAAGCAGATGAATTAATTGACCAAGGCAAAAAAGCTTGTGCAGAAAAAGCAGCAGCCGATGCTAGAGCATTAGCAGCAGCACCAGTATTAAATAAAATTAAAATAGCCAATCCAACATTGTATGCAAAATTAAAATCACTTACTGAAACAGCTCACACAGTTTGTCCATTTACTGGAACAACCTTTGCAGAACAAAAAGCTGACTTAGATAAATTGCTGGCAGAAATTGATGCAATTGACGCAAGTTTATGGAATCCTACAGAAAAACAAATCATGAAAGAAGCTATGAAAAAAATCTTTGTAGAAAAATGCCCGCCAGAAGCAGCCAACACAGAAGCATTGGTGGATGCAAGAACACAAAAAATGAAAACAGCAGGATTCCCAGATGCATTAGCTGATCGATGGAATGCTTTAATGAAAAAATTACTCAGCGATGATTGTACAGGATACACCAAAACAGGAGTCCAAGCAGAAATTGATGCATTTATTAGAGATTATACAACTGAATTCAATAGACTAGTACCTAATTGGGAAACAGATTACCAAAAAGCCATTGACTTTGAAACAACACACGCATTAAGTATTCCAAAATTAGAAAAAGCAAACTTAGAATTCTTTAACAGTGAAAAAGAAAAACGCTGTAATGCCACAGCAGCAGCCAAAGCAGATCGAAGTGCATTCTATTGTTCAGTTGGAGATATTGCATTAGCCAAAGCAGCCGATGCACCAGTAACTGGAACAGACGCAGTAACCAAATATGGTTTGGATAAATTATTATTCACTTGGGCAGAAGCAGACTTTACAGCAGAAACTTGTGAAAACAAATTTTGTGATGCAACTCAATTCACTTTAAGCATGACTAAAAAAGTAAAAGACCTGCAAGAAAAAGCAGTCAAAGTAGTGCAAGCCAGATTGGCTGCAGCAGACTCTGTTAACTTCAAAGAAGTTTGTACCCAAGTACAACCAATTGAATTACATTCTTTAACCAAGAAAACTATCACATTGAAAGATGAAGAGAATAAAGCACAAGCATTCTATGTCAAAGGAGCAAGTTTACTGAAAGCAGGATTCAAACAAGGAAGAACTGAAACAACTTGTAATGGCAATGACTTAATTGCAACCTTAACAGGAGTTAGTGCAACAGATACTGGAACTCAAATTAGTACACTGAAAACAAATTTAACCAATGTAAGCACAAGAGTCCAAGAATGTTACGACATGCAAGACAGCGTTCCAATTGTTTTAGTATTTGAAGGCACAACATTAACCAACACAGATAGTCCAGTATTAAATACAATCAAAACAAGTGTAGCGGAATTACAATCAGCTAGCGCTCCAACTGGATTGCAAAACAAATATTTAATGACCTATGAAGAATATTCTCAATTGGTTTCAGGACTGTTGGATGTATTGCAAAAAACAGGCACAAATGCAGGCACCTGCAATAATGGAACAATAGACCAATGCCAAAGTACAATTAGTGGATTAACCATTCAAGGAACAACCAATGAATGGATCACAGCCTTGAATGCTTTAAATAATTCTTTAGAAGAAGTATTGCCAACCTACAAAGTACTTCCAAGCAATTCAGCTCAAATTAATGCATTATTAATTGAGCAAGCAGACAATTACACAACAAGCGATTTGCCCAGTGGAGTAGACTTGAAACCATTTAAGGCTTACTTAATTGGAGACGGACAAGAAACAAGCGCAAACTTCACAGGACACTTTGATTCAACGTATCCAGGAAATAATGTCAATAGCGACTGGACATTTAAACAAGTCAAATTAGAAGGAACTATATTAACAAGCGATGACGAAGTTTCTGCCAAAAAAATGAGTCCAGGAAAGAATTCAGGATTATACACAGTACAATTAGATGAAATCGTAGCAGTAAATATAACTAATTGGACTGTTACACCTGCAGGCCCAACAGTCAAATTTGGTTTAGCTCAAACATTAGCAGAAATGGACACAGCAAATACAACAGAATACGCCAAGAACTTATTGTTCAGTTTGCCATTTGATGGAGAATTAGGAATGACAGGCACTGACACAAGAGAAGGATACGGTGTAAGCATAGAAGAAGGATTCAAGTTAACATTAGATGGAGCCAATCCTTTAGCTAAAACTTTAGGAACTGGAAGTACTTTGGCATTGAAACAAACAGGATACAAACAATTATTTGAAGACGTGAAAAATGGAAAATTATTAACTTTAACCAAACAAGCAAACGCAGTAGATTTATTGTTTAGTCCAAGCACAGTAAGCGGAATAAAATTATTAAATACAACATCCAAAGCAAATACAGTATACTTGACTTTGACAGAATCTGCAACAACCAGTCATTTACCTGGAGCTTTGCCTTCAGATAAATTAGTTGGATTCAAAACAGACAAAGATCAGAAAAACACAATAACAGAATTAGTCAAAGACTTTACCCGAGAATCTGCTAGAACAACTTGTGCCAATATTGTAAAAGAAAATGCGGCTCAAGTAACCATCGCCAGTGGAACAGCTTCAGTAATTGGAGTAGTATATGTCCCCAAAGAATCTAATGCCAGAAATTTATTAGTATTGTGCTCAGAGCAATCCATCCAATTGCAAAGCAATCTAACAACAACGCCTACAATCAGTGGAACCAGCGGAGGAGCAGTTAGCTTATTGACCAACCCATATTCAGCTGGATTAAAACAAATGGTTGAAGATATTCAAACAGAAAAATTGTGCATGAATACTACAGACACAGCTACAGAAATTGTCTGGAATGCAGAAAAATTCTTAGTCAACTAAAAAAGCTAAGGATTTCTATTTTTTTATTGAAAGAAGTCTAATTGAAGTTTTCTACAATAAGTATTGCTTTTTGAATTAAAGAATCAGTTACAAAAAAATTTGCTTTTTGTTTTAAATCCAGTAATTTTTGAACAGTTTCTTGTTTGGAATAAATTTTTTCACGAAATGCACGTACAAGAATCCCGATAGAACCTACCGGAGTTAAACCCAAACGTTTTGCAGTCTCCCGGGCATCCAAATCATCTGTTAAAAATAACTCAATTTTTTCCTGCAAAGCCAAAGCCAAAGTACTGCTTTCGCCTAAATGCAAACCGTATTCCAGAAGAAAAAGCTTAGACTTTCGTCTAAAATCAGGATTCAAAAAAAGTTTTGTAAAATTATATTTCTTAAAAAAATAAAAATTAAAATCATTCTGTTTTAATTCAAACAAAACAATCTCAGAAACAAAAACTTTAGAAAAAACACTAAATGTAGAAATAGAATCTATCGAAGATAAATGCAAAATTGGGCCAGTATCTGAAACAGCTGTTTCTTTATTTGCCATGCAAACCCCATTCAATATCTTCTTCAACAGCCTGAGTTAACTGCTTCAATTGTTTTTTATAAATTAGCTGACGAACAGCATCTCTCAAAATTTCGCTCCGAGAGGAATACAATCCTTCTTTTACCAAAACATCCATTTCTTTAACCAGTTTCGAAGTTAATTTTGCTGGAATAGCTTGCATCACAGACATAAAACCACCTATATACTATAGAATACTATAGTATAAAAGCATTTCTATAGTTAATTATAGAACTACAATTTAACTGCATAGAAATTGTCTGGAATGCACAAAATTCTTAGTCAACTAAAAAGACTAAGAATTTCTATTTTCTTAATTTTTAACTAGTGAGTACATCCAGATACTCCAATAACACGCAAAACTATTTAAATAAGTTTAAACATATTATACTTACTGAGTTGATTGATATGAATGTACGTATTAGGTCTGTGGTTATGAGCGACCGTGGGCAAATAGTTATTCCAGAAGAAGTAAGACAAGACTTGAACTTAAACGGAAGACAAGCATTGGTTTTAATTGAAAGGAATAATGAAATTATTATAAAAAAAGAATCTGAAGTAGCATCTGCAGTATTTGGAAAAACAAATAGTTTCAATGAAAAAATGAGCTCAGCAATATTAAGCGAAAAAAAATTAGCCAAAGAGTGGCTGTCTAAAAAGGAAGATCAAGCATGGAAAGATTTGTAAAAGGAGATATTGTAATTGTCCCATTTCCTTTTTCTGACTTATCTACAACAAAAAAACGTCCTGCATTTGTCATTCAAACATTAAAAGGAGACGATTTAATTCTCTGCCAAATCACCAGCCAAGAAACAAGCGACAGTTATGCAGTGCCTTTGTCAGAAAAAGAATTTGCACAAGGAACACTTAAGCAAAACAGCAATGTAAGAATCAATAAATTGTTTACTGCAGATCAATCTCTTATTTTATATAAAGCAGGGCATACAAAAGAACAAAAAACAAAACAAATAATTCAAAATCTGGTCAAACTATTGGAAAGTGAATGATACCATGAAAAATGAAACACAAAGACAAGCAGCTGTTCAAATATTGGTTGAAAAAATGAATCAAGGATATGCTATGAAAAAAATACTAATAAAACACAGATCTGAGTTATACACCAGAAAATAACCTCAATTAAATTAAGTAAAAGCTTTAAATAAAAGAAACCTAATTTTATACATGAGTTTAATTGAAGAAAAGAATACAGCTCAAAGCTTGGTCACACGATTATACTTGCTCATTGGAGTATTGTTTTATGCCATTGCAGTACTAGCCATATTCACAAACTTAATTCAATTTGATTTCCAAATCAAACTCACTCAACTCAATTTCTTGGACAATGCGTTGTTGGTTTTAGGAGTATTTGGATTAAGCAGTTTATTTCAAGGATATTTAGCACCCTTAGTTTTGTTGGTTTTTGGAATCAGTGAAGGAAATACTTTTGCTGGAAATTTAACTTATTTAATTCGGGTCTTGCCTTTATTGATTGCGTGTTATGCTGGAATGCAATTGGGTTACTGGATTCAGCAAGATTTAAAGCAAAATACCAGATTGGAAACTCAAATTAAAAAAATTGGTTTAATTTTACTAGTTGCAATAATATTGGCAATTGGTTTAGAATTCTTAATTCCCAGCTTGCCTATTATAACCTTAAATTTAGCAAAATAACTGGGCGTAAGCTTTATTAAGGATTCTTTACTTTATTACATATATTATATTACAAATTAATTGAATTAAATTAACCAGTGAGCATGGGTTGATGTAGTTTTAAAATCCGAGGAAATTTGAATGGTTTTTGAAGCTTTAAAAGAGTTTTATTTCAAGTTGGAAGAAAAATGGTACGGTTTTTTAGATAAAATTGATGCCCGCATCCCAATCTATAAAGTCATTGAACCCATTGACAGAGTTGTTCCAAGTTTTGCAGTATTTTTAGTTTTAATTCTTATTTTAGGAGTCTTCTTAATTGCTTCAGTTTTAGGACCAGGAAATACAGTAGACTATAGTTTGAAAGCAGTCAGCCAAGGCAGTCCTATTGCTGGAGCCAGTGTAACTTTTTCGTACGATGGTTTAACTGAACCAATTACAAAAATTACCAATGCTGAAGGAATTACTGAAAAAATTCAAGTACCCAAAGGAACTTCAGTAAATTATGCAGTAACTAAAACAGGATACAATACTATTGCAGGAATTGAAGTTGTAGAACAATCTTTGCAAAGCGAAATTGTTTTAATTCCAGAAAGTACTGGAACAACCATTAAATTTTATGTAAAAAATAACGGGCAATTATTAACAGGAGTTCCTTTAACTGTAACTTTTTCTTGCTCTGGATCTAATACAGCTCCTGCAACGATTTACAATCAAATACAGCCTTTTGATGGATTTGAAGTAGAAAAAACAGAAGAATGCGGACAACTAAGGGCAACAGTCAATGCAGTCGCTGGATTTTTGGGAGTTGATGGACAACCGATTGCAGACGGCGGAGAAATTTTATTGGCTGAAGATATTCCAAACACCGGAACATTAATTGTAAATTTAACAGCACAAGATCCTGCTGGCCTGCAAAGACCTTTAACCACTGAAAGTATTTCTGTAAATTTATTTAAAGCAGACAATGGATTTGCTGCTTGCCCTGGATTGTATGAAAGTGTAGAATATTCTACAGCCGGACAAGTTTCGTTTAATATTCCAGCAGGAACTTATTGTGTGCAAAGCAATGGCACAGGAGAATACTCCAGTCAAACCAGTGATATTGTACAAATTACTGCCAACGGAACTCAAACTGTTCAATTAGAATTGGAAAAAAATGTAGTTGGACGAATTAAAATACAAGCATTGGATACACGCAACAGAGCTTTGGAAGGAGTGAGTGTAAAATTATTTGATGGAAGCAATCAAAGAGAATTTAGAACTACAAGTTTAGACAATAATGCAATTGCAGAATTTGCTGTAGACAAAACAACTGGATTTACTGTTTATTTAACCAAGGATGGATACAAACCTAAAGGACCTATTAATGTCGCGCCCGGAGAAACTGTTACAAGAATTAATTTAGAACAATGTATTGGAACTGAATGTGCAACTTTAAAATTAAAAGTAGTAAATTCGGATGGAAAAGGAATTGCCAATGCAGTGGTTGGATTATTTGACAGCCAAGGATTTGCTGTACCCAGAAGTCCGGATAAATTAATTACTGATGTGAATGGTGCTGCTAAATTTGTTCCAGTAGATAATGGAACCTATAAAGTATTTGCATTCAAAGGTTTAGCAAGCGGATGGAGTGATGTACAAGAATTCCAAAAAAATAGAGCTGGAGAAATTGTTTATACTGTTGTTTTAGAAATTCCGAATGGAAGTTTGCAAGTAAATGTCCAAGATAAAGACGGACATGCAGTACCTTTTGCTTTAGTCAGTGTACGAGATTCTTACTCGAATGAACTTATTCAAGGATTTACTCCAACAGATAATAATGGAAGTATTTTGTTTGATACTATTCCGGGCGGAACCAAAGTTTATATTTTAAGCAATTTTAATGACCCCAGCAGAAGTGTTTCGTATACCAGATATATTTCTCAGCCGATTGAAATTAATCCAGCAGAATTAAGCACACACACTGTTGTATTAGAACCAGAAATTATTTCCGGAGACTTACAAGCTAAATTTATTGGATTATTTAAAGATGGAACCAGAGTCCAAAATGTTACACCTGGAGAAGAATATACTGCAAGATTCCAAATACGAATTCCATCCAATAAAATTTACACTCAAATTGGATTGCATGCAAGAACTGGAGTGCCTACAGCCAGCACTAGCCCAGGGGAAAAAATGGAAACAGATCCATGGTTTGTGAAAAGTGTAAGTGTTCCAGCTGGAGCCAGTTTATGGAAAGGAACTAGTTTGCATGACAGACCAGATGCTTTGGCATTGTTGGAAGATTCAAGCAATTTAAGCAAAGACGGAAGCAAATGGGTGAATATTGTTTATCCTCAAACATTTACTGGATTAATGAATTTAGATGTGGTACTCAAAGTCAAAGAAACTGCTGGATTGGATGAACAATTATCTTTATACTGGAGAGCTTGGGCTCAAGAAGGAACAAGTTTAGTACGAGTGCCATCTGATGCAAGCTTTGCAAGTACAGCTAGCTTTGCAGATTTACGAGCAGCCACCAATGAAGAACAATTCAGTACAGGAGAAGAAAGCACTTGTATTGGAATTTGGTGCTTTAGTGCTACAGCTTTAGACACTGAATCGGATTTAATGGTTTCAGCCAACAATGGATTTAGTGCAAATATTGGAAGACAATACAAACTCAAATTTACTTTAGTGAATACTTCTGAAAGTGAAAGAGATTCTTTTTTTGGAGCACAAATCAGAATAGCTGAACCCACTGAAACTTCGAGTATTTTAGGATACAAAGTACGCGATGTTACAGGAAGAGAATTAGCACATGCTCGAGGTTTAACTGGATTTGATGGAATTGATTCCGACTTTACAGACTTGGTTGGAGATGTAAAGCCAAATTCAAGAATTACTGGAGAAATTGATTTACTCACAGAACAACCTTCAACTTCTCAAGTAACTTTGCAATTAAAATCAGCGAATAGAATTGTATACAGTAAAGTATTGAATGTACAAGTTTTGGCCAGAGAAGAATTTACTATAGAATTCCAAAAAGAAAATTCTTCATTCTCCGAAGATTTGCCAACTTTGTCTACAGGAGTAGAACAAACTTTAGTTTTGAAAATTAAAAACAAAAGAACCAGTGTAGAAGTTCAAGGAACACAAGTTTATGTAAAAGACAGATTCGGAAATATAATTGCTACAACTACAGAAACCAGTAATGAATTGGGCATTGCTAGAATTCGATTGCCAGCCATTCGACCCGGAGAAACAATCCAACTTTATTTAGTAAAGCCAGACTACAAGCCTTTAGTGGTTGATTTAACTGCAGACACTACAGTTGTAAAAGTTACACCGGAAAGATTGGGGTATGCTTTGAATCCAAAAACAATCAAAGAAAATACTCGAACTATCAATGTACGAAATGCAACAGAATTTGGAGTAACCATTGATACTGTAGATTTACGCGGAGACTTAAAAGGATTAATTGACCAACCCAAGGCTATTGCATATATTTTTAGTCAATTAACTGGCCGAGAAATTAGTGCAAAAAGTTCAGTGAATATTGATGTACGATTAGCCTTAAGCGATTTAGGATTACAGTTAAATTCACCCGTAGACTTGCAAGGAAATTTAGTAATTATTGCAAGTGCTTTAGGAGAACAATGGATTACAGAAACACCTGTATTGATTAATATAGGAATTGGTGGAGAAGTAGAAAATCCAGCATGCTTAAATGTAGATAAAGATTCTTGGACTGATGCAGCCACAGAAGGACAACCAGTAAGCTTGCAGTTAAGAGTTGAAAATAATTGTACAATCGAAGGAATTCCAATTGAATTAAAGAACTTGCAGGCTCAAGTTCATTGGAAAGGAAACAAATTAGGAAATTATTCTTTAACCATTGGAAATGATACAGTTGAATTACGCGAATCTTATTTCAAATTAGTAAATCCCAGAGTATTGGAAGACTCGCGCACTGAAGCAATATTAACATTTACACCCGACGGCGGAGTCTCTGGTTTAGGAGAAGCTACTATTGAAATTAAAGCAGAAAATCCAACTTCAGCCAGTGTACAAGAATTAAGCGATTCTTTAACAACCCAAATTGGAGTAGTCAGTTTAGGAGACTGTATCCGATACAACAGAGATCTTTTTAAGCTCAAAAAAGGAGAAGAAACTACTTTTGAAATTGAAACCAAAAACTGCGGAGCAACAGTAGACTTCAAATTTGAAAGTGAATTAGATTTGAGTACAAAACAAGCCAGCTTGCAAGGCACAGACAAACAAATGTTTACAATTTTAACAGACCCGAGTCAAACTTCTGGACAATACCAAATTACAGTATTGGCTCGCGGGGCAGGATTTTTGGATTACAGAGAAAGCAAATTATTAAGAGTCAGAGTCACAGGCGATGAATGCTTTGAATTATCCAGATACGAGTTTGATGTATTTGATGATCCAGCAACACCATTTGACGCGTTCGATACAGCTAAAGTCATTAATAAATGTGTGAAAAAAGAACAACAATTCAAAGTACATTACGACAATTCTTGTTTTTGGAGTAATAAAGAAAGTGGAGGCTTTGGCTGGAATTCTTTAGGCGGAATGGCTGGAGGAATGTTAGTCGGAGGATTATTAGGCGGCTTTGGAGTCGGTGGCGGAGTAGCGATTGCTGGAGGAATTATTGCCGGCGGTTCAGCTGGAGCTAGTATTGCAGGCATTGCATCCGGAGAAGCAGACTCTAGTTGTTTGGGTACTCGCATGGCTTTAGGTGCAGGAATTGGCGGAATGACAGGCTTAGCTGGATCATTCGGAAGCAAGACAGCTAAAGTTTTAGGCGGAGCAGCAGCTATTGCAGCTGCAACCACAGATGCAGAATGTGACAAATTCAAAAACGCAGAATGGAAAGACGGAAAATGTCAAGAAGTCAAAGAAGGAACAACAGCTCCACCTGCAGGAACTAAAAAACTTGGAGAAGCTTGTGCAAAACAAGAAGACTGTGGAAAAGATTTAACCTGTGAAAGTAATATTTGTAAAAAAACAATTGCAGTGCCAGGAACTCCAAAAGCAACTGGTGAAGCATGCACAAATAATTCAGAATGTGCTTCAAGTTATTGTGATTCTTCAACAAATAAATGTGCAGAAATTACTTCAGTAGAATTTACCTGTCAAATTAATGGGAGCACAGTTACTGCCGGCCAAACTAAAAAATATTGTTCAGGTGGAAAATTAATAACTGAAACTTGCGGAACAACTGGAACTGCAACCAAAATAGAAGAAGAATGTGAATCAATTACAGGCAGAAGATGTTCCGACCCACTCGCAGGAGATTCTTTTTGTGAAGTACTACCAGGAACAGGATTGCCAGGGGGCGGACCAGCAGCACGCACAAATATACCTATTGGCACAGTTTGTAACACAGGAGACACTTGTGTAACTGGAGCAACTTGTACTAGCGGAGTTTGTATAGCAACAACTGGGGGAAGTCCACCTGGCACGATTACACGACCAGCAAAATTACAAGCAGAATGTCAAAATACACCCCATGAAACAAGTGGAATATGGTGGATTTCAGCAGATAATGCAAAATGTAGTGATCCCAGTAGTTCAGCTAATTTAAAATGTATTTCAAAAATAAATTTTTCACCACAAGGAGATTATACTAAAAGAGCAGGAGCCACACAAGCAGCAATTGCGGACACAAAATTCTATTGTTTCTTAGGAGCTGGCCAAGACTGCCAAGATGCTACTTGGTGTGCTAGTAATGTATGTACAGCCAACAAATGTGTTGGAGAAACTCCAGGAGCTACAGCAGCCCCAGCAACTGAACCTTTAGTTTCAACTGGAGCCAGACAAGGTTTGGTTACTTTAGCTAATTTACAGTCAAAAAATCCAACTGGTTTCCAAGGATTGGGAGCACAAAATTCAGGATTTGGTTTACAGCAATTAGGCAATGGATTTGGAAGCATGTTGGGAGGCGTAGGCGGATTAATTGGAGCCGGAATAACCAATCCTTTAGCTGGAGCTGGCTTAGGAGCAATTACTGGAGCAACAACTTATTTATTTTCAGACCGAGAAGGAGAAGTAACCAAAGCAGTCATAGTAAATGATATTCCAGAATTAGACAGCAATGCACACTTTAAATTATTGGCAGCAGAACTAGCAACTATCCCAGACACCAATAATCCAACTGGATTCATAGACGAACCGCCCTTTGATGGAATTAGTATTGCAGTTGGAACAGCTAAAGAAAAACCAAATCCAGCAGACTTTAGAAAACCATTGCATGAATTTGAAATCCAATTCAGAAATACAGGCAATGTAAAACAAGTGGATCCATTCACTCCATTGAAAGGAATTTTAAAAGTTGGAGGAACAGAAATTCGAAATATTTATTGTGAAAGTATTTCAGAAGAAAGCAAAGAAACAGGAAATAATGTAATTGAAGGAATTAGTTCAGGAATCTGTAAAGACAATCCAACTCAAACAGAAATAACAGAAGCTTACTTGCAAGAAAAAATTAAAGACAAACAATCTTATTTTGAAAAAATAAAAGTCCAATTCAATTCATTCAAACCAGAAGAAGCTTTGCCTACTCCTTTGGGATTGGAAAGCTGCAGAATTGGATCCAGAATTGGAAGCACAGGAACCCAAGCAGCACCTAAAGTATTGTATTCATGGAAATGGAACAGCATTTTAGTAACTGGTTCAACAACTAGAACTGCAACAATTCCTGGAACCAATGTAGAAATTCCAATACCTGATCCAATAGAAGAAGCTAGAAATCAATTAGTTGGAATTGGTTTAGGTTCATGCGATGAAGGAAACAGAAACAATATTTATTGTGATTCAACTCAATTCACAATAGAATTATTAAAGAAAATTCAATTATTGGAAAAAGAATTACAACCAACAAGAAATGCCAGCTGTCCAGCGAGTTCAAGAACAGCTTCACGAAATACTCAAGAATTATCTACAACCACCAGAGATGTAACAGTATCTAAAGTAGAAGCAGTTCCAATCACTGGAACCAATAATGTAAAAATTACAGTTGAATTAAAATCCAACAATGATATTGAAACAGCAGTACCTTATGAATTAACTGTAACCAGCAGCGGAGTTGGAGTAACAGGATCACCGATTAGAGAAACCAGAAATGTTGTAAGCACTTCCAGCAAAGACTTTAATTTTAATGATTTAACTGCAGGCACGTATGAAGTCAAAGTACGATTAATGACTAGTGCAGGAGAAACAGGAATTCAATGTACACAAGAGCCCAGAGACCAATGCATTAATGGTGACACC
>JAUSKK010000052.1 GCA_030649345.1 Candidatus Iainarchaeum sp. | reverse complement strand
CTCTGAATTAATGACTTAAAAATAGACGAATGAGTCACAATCGTAAACGTATGACTTCCTTCAATTAAATGAAATACTAAATTTTTATCGGAAGCCTGTTTACTAAATGAAAGCAATTTCTCCAAAGGAACTTTTTTGCTTAAAACAATAATGCAAATCTTATTTTTGGTTTCAATATGACTTTCTTGCAAAACACGTAAAATTTGTTTTTCATGATCTTTGGCTAATTTTATTTTTTCAACATACCTTCGAATAGCAATTAATACTGCTTCATGATCTGCTGTTTTTAAATTTAATTCAGTCAAAATCAAACGAGTCAAAGCAGAATAATTAATTAATTTCCGTTTAAGAGCATTCTTCAAAAAAGGCTGTAAATCAATAAACTGTTCAGTTTGCTTAGCAATACTCATATACATTCTCTAATCCAAAAAACTTATAAATGTCCCATTTTGGACATATGTTGTCTAATTTGTCTTTTTTCAGGCAAAATCAATATAAATAACAAAAAAGGATTAAGGTATGCAAAAAAAATTAGTAATTTCTCCAAAAAAAGATTTGTTGTCTTTGTTGGATTGGTCTTCGAAAGAAGTGAAGTTTGTTCTTAAGTCATCTGTTGACATAAAAGCAAATCCTAAGAAATATTCTAAAGCATTGAATGGCAAAATTTTAACTCTGTTATTTGAAAAACAATCTACTCGTACTCGTAGCTCGTTTGAAGCAGGAATGTATCAATTGGGTGGTCAAGCAATCTATCTGGATTGGAAAACAACCCAATTGCAGAAAGCAAGGTTGGAAGATGAAATTCTGTGTCTGGAAAGTTATTCGAATGTTATTGCAGCTCGTGTATTTAAGCAATCAGATTTAGAAATAATGGCAGATGTAACTCAAATTCCAGTTATTAATGCTTTGTCTGATTTGTTTCACCCATGTCAAGCTTTGTCTGATTTTTTAACCATTCAAGAATACTCAGAAAATTTAGCTAATGTGACTGTTGCCTATATTGGAGATGGAAACAATGTTTGTAATTCTTTGATTATTGCTGCAGCTAAATTGGGTGTGCAAATTAAAGTAGCTACTCCCAAAAAATACGAGCCTTTAGAAGATGCTGTTTATGAAGGAAAAAAAGAAGGAGTTCTTCAATTATTTAATGACCCCAAAGAAGCTGTTCAAAATGCAGATTTTGTGTATACAGATACTTGGATTAGTATGGGTGAAGAAAATCTTAAAAAAGTAAAAGAAAAAGCATTTCAAAATTATCAAATTAATGTAGATCTTTTAAGTCATGCCAATAAAAATGCAAAAATTATGCATTGTTTGCCAGCTTATCCTGGAAAAGAAATTAATGAATTATTAATTCGATCCAATAAATCCATTATTTTTCAACAAGCAGCCAACAAACTGCATGCACAAAAAGCAGTGCTGAACTTTGTTTTGAATAGATAATTTTTTTAACCAATTTTTTTGGAGTAAATAATTTAATTAAAATTAGTTTTAAATAGGGGGAATAACGTGAGTGAATTAGGGTTAACTTCAATTAATGGAATTTCGTGTTTAGGTAAACATATTGGGCTTAAAAAAAAGAAAAAAGATTTTACGATTATTTTTTCAGCAAAGCCGCTTACTGCTGTTGCTGTTTTTACAACCAATGCCTTCAAAGCCGCTCCAATTTTGGTTTCTAAAAAGCATTTGAAGAAAAGCAAAAATTGTGTAAAAGCCATTGTAGCCAATAGTGGAAATGCAAATGCATGTACTGGCTTGCAAGGCATCTTAGATGCTGAAGAAACATGTGCTATTTTTGCCAATGAATTAAAAATTAAAAAAGAAGAAGTTTTGGTTTTCAGCACTGGAGTCATTGGCACTGCTTTGCCGATGGATAAAATTAAACAAGGACTGAAAAAAATCAAATCTCAGTTAGGCACTACGTATGTGCATGAATTTAATGCAGCTCAAGCAATTTTAACTACAGACAATAAACCCAAACAAGTAACTGTTCAACAAAATGGAATCAAGATTGCTTGCATTGCCAAAGGTTCTGGAATGATTAATCCCAACATGGCTACTATGCTGTGTTTTATTGCAACCAATGCAAAACTTTCAGTTGCTGAATTGCAAAAAAGTTTAAATTTAGCAGCCAACCAATCTTTTAATCAACTTTCAGTGGATGGATGCCAAAGTACCAATGATTCTGTTGTTTTGCTAAGTACCCAAGAAAAACAAATTGAATTGGAAAATTTTCAAAAATTGTTAACTGAATTGTGTGTAAAAGTTTCTACAAAAATTGCTGAAGATGCAGAAGGTGCAGGCAAATTAATGGAAGTTAAAGTAAAAAATGCAAAAACACAAAAGCAAGCTGCCTTACTGGCTAAAGCAGTAGTTAGTTCTGATTTGGTTAAAACGGCAATCACTGGAAAAACAGGCTTGGTGGGTCGTATTCTGGCTGCCTTGGGTTCAACTTTCATTAAAGTGAATCCAGCTAAAGTTAAACTTTTAATCAATGGTCAAAAAATATTTTCGCATAACCAGTTTTTAAAAGTAGATTATTTTTTGTTTCACAAAAATATGCACAAAAAATGTATTCAGATTGAAATTAATTTAAATCAAGGTAAAAAAGAATCCGTGGCCTTGGGTTGTAATTTAACCAAAAAATATGTAGAAATTAATACATTTTACGCGCCTGGGGTGCTTTAATGAATAGTTTAGAAGTGCAAACTATGGCTGAAAAATATTTACAGCCAACTTATGCGCGCAGTGCCTTGACTTTAAGCAAAGGAAAAGGAACCTATGTTTGGACACCAGAAGGAAAACAATATCTTGATTTATTGGCTGGTATTGGAACTCAAATCTTGGGACATAATCCGGATTGGTTTGAAAAAAAATTAGTGAAACAATTTTCTTTGGTTAATTCATCCAATTTATATTATAGTGAACCGCAAGCTCAATTGGCAAAATTATTAACCACAATTACTGGATTGGATAAATGTTTTTTTTCAAATTCTGGGTCTGAAGGAATTGAAGTGGCTATAAAATTAGCTAGAAAACATTCTGGAAAAAAAGAAATTATTGCCTGCAAGAATGCTTTTCATGGAAGAACCATGGGTGCCTTGAGTGCTACTTGGAATAAAAAATACAAAGAATTCTGCAAACCTTTGGTTCAAGGATTCAAGCATATTCCGTATAATGATTCACTGGCTTTAGAAAAAGCAATTACTGAAAAAACTGCGGCCTTTTTGGTGGAACCCATTCAAGGAGAAGCTGGTGTTATTTTGCCGAGTGCAGACTATCTTAAAAAAGTTTCAAAAATTTGTAGAGAAAAAAATATTTTATTAATCTTAGATGAAGTTCAAACAGGAATTGCAAGAACTGGAAAATTATTTGCATTCCAACATGAAAAAATTAAGCCAGATATTGTGGTGGCCGCTAAAGGTTTAGCTAACGGTTTTCCGATTGGTGTTACGATTGCAAAAAAAGGAATTGCGTTTGATATTGGAAATCAAGGTTCTACGTATGGCGGTAATGCTTTTTGCACGCAAGCCAGTTTTTTGACTTTACAGTATATTCTGCAAAATAAGTTAATGGAACAAGCTGTTGTAAAAGGAAATTATTTTCAAACAAAACTGAAAACATTGCAAAAAAAATCAAATCTGATTGAGTCTGTTCATGGAAAAGGACTCATGATTGGAATTACTTTTAAAGATCAAGCAAAAAAATTTAAAAAAATTTGTGAAGATAACGGAGTTCTAGTTGGTGTGTGTAAAGAAAAAACAGTTCGCCTTTTGCCTCCGCTTACAATTACGTATTCAGAAATTGATCAAGCGATTTCTGTTTTTGGAAAATCCCTTCAGGAGATTCAGGATGTGTAAAAAAATTGGAATTGTTGGCCATGCTGGTTTTGTTGGAATGGAACTAGTTAAATTGTTGCAATTTCATTCAAACATTAAACTTAAAACACTTATTTCAAATAAGCCAGCCAATGAAACTGAATTGAATTCAATGGTTTCTGAATTGAATCAATGTGATTTAGTTTTTTTGGCATTGCCTGCAGGTCAAGCAAACGGGTATGTTAACAAAATTGACACTCGCTTAATTGATTTAAGCAGTGATAATAGATTTAATCCTAATTTTGTGTATGGTTTGCCTGAAATTTATTCCAAGAAAATTGAAATAGCTCAAAAAGTATCCAATCCAGGATGTTATGCAACCACAGCTATTTTGGCTTTGCTTCCCTTGAATTTGAATAAAAGCATAGATCAAGTAGTAATTGATGGAAAAAGCGGCGTTTCTGGAGCAGGAAAAGCAAATACAGACATAACTAATTTTAATTATTTAAGCGAAAACATTCATGCCTATAGTCTAACCCAACACAAACATGAAAAAGAAATTCAAGGACAATTAAAGTTTCCGATTCATTTTACGCCGCATATTATTCCAGTAAAACGCGGACTTTTGTGTACCAGTCATGTTTTGCTGAAAAAAGATTTGAATATCCAAGAAGTAAAGAAACTGTATGAAAACTTTTATGCCAATAAATCGTTTGTAAAAATAAAAGAATCCATTCCCAGTTTGCAAACTGTTCAAAATACTCCATTTATTGAAATTGGTGGATTTGAAATTTCCAATAAACGTTTAGTGATTGTGTCTGCTTTGGATAATTTACAAAAAGGAGCTGCTTCGCAGGCAATTGAAAATATGAATTTAATGTTTGGATTCAAAGAAACCGAAGGATTGTTATGAAAAATTCAATTATTGTTTTAAAAGTCAGTGGAAAAGCTTTGACTTCTCTGGATTTAATTGATTCATTGTTTGCTCAAATTAAAAAATGGATTGAACAAAAACAAATTGTTATTATTGTTCATGGTGGCGGGGTTCAAATTAGTGAATTGCTTAGTTTGAAAAAAGTGAAACCTCAGATTATTAATGGATTGCGTAAAACAGATCCTGAAACATTGAATGCAATTAAATTGGCGTATGGCCAAATTGCAATTGACTTAAGTTTAGTTGCTCAAAAAAAAGGTTTGTCGATGGTGCACTTAACGGGTTTGGATTCAAATTTGTTGACTGCAAAACAATTAGAGCCTGCGGATGTGTATGGTGCGGTAGGCTTAGTGGAAATAGTTAATCAAAATCTTATCCAGGTTTTGTTAAATCAAAAATTTATTCTTTTAATTTCTCCTTTAGCTGCAACTCAACAAGGAAAATTATTAAATATTAACGCTGATGAAGTGGCTGCACAAGTTGCTGAATGCATGCAAGCAGATAAATTGATTTTTTTAACAGATGAAGCTGGTGTTTATTCTAAAGTGAATGGGCAAAAAAAGTATTTTTCTAAATTGACACCCAATGAGATTAAAAAATTAATTAAGCAAGAAATTGTTCACAGTGGAATGATTCCAAAACTAAATTCGTGCATTCATGCATTGCGAAAAGGAGTAAAAAAGATTCATATTGTAAATATGGAAAGCCTAGCCAATGTATTGGCTAATTCTGGAGATAATTTTATTGGAACTGTAATTGTGAAATAATGGAGGAACTAAAATGGGAATTGAAAAAAATAAAAAAGTATGTTTAGCTTATTCAGGTGGTTTAGATACTTCTGTAATTGTTCGATGGCTGGCTGATCAAGGATACGATGTGATTGCGGTAACTGTTGATTTGGGTCAAAATGAAAACTTAAACTTGAAACAAAAAGCATTGCAAAGTGGTGCTAAAAAATTTGTTTTAAAAGACATGAAACAAGAATTTGTTGAAGATGGAGTATTTCAATTAATTAAAGCAGAAGCCAAATATGAAAACAGATACTTGTTGGGAACCAGTATTGCTCGTCCGTATATTATGAAAGCTTTGGTGGAAGTTGCATTAAAGGAAAAAACCAATTTGATTGCTCACGGTGCTACCGGCAAAGGAAATGATCAATGCCGGTTTGAGTTAGTTGCATATTCGCTTATGCCGAATGTAGAAATTATTGCTCCTTGGAGAATTAAAGAATTTCGTGAATTAATTCCTGGAAGAATGGAAGCCATTGCATTTGCTGAAAAAAATGGAATTCCGATCAAAGCAACTACTGCTAAACCTTGGAGTATTGATGCCAATATGGCGCACAGTAGTTTTGAAGCTGGAATCTTAGAAGATCCAAATCAAAAGCCGCCAAAAGCGATTTATGAAGTTACTTGTTCGCCCGATAAAGCTCCGAATACATTTACTAAATTAGCTATTGGTTTTGAAAACGGTGTTCCTGTAAACGTAAATGGAAAAAAAATGAGTCCAGTAAAATTATTGAATTATTTGAATACTGTGGGCGCCAAAAATGGAATTGGGTATATTGATATTGTGGAAAATCGTTTTGTTGGAATGAAAAGTCGCGGAGTTTATCAAGCACCGGGTGTTACAATTTTGTATCAAGCTCATAGAGACTTAGAAGGTTTGTGTATGGACAGAGACTTAATGCATTTACGTGATCAATTTATTCCACAGTATGCAAAAACAGTTTACAATGGATTTTGGTGTTCTCGTCAAATGCAAGCCTTGAATACTTTTGTGGATGAAACCCAAAAAGGAATTACAGGCATAGTTTCTTTGGAACTCTATAAAGGCAATGTAATTATTACGGGTAGAACTTCAGAATATTCTTTGTATAGCGAAAAAATTGCAACCATGGAAGGCGGCGGAACCTTTAATCAAGACGATTCCACGGGTTTCTTAAAAATCCAAGGATTGCCTTTAAAAGTGCAGGCAGGAATAAATAAAAAACTAGGAATACATTATTTTAGTAAGAAACGAGGATCTGAATGAAGCTTTGGCAAAAAAAATACGCTTTGAATAAAACCATTGAAGACTTTACAGTTGGAAATGATTTTGTCCTAGACTTGCAATTGATTGAATATGATTGTATTGGAAGTATGGCACATGCACAAATGTTGGGCAAAATTGGTGTCCTGAAAAGTGCTGAAGTTAAAAAACTTGTAAAAGAATTAAAAAAAATAATTGAATTAAACAAAAAAGGAAAATTTAGAATAAAAAAAGAACAAGAAGACTGCCATACTGCCATTGAAAACTATCTCACTAAAAAACTCGGAAATTTAGGTAAAAAAATCCATACTGGGCGAAGCAGAAACGATCAAGTGCAAACTGCTTTACGTTTGTATTCTAAAGCAGAATTAAATCAAACCATTGAAAAAGTGGAATTATTGATTCAGTCACTGGAAAAGTTTTCAAAAAAATACAAACAAGTAAATTTTCCAGGCTATACTCATATGCGGAAAGCGATGCCGTCCAGTATTTCTTCTTGGTCCAATGGTTTTACTGCTTCATTGAAAGATGATATTCAAATTTTAAAAACTGCTCTCAAATTAGTGGATCAAAATCCTTTAGGCAGTGCAGCAGGTTATGGTAGTCCACTTACGCTAGATCGAGCATTTACTGCGAAATTATTAAAGTTTTCTAAAATTCAAGAATTGACTTATGTCCAAAACAGTCGAGGAAAATTTGAAGCCTTTATTTTGAGTGCCTTAATGCAAGTCTTGTTGGATTTAAATAAAATGGCTAGCGACATTATTCTTTTTTCTATGTTTGAATTTAGCTATTTTGAATTACCCAATGAAATTTGTTCCGGTTCTTCTTTAATGCCGCATAAAAAAAACCCAGATGTCTTGGAATTAATTCGCGGAAATTTAAGTGTTGTGCAAGGAAATTTAATTCAAGTGCTTTCCCTGATTCAGTCTTTGCCTTCGGGTTATAATCGTGATTTTCAATTAACCAAAGAACCTTTCTTGAATGGATTTCAAGTAACTCAAAAAAGCGTGAATGCCATGATTGTTGTAATGACTAAATTGAAAGTCAATGAATTCAAATGTCGGCAAGCATTAACTGAAGAATTGTATGCAACCGAGCAAGCCTTAAAGCTTGTAAACGAAGGCAAAACATTCAGAGATGCCTATAATGAAATTGGCAAAAAGTTTGCATAATGTTTAAGTTTAGCTATTTACTCCCGAGTGACCTTTTTAGGGTTTCTTTGGGTACTTACTTTTATTAACTCTATTTTCCTCTTTTTGAAATGAAGTTAGCTTTAATTGGTTTAATTTTTTTGCTTTTGTTGGGCTGTGTTTCTTCTCAAAATTATTCAGAAGAAAATTCCACTGTTTTGGATTCAGTTAAAGTTACAGAATTAGATGCGCGAGATTTGATTGAAGATTCAAAAACAATTGAATCCACTGAAACTGTTTTGGTTACAGGTGATTTTGAAATTAATCCAGCTAGTTTAGTGGATAAATTTGAATTCATTCAAGAACAATATCCTGATTCTTTAGCGGAAAGTAAATTCTTTAAAGGTGATTTAGTTGCAGAAAAAATTTTAGCCGGACAACAAACGTATGATCTGAAAGAATATGAATCTATTCGAGAAAACAATCGAACTTTGTTTGGTTTCAAAATATTAAATGCATTAAAAATGTTGGGTTATAAAACAGCCTGCACTACAGGATATGCAGACTGTTATTTGAATTATTTAAAAAACAATCAATTGCCGGAAACTGAAAATGTAGCTCAAGAAGGTTTGCGGAAATTAGATCAAGATTTAAGTGAACAAGAGCAAATGGATGAAGAGATTGGAAAACAATTTGTATTGTACTCTGAACTTAAAGAAGAAAATTTAGGCGGAGAACCTTCCAAAAATCATTTAGCTTATGTAATTCAAAAAGCATTCAATTTATTGCCAGAAAAATTAATGGATAATCGATTTGGTTTAGGTGAATTTATTCGTTTGCAATTTGACACTTTAACAGGTGAACCGGCGTATCAATGCAATCTAGAAAAAAAATGCATGGTTTCATTTAATCGATTGTATTATGGGAATATTGCAGACATTAATCAAATGGATTCTGTGGGGGCCATTTGGAGTGATTTAAGTTTTGCCAGTACATTAATTCACGAATATGCTCATTATTTGGATCTAAAAGTTTATGATTATTTTTATGGCAAAGGTTTAGGCAACAAAATTGCAGTCATTGACACCAATTCGTTTTATTCCATTTCGTATGATTTAAGTTCAGAAATTATTCATGAAATTGGCTGGAGTTATTATAAAATTAAAGATAATTCACAAAAACGAACAGAAAGTTTTGTAACCCAGTATGCCGATGGCTGGTCTCAAGAAACAGCACCGGATCATTTTACTGCCTATGAAGATTTTGCTGAATCTTTTTCCATGTATATTTTTGCTGGAGATATTTTCAGATGCCAAGCCGAAAAATATCCAGTATTAAAACAAAAATATGACTGGCTAAAAAACAATGTATTTGATCAAACAGAATATTCGTACGAATCAGTTACAACTTGTATTGAGTTGCCTCAAAACGTAAAAGACCATTATGAACTAAACTCAGAATTCACTCAATTTAAGTTTAGCCAACTAAGAAAAACATAACTGTTTATTGATTGATTATGAAGCCTATTGTTCGTAGATTGCATGGAAAAACGTTTCGTTTGCTGGGTCATGGTGCTGAAGCCAAAGTATGGGAAATTTCAAGAGCTTCTGGAAAAAAACGAAAAGGAACTGTTTTTCGAAGAACCAATCCAAAAAAATTCAAAACTGGAAGAATTACTCCAGCACAATTGCATAAACGTTTTATTGCACACCAAATTGGTTCTTTGTTATTTCCTAAAAATGTAATGCAAGTAACTGAATTGGATTTAAAAAAAGGAAGAATTCGTTCCAAAAAAGTTTTGCCGGATAAAGTGCTGGCACGCTATCAGGCTGTAACTGCTGAAATCGATAGAATTACTAAACTTGATGAAGCCATAATGGACGGAAGAGTTAAACCAAGACAGCGAAGTCCAGAGGTTATTTTAGCTGAAATTAAACAAATTCAAAAATTAACTGCTGAAAAGAAACGATTATATCGCCAGTTAGGTGTTCGCGGAGCATTGCCATCAGTTAGAGCTGTTAAACATAATTTTTCAAACACTGGGCTTGTTTTTGATTTAGCAGAATCCAATATTTCAATTCGTGACCCCAATCATCCAGTTTTTTTTGAAATTATTCAAGTAGATGTTCCAAAACTGGAAACTTACTTGCAAGAAAATAAAACAAAATTGACTGCAAAGCAAATGGAAAAACTTCGAGGCAAAATAAGAGAATACAATGCAATTCACGAATAAAATATTCCTAATTTTTCAAAAAATGATAGTTTTCTTCAAAAAATCACTGGTCAACTTAACTTTTTGAATGAATTTAATTCATTTTTGCATTTTTTTACTTTTTGAAAATAAAACTAATTTTTTCACATTGTTTTAAATAAACGTTTGATACAATTTGATTGTATGAATAAAATGAAAGGGGATTTACTTTGGCAAATATCACTCAATAAATCTAGCCATACGCATTAAACCTTTTGAATTATTTTCCATACTCCAATCCAATTCTAAAGTTGCTTTTTTATTAGAAAGTGCAGAAGGCGCAAAAAAAACTGCATGTTATTCCTTTATTGGATTCCAACCCAAACAACACATAAATGGCAATGACTCCAAAATTGGCATTAACGGAAAATCAGTAAAAAACACTAATTTAACGGAAATTTTGAATAAACAAAGCAAACTTGTTTCTAAAAAAGAATCTGGATTTTTAGGAGGTGCTGTAGGTTATTTTTCGTTTGAATACATTCATTGCTTAGAAAAATTTTCTAAAACCAAGCAAGTTGTTGATTTTCCAACTTTTGAATTTGGAATCTTTAAAGATGTCATTGTTTTTGATCATAAGCAAAAAAAAGTAATGTATAAATATATTGGAAAAAGTAGACTTAAAAAAATTCAAGAATGCTTGCAGAGTCCAAAAATAAATCAAGAAAAATTTAAAATTAAAAAAATCAAATGTAACTTAACTCCAGAAAAATTCTGTGAAAAAGTTAAAACTGCAAAAAAACACATCATTGCAGGAGACATTTTTCAAACAGTTATATCCAAACGCTATGAAATTGACTTTTCCGGCAGTTTATTGCCCTTTTATAAGCAATTAAAACAAGTTAATCCTTCGCCGTATTTGTTTTATTTAAAATTTGAAGACCGACAAATCATTGGTTCCAGTCCAGAAAATTTGATTCGAATTCAAAATAATAAAATAGAAAGCTATGCTACTTTAGCTGGAACCAGAAAACGAGGAAAAAATAAAAAAGAAGATCAAAAACTCGAAAAAGAACTCTTACAAGACTCTAAAGAATGTACAGAGCATATCATGCTGGTTGACTTGACTAGAAATGATGTTGGAAAAATTGCAATTCCTGGAACTGTAAAAGTCCCGGAACTAATGCAAGTTCACAAATATTCTCATGTACAACATTTAGCATCTTTGGTTACCGGAAAACTAAAACAAGGTAAAACTACATTGGATGCATTGAATTCTATTTTTCCTGCAGGTACTGTTTCAGGTGCTCCTAAAATTCGTGCTGTTCAAATTTTATCTAAACTTGAAAAAACAAATCGTGGTCCGTATGGCGGTGCAGTAGGTTATTTTTCAGTCAATGGAAACATGGATTTTGCAATTATCCTTCGAACACTTTTTGCAAACAAAAATAAAGCCTATATTCAGACTGGCGCTGGAATTGTTTACGATAGTGATCCCAAAAAAGAATTTCAAGAAACAGAGAATAAAGCAAAAGCACTTTTACAAGCATTGAAAGGAAGTGAATCTAAATGAAAATTTTACTAATTGACAATTTTGATTCATTTGTATACAATTTGTATCAATATTTAAGCGAGCTTGGAAATCAAGTAATTGTTGTGCGAAATAATGAAATTACTTTGTCTGAAATTCAAAAACAACACTTTGCCAGAATTGTGATTTCACCGGGTCCTGGAACTCCTACAAATCAAACTGATTTTGGGATTTGTATGAAAGTAATTAAACAACTTGGAAAAACCATTCCTGTTTTGGGAATCTGTTTAGGGCATCAAGGAATTATTTCTGCATTTGGTGGAAACATTATTCGCGCTCAAAAACCACTGCATGGAAAAATTAGCCAAATTAAACATACTGAATCTGATTTATTTAAAGGAATAAAAAATCCATTGAACGTTATGCGCTACCATTCTTTGATTGGAGAAAAAGAAAGTTTGCCCAATTGTTTGAAAATTACTGCCTTTAGTTTAGATGATTCTGCGATTATGGGAATCCAACATAGTGTGTATCCTATTTATGGGGTTCAATTTCATCCAGAATCCATTTTAACACAAGATGGCAAAAAAATTCTTGCCAATTTTTGCAATTTAAAGGTGATGAAATGACTGATTTTAATGTTTTTACTTTGTGTTTGAAAAAATTGGTTGAAAAACAAAATTTAACTCAACAAGAATCTTGCCAAGTTTTAGATGTGATTATGACTGGAGTTATTTCATCTACTCAAATTTCTGCTTTTTTAACAGCCTTAACAATTAAAGGAGAAACAGTTGAAGAAATTACAGGATTTGTGCAAAGCATGCGAAACCATTCTTTAAAAGTAAATATAAATTCACCTAATTTAATTGATACAGCTGGAACTGGAGGCGATGGAAAAAATACTTTTAATATTTCTACTTGCAGTGCCTTGGTTGCAGCTGCAGCCGGTGCTGTTGTTGCCAAACATGGAAATAAATCAATTACCGGCAAAAGTGGAAGTTCGGATGTCTTAGACTGCTTAGGTGTAGAAATTATAAGTAATCCAAAAAAAGCAAAGCAAGCCTTGGAAGAAATTGGAATTGCCTTCTTGTTTGCTCCTGTATTCCATCCCTCTATGAAAGTAGTTGCCCAAATTCGAAAAAACTTAGGATTTAAAACTGTGTTTAATTTGTTAGGCCCTTTGACCAATCCAGCTCAAGCTCAAAGACAACTTATTGGAGTTTATGATAAAAAAGCACTGGAAAAATTAGCCCAGGTATTAGTGTTGCTGGGAACAAAAAAAGCAATGCTGGTATCCAGTGATTTAGATGAATTATCCATTACTCAAGAAACAGTGGTGTATGAAATTGAACACAATCAATTTGAACGGTATGTTCTCCAGCCTAAATATTATGGTTTTCCTGAAAGTACTTTGAAAGAAATTCAAGTTCACAGCATAGAAGAAAGTGCAAAAATAATTTTAGATGTCTTAAATGGAAAACAAGGACATCCAAGAAACATTGTTGCATTGAATACCGGTGCTGCATTGTATGTATCTGGAATTGCAAAAACCATCGAAAAAGGAATTGGGCTTGCAGAAACTGTTTTAGACAATGGAAAAGCTTTGGAAAAATTAGAGTTATTAAAAAATTTTAAATGAGGGATTGTATGGATTTATTGGACAAATTTATTGCACAAGCACAAGAAAATGTAAAAACAGGATATTATGCTAATTGTAAAACTGTCCAGCAAGTAAAATTTGTTTCCCTTAAAAAAGTTCTGGAAAAACAGAATTTTAGTTTAATTGCAGAAATCAAGCACGCCTCCCCTGCAGGAGAATACAGCTTTGATTACATTGATATTCCAGTCACAGCTTCTTTGTTTAAAGAAAATGGCGCAGATGCCATTTCTGTTGTAGTTGAACCAAAAATTTTCAACGGAAACTTAGAACACATTTCAATTGCAAAAAAAGTCGGCTTGCCGGTTGTATTCAAAGATTTTGTTGTAGATAAACAACAAATGCAGGCAGCTGCTCAAACCGGAGCTGATGTTATTTTATTGGTTGCAAAGATTTTGAATCGTTTAAATTTGCCTTTAGATGATTTCATAAAAACAGCTCATGATCTAGGTTTGGAAGTATTATTGGAATGTTATGATTTGAATGAATTTGAAAATGCATTAACCACAAAGGCTGATATCTTAGGAATTAATAATCGAAATTTAGAAACCTTGCAAGTAGACTTGAATGTAACTAAAATAATTTTGGAAAAAATTTCATTTAAAAAAATAAATAAACCGATTATTAGTGAAAGCGGTGTTCGAACTCGAATCGATGCTGAATTCCTTAAAGCTTGTGGGGTTAAAGGCGTCTTAGTAGGCACAGCTTTATGGAAAGCAGTTGATCAAAAAGAAAAAATCAAAGAATTAAAATTGAGGGATTTAAATGAAAACTAGATTTGGAGAATTTGGAGGACGATATATTTCTGAATTATTGCTTCCAGTACTGGAAGATTTGGAAAAAGCATTTTTGAAAGCAAAAAAAAGCAAAAAATTTCAGAATAAACTAAACGAGTATTTGCACTTTTATGCCGGCCGGCCTACTCCTTTGTATTTTGCAGAAAATTTAAGCAAAAAATTAGGCAAAGCAAAAATTTACCTCAAACGAGAAGACTTACTTCACACAGGTGCTCATAAAATCAACAATACTTTAGGACAAATATTGTTGGCTAAACAAATGGGCAAAGATCGAGTGATTGCTGAAACTGGGGCAGGACAACATGGTGTGGCAACAGCTACTACAGCTGCTTTGCTGGGTTTGAAGTGCGATGTATTCATGGGAAAAAAAGATATGGAACGCCAACAACTTAATGTTTATCGAATGAAATTATTGGGGGCAAATGTTATTCCAGTAAACACTGGTTCTCAGACACTCAAAGATGCTATTAATGAAGCTTTACGAGATTATGCAACCAATTATTCAAATACTCATTATGTGATTGGCTCTGCTTTAGGGCCTTATCCGTATCCAAGCATAGTTAAGTATTTTCAATCTGTGATTGGAAAAGAAGCTAAACAGCAAATTTTAATCCAAGAAGGAAAATTGCCAAATTATTTAGTTGCTTGTGTAGGCGGAGGAAGTAATGCCATTGGACTATTTTCAGGATTTGAAAAAAATAAACAAGTACAAATGATTGGAGTGGAAGCTGGCGGGAAAGGAATTCGCACAGGATTGCATGCTTCACGTTTAACCAAGCAAGGAACAAAAGGAATTTTGCATGGTTCCTTGACGTATGTTCTGCAAAATCAGTTTGGGCAAATTAAAGAAACGCATTCCATTTCAGCTGGATTAGATTATCCTGCGGTTGGACCAGAGCATGCATTTTTTTATGAAACCAATCGTGCCCAATATGTTTCGGTTACAGACTCTGAAGCATTGCAAGCATTTCATTTGCTTTCTGAAACCGAAGGCATTATTCCTGCGCTTGAATCAGCTCATGCCATTGCATATGTTTTAAAGTTTGCAAAAAAATGTGCAAAAAATGAAATCATTATTGTAAACATATCCGGTCGAGGCGATAAAGACGTTCAATTCATATCAGACTTAGAAGGTGTGCAAGTATGAAATTGATTCCATATATTTGTTGTGGAGATCCCAATCTAAATTTTTCATACGATTTAGTAAAGACTTTAATTCCATATTCAGACGCTATTGAATTAGGGATTCCTTTTTCAGATCCAATTGCAGATGGAAAAACAATCCAAGCAGCAATTTTTAGAGCATTAAAAAACAAAATTACTGTACTTGATTGTTTTGCTCTAGTTAAAAAAATCCGAAAAGAAAACACTGTAATTCCTTTGTATTTTATGACCTATTCTAATATTGTATATTCTTTTGGAATTGAAAACTTTTTTAAAAAAATGAATTCCTTAAATATGCAAGGCATAGTTATTCCGGATTTGCCGTTTGAAGAAGATGAAAACTTTGAAAAATTTTCTGACAAGTATAAAATTGAAGTAATAAAATTAATTACTTTAAACACGCGAAAAGTACGCTTGCGCCGGTTATTGAAGTACACTCAATCTTTTGCATACTTAGTTTCGAGTACTGGAACTACTGGAACACGAAACGGATTTGCAAAAGAAAGTATTGCTTTTGTCAAGCGTGTGCGTAAACTGACTCAAAAACAATTATTTGTAGGATTTGGAATTGCAGATAAAACGCAAGTTAATGTGTTTGCCAAAGCAGGTGCTGACGGTGTGGTAATTGGAAGCAAATTCATTGAATTGTATTCTAAAAAAATGACCCAAAATTCAAAAAATCGTATTAAAAATGCCAAAAAAGTGCTTTTCGATATCAAGAAATTAGCTCAAGAGATCAAAAGTGCAAAAACACTGAATATAGTGAATATTTAAAAATA
>JAUSKK010000053.1 GCA_030649345.1 Candidatus Iainarchaeum sp. | reverse complement strand
AAAAAATCGTTTACGGAAAACGTGAGCAAAAAGTGCCTCACGGCAAAACTTTTTGCTTACGCAAAAGCCGAAGGTAAATACTTCGCAAGAAAGAATGCAATTAGCTTGTGATCTGGGTTCGAATCCCAGCGGGGTCACAATATTTATTTTTTCAAAAGCAAAACGCACGGATCGAATAGCGGCAATTTCGCAGGCTTCAGAAGCCTGTCCCTTAGTGGGTCCGAAGGTTCGAGTCCTTCTCCGTGCAAAAAGTTAATAATAATCATGAGGATCGAACGAAGTGAAGATCCTCAACCCCGGATGCATCGAAACCACGGAGTGGTTTGGATTTCTGGGTTCTTCTCCGTGCAAACCAAGTTATTGAACAAAAGAGCTGAATTAATGGATTCACAGACCAAAGCCTATGCATATACTTTTTTAGCCATTCTTGCTTGGTCTACTGTTGCTTCGGCATTCAAACTGTCGCTTCAGCATTTAAATTTTATTCAGTTGTTATTTTTTGCCTCCGGAACATCAGCCATTGTATTGTTTGCAATTGTAGTGTTTCAAAAAAAATTAAATATTTTGTTTACGTATTCTAAAAAAGAGTATTTGAATTCAGCTTTACTGGGATTTCTGAATCCATTTTTGTATTATTTTGTTTTATTTCAAGCCTATGCAGTATTGCCAGCGCAAGAAGCACAGTCATTAAATTATACTTGGGCCATTATGCTGGCTATACTTTCGATTCCTTTATTAAAACAAAAAATTAGTCTTACAAGTATTTTGGCAATAATCATAAGTTTTTTGGGAACCATTGTTATTGCAACGCATGGAAATATTTTCGGATTACAATTCACCAACCTCTATGGCGCAGTACTTGCATTGGGAAGTTCTTTAATTTGGGCTTTATTTTGGATTTACAATGTAAAAGATAAACGCGATCCAGTTGTAAAACTTTTCTTGAATGGCTTGTTTGGATTTATGTTCATTGCACTGGTTTCACTACTCATAGCTCCAATTACTTGGCCGAATGTAAGTGGATTATTGGGAAGTGTATATGTTGGACTTTTTGAAATGAGTTTTACATTTGCAGTATGGTTAACAGCCTTGCAGTTATCGAAAACAACTGCGCAAGTTACTAATTTAGTTTATCTTTCTCCGTTTCTTTCATTGATTGTAATTCACTTTATGGTGCCTGGAGAAGAAATTCTTTTATCAACTGTGCTGGGTTTGATTTTGATTATTGCAGGAGTTCTTTTACAGCAGCGAAATAAAAAGAATTAACTTTCAAAAACAAATACTAGAATAATAATTCAATAAATTTAAACTTAGCCAGAAGGAGTTAATGCACCGTCTCCTAAATAATTGACTCCTGCATTATTGATATTTACAGAATTGGTGTAGGTATTGTAACCTGAAGCAGAAATACGCAAAGTATAACTTGTGCCAGAAGTTAATCCAGTTACTACTACAGTACCTTGAGCACTGGTAGTTCCAGAAGCTACTACAGTTTGAGAAGCATTCAAGAATTCAACCAAAGCGCCTGAAATGCGCATTTCGCTATTACCCCATTGATAAATCACTAAATCTGCACTGGCATTCGGAGATTGTACTTCTTGAGTCATGGTTACCACATAACTATTAGCTCCAGCATTCACAGTCATAGCTTGATTGGTGATTGCATTGCATCCAGTTTTGCTGGCATTAATATTGTAGCTGCCAGTTGCAATATTGGAAAAAGTATAATTGCCCGAGCCATCAGTTGTACCACTAGCACATGCTTGACCAGAAGGACATAAACTTAAAGAAACACTGGAAGCTGGTGTTCCGCCGCAAGTAACTGAAACATTCAAAGTAGCTGTATTTGAAGGCTGGGGTGAACTAGCTGTTAAAAAAACAGTTGAAGTATTCGAACCAGCAACAACTGGAGCAGCTGAAAAACTAGAAGTATACCCTGACTTGCTGGCATTCGCATAATAAGTTGTACCAGAAGTTAAACCAGTAAAAGTTACAGTTCCGTCACTAGCACTGGTTTGAGTAGAACCAACTTGTGGACCAGTTGAACTGCCTGAATTTAGAGTAACACTGGCTCCAGAGATTGCTTGATTGCTGGAAGAATCTTTGACTGAAACAGTTAATTGAGCAGCAGTATTTCCGGATTGTTGACTGGTTGAAGTCAAACGAATTGTTAAATTATCAGATGTTCCTAAAGTAAATGTTTCTGTTTTTGGATTATAATCTTGTAAAGTAACAGTAGCTGAATACGAAACATTTTGATTCAAATCAGTGCAAGTATATTGTCCTTGAGCATTGGAAACACCAGAACATTTCAAGACATTATTTCCAGTCACAGAAATATTGGCTCCACTTAAAGGACTTGAATCAGAATCTTTTACAATTACAAATCGCATACTTCCAGTACTTGAATCAGAAGAAATTCCAGAAGGAGCAATACGCAAAGAGACAACAGTTGCTGTAGTAGAAACATTCAAAGTTACTTGTTTTGTGTCCAAAGAATAACCGTCTTTAAAAGCAATCAAAGAATAATTTCCAGCATTCAAATCAGTAAAACTTCCTTTTCCTTGAGAGTCAACTGTTTTTTCATCCATAGGTTGATTGACTGAATTTTTTAAAGTCACAATTGCATTTTGTACAGGTTGCGAAGTTTCTGTATTGGTAACTGCAAACAATAAAGAAAATTTTGTAACTTGAGTTCCATCTTGATTGGTTCCAGTGTCTTGAGAATTATCTGAATTGTTGATTTGAGAATCATTAACATTATCTGAATTATCTGAAGTACTGGTTCCAGAATCAGTATCTGTAGTTCCAGATAAATCATCATTCAATCGAAGTAAATTAACAGTTAAACGATTGCTTCCTTGAGCAATTGTAACCGATTGAACATACGTTACATATCCTGTTAAAGAAATAGATAAAGAACTGGTTCCAGGAGATACTGTGGAAAAAATAAATGTCGGAGCTGTAGTTGTATTGGAAACTGTTTGATTGTTTTGAGTTAATTGAATTTGTGCATTGCTTAAAGGAGTACGATTGGAAGAATCCAAAACAGTTACTCGTAAACTGGTTTCAGTGCTTGCAACAACTTCGCGTACTGTTTGATTGGATACTTCTAAAACACGCGGACTAGAATTGGTTCCAGTAGAATCACTCACTGCAGAAACAACACTAGTAGTTCTTACTTGGGTTCCGTGTTCATTAGATCCAGAGATTACAGTAACAGCATAATCTGTTTCTGGATTGACTCCTTCAAAATTAACAGTTCCATCTTCTGAAGCAGTCTGAGTGGAAACCACTTGATTGGAATTTAAATCAATTAATTCAACACGAACATTCTCTAACGGAACATTATCTGAAGAAACCAATTTCATGCGCAAAGAATTTTGACCAGTAAAAGGCCCAGCAGTTCCAGGCTGAGGCGGAACAATAAACAAAACAAACCCTAAAATAATTAATAAAACTGCAAAAACAATAGCTAATGTATTAACTGGTTTCATAAAATTTGCTCACACTATTAAATGGGTTTAATGTATTTAAAGACATAGCCGGCAGGAAAATTCGTTATAAAAATTAGGCGTAAACATCTAAGGCCTTAATGCTGGAAGCACCAATTTTGTATACAGTAATACCTAAAGCAATGGCAGTCATGGAAATTAAATAATACAAACCAGCAC
Organism: Candidatus Iainarchaeum sp.; assembly: GCA_030649345.1. Classification (GTDB taxonomy): domain Archaea; phylum Iainarchaeota; class Iainarchaeia; order Iainarchaeales; family 0-14-0-20-34-12; genus JAUSKK01. Next base: position 2,844 of record JAUSKK010000053.1, on the reverse strand, counting down.
CCAGCATATTTCCGGTTAAATGAATCAACAAACCTTCAATCAATGCAGTAACAGCTACAGCAGCTAAAAAAACCACAATAATCAAAAAAACAAATGACAACAAAATAGGCTTAATTAAATGCGGTTCTCCCATATACTTATTTGAATCAAAGAAACTTTTTTAAATACAAGCAAAGACTATTAGTATATGATAAAATTAAGTGATTTACTTCATCTTGGACCAGGCTGCGGATGCAGAGGCCCAGGATGCGGATGCTAAAAACAACACCGAAAACAATGAATTAGCTCTAAATAAGACTAATTTGTTGAATTTCTTTTTTTTAAACCCAAACAAGCAAGTTTTAACTACTTTTTTAAGTACTTTTAATTATACACGTTTCTTCAGATTGCCCTATAATCAAGGAAGGGGATCAGGAGGAACCTCAAACTGAGGGGACCAAACAAAACCAATGGTTTTGTAAGGCACAGAAAACAGTAGTTTTCTGTTGAACTTTGGTTCCCGCGGTTTCGTATGACTGCGGTAGTTTAGAGGTAGAATAGAAGCCTGTGGTAACCCTTTTTTGCTAACGCAAAAAAGCGTTAACGGAAAAGGCCTTCGGCGAAACCTTTTAGAAAAAGGTTTACGAAAAATTGCGCTCCGCGCGAACCTTTTCCGTGAACAACAAAAAGTTGTTGCTGATAGCTTCGGACCCGAGTTCGATTCTCGGCCGCGGTCCTGCCTTTTCTTTTTCTTGGCAAGAAAAAGAAAATGTAAGTTGCCAAAAGAAAAAGAATTGTGCAATGCTTTAGCATTGCACTGAAAGTTTAAAAACAAAAAATAAAGATGTGAAAGTATGCAATTAAAAAAAACAAGATTGGGTCCAAGAAGAAAACGAGAAATAATAACCCAAGCAATTCGCACACGAAAAATTGGACCTAATGGAAGAAATTTAACTCTACAAGAAATTCGCAGTTTGCAAAGAAAAGTTTTAGGAAAAAACGTACCACCAACTCAAATAATTTCAGCTAGTTCAAGCACAACAGCTCCAACTGTTGTTGCAGTAGAACCTGAAAAAGGAAAATTAGCAAAAAGAACAGGCAGACCTAGACCTCGTGCTTCTAGAATCATAACAGGATTGGCAATAGCAGGAGTTGCTGCAGGAATCGCAGACTATACACTAGGAATTCAAGCAGCTCAAAGAAGAGCAGAAAGAATAGAAAACACACGCGGGGGAAAAGTATTGAAATTACGCGATTTTGCAGAAAGTCAAAGAGACAAAAAAGTTAAGGAGACTATAGATAAAGCAATAGAACGCGTGATTCCAAAAGGATTAACTGGAAAACCAGGAGTACTAAAAGTTTTAGAACAAATGAAAAGCAATCGTTACTATCAACAAAGTGTATTCATTGTTGCCTACAATCGTTTTATGAGAAATTTAGAAAATAGAGCAGAGGCAAAAAAATTCAATGAAACTGAGGGAAATTTTTGGAGCCAGAAAAAAAGATTGGGTGGAATCGCAAGAGATGATTTAGCGAATGCCTCAGTTAGAGAAAACAGACGAGCATCCAATGACGAAAAACATTGGTTGCGATGGCAATTTAGACAAAGTGAGTGGCTTAACTTTACTCAGATAAGTGAAGTGCAAACTGGAGCTCTTCCGCGTGGAGAACGCTGGAAAGAACGAGGATATAGGTACACGTACTCAGATTATAGCGATGGTTTTATTACAGGTTATCCGATTGGACAGAATTCAAGAATTTGGATGCCTTCCAGTCATTACAATGGAATTTTAGCCGATGTAATAATTCCTTTAGCTGCTGGACCTAGAATGCGAGCTGAAATTGGAAGAGTAATTGAAGAAGAAGGACAAAGAAATCTTAAAGAAGGAAAATAATATGACTCAAACCATTAAAGGAATGCAGGATTTTTTGCCGGAAAGAGCAAGAAAGAAAAAGTATATTGAAAATATTTGCAGAGAGGTTTTTGTAAGCTATGGCTTTAAGCCAATGGAAACTCCAGCTTTAGAATATTTGGAAACTTTAACTAAAAAAGGCGGAGCCGGCGAAGCTATAGTGGAAGAAATTTATGCATTCAAAGACAAAGCAGAACGAGATGTAGGATTAAGATTTGATTTAACTGTACCTTTAGCTCGCGTAGTTGCAGCAAATAGTACCTCGATGAGTTTGCCGTTTAAGAGATATGCCATTGAACGAGTGTATAGATACGATAAGCCGGGAGAAAAAAGATATAGAGAATTTACACAAGCCGATGTAGATATTATTGGAAGCTCTAGCTTGTTGTGTGAATTGGAATGCTTGGGAATAGCAGTACAAATTTGTCAAAAATTAAAAATAGATTTTGAAGTTGTAGTCAATTCCAGAAAATTATTGGAAAGCCTAGCTGTAGCTTGCGGAATTGAAAAAGGAAAAGTGAATGATTGTTTTAGAAGTATTGATAAATTAGATAAAATTGGAAAAACAGGTGTTGAAAAAGAATTAAATGAAAAAGGACTGAATGCAAATATTTTGAAATGGTGTGCAGAAAAAGAGTTGAGTATTGTAAAGAAATTTTTGAAAGAAAAAAAAGCAAATTTAGATGGAGTACAAGAATTGGAGCAATTCATGGATTTAGCTAAAGAAATTAGTTTAGAAAAATTTGTGTGCTTGGATTTTAGTTTAGCGCGAGGCTTAGGATATTATACTGGACTGGTATTTGAAGTCAAAGTTAAACAAGGGCCATCCATCGGAGGCGGAGGAAGATACGATCAGTTAATTAGTATCTTAGGCGGGCAAGATTTGAAGGCTTGCGGGATATCTTTTGGAATTGACCGAATATTAGATACTATTGAGTCAAAGTTAAGTTTG
>JAUSKK010000051.1 GCA_030649345.1 Candidatus Iainarchaeum sp. | reverse complement strand
TTAAAGCCTTAGAACATCATTCAGAAGCACCTGAAACTTATTATGTTCATACAGCTGGATTAAAAGTTGTAATTCCCAGCAATCCCTTGGATGCTAAAGGATTATTGGTTTCTGCTATTCGAGATCCTGATCCAGTTATTTACATGGAACCTAAAAGATATTATAGAGCATTCAAAGAAGAAGTGCCGGAAGAATTGTATACAGTTCCGATTGGCCAAGCAAAAATTATTCAAGAAGGAACAGATTTAACTTTAGTAACTTATGGTGGAATGACAAGAGTTTGTTTAGATGCATTAAAAGAATTGAAAGAAAAAAATCAAAATTATTCCATTGAATTAATTGACTTAAGAACTTTAGCTCCTTTGGATCGAAAAACAGTTTTAGATTCTGTGCAAAAAACTGGAAGATTATTAATTGTACACGAAGCTCAAAAAATTGCAGGATTTGCTGCAGAATTAATTGCCATGGTGAACGAAAAAGCATTCTTGAGTTTGCAAGCTCCACCTAAAAGAGTCACAGGCTTAGATGTTCCTTTCCCGTATGCTAAATCCGAACATTATTATTTACCAGATAGTTTTAGAGTAAGAAAAGCAATTAATGAATTAATGAACTATTAGTAAAAATAATAAATTAGTGAAAATAGTAAAACAGTATCAAGGATTATTATGGTTTACGAATTTAAGTTTCCAGATGTAGGTGAAGGAATCCATGAAGGAACTTTGCTGAAATGGATGGTTCAAGAAGGAGATTCTATTAAAGAAGACCAGCCTTTAGCTGAAGTAGAAACCGATAAAGCAGTTGTAGAAATTCCTAGCCCTAAAACTGGAACTATTTTAAAATTACACGCTAAAGCTGGAGAAATTATTACAGTAGGAAATGTAATTGTAACTTTTGGAGAAACTGGAGAAAAAGTTCCAACAACACCTGCACAATCACAAGTTCATGTTCAGTCTCAACCAATTAAACAAACTGCACCTATGCCAGTCCAACAAGCACAATCAACTGTATCGATTGGAAGAATTTTAGCAACTCCAGCTACAAGAAAACTGGCACGCGAATTAAATGTTAATTTAGAAAACATTCAAGGCACTGGCCCAGGTGGACGAATTACAGACGAAGATGTAGCCAATGCAGCCAATGAAAAACCAGTAACAAAAACTTCTGTGCCAACCTCAACAACTATGACTGCACATACTCAACCAGCCAGAGAAATGAAAGCTGTTGCAATAAAAACCGAAGGAACAGTTGAACGCATTCCATTTAAGGGTGTGCGAAAAGCAGTTGCAGACCATATGATTCAGTCTGTGTATACTGCACCGCAAGTGACTCATTTAGATGAATGCGATGTAACAGACTTGGTTATTTTACGAGAAAGACAAAAAGCAGATGCTGAAAAACGCGGAGTCAAACTAACTTTTTTGCCTTTTATTATCAAATCTTTGGTTGCTTCCTTGAAAGATCATACTTTTTTGAATGCCAGTGTAGATGACACAACCAAAGAAATTGTTTTGAAAAAATATTACAATATAGGAATTGCTGTAGACACTGCTGAAGGATTAATGGTTTTTGTTTTAAAAGATGCAGACAAAAAAAGCATTTTACAATTAGCTAAAGAAATTCAAGAAAAAGCAACTTTAGCCAGAGAACGAAAACTAAAACCAGAAGACATGCATGGCGGAACATTCACAATTACTAATATTGGTTCAGCTGGCGGAATTATGGCTACGCCTGTATTGAATTATCCAGAAGTTGGAATTTTAGGAATTTATAAAATTGTAGACCGAGCAGTTGTACGCAACAGCGAAATTGTTGTACGCAAAATGATGAATTTGACAGTAACCTTTGATCACAGAATTATTGACGGAGCAGAAGCAGCACGTTTCTTGAATGACGTCATTAAATATTTGCAAGATCCTGGGCTAATGCTGGTTGACGTAATTTAAGATTATTTTTTCCAGTAATTCTTTTTCGTAACATTTTGAATTTATCATCTTTTTCGTGTAATAATAATTGCCGTAGCAAATGTTTTTCTCGATCCATCTGTTATTTTTATGTCATAATTTTTTCCCAATTCTTTTTCCAATATTTCTAAATCAGCAGGACGCAATGTAGCTGTATGCAAAAATGCTTTGCCTTTCGGATTCAATAATCGTGCGACTTTAATAATAGTTTCAGTTACTGGTTCAATAGCATATCGTGTACCTCCCCAAACTGAAACAATTACATCAAATTTTCGTTTGAATTTTTTAGGATTAATTGTTTCAATCGCTTGAACATGGTGTCTTAATCTTTTTTCGTAGTTTGGATTGGGTTCTTGTTCAAAGACAGGTAATCTTTCTCCACTGCTTAAAGTCAAAACTCTTTGAACATTTTGCGTTCTTCTTGTTTTTGGATTAATTTGCTCCGGAGAAATGGTGTGAATTTGCATATGCTTTAAAGTTGGATCCAATCTACGCAAGCCATGCATAAAACGTTCTGTTAGTCCTGGACCAATATCTAAAATTCGCACAGGCTTAAGTCCTTGTGCTTGAGTTAATTTAATTTGTCCTTGAATAAAGCTTTCAAATAGTTTTCCAAAATAGTGATCCATATTTGCATAATGTCCGCCAACCGTGCTGTAATACGTGCCTGTAGGCATTTGATGTTTGCGGGCCATTCGAATACTGTCCTTCAATCTTTTTCGCGGTGAATCAATTAAATGTGAATATTTTCGGTCAAAAAATCCATACAAACTTGGAATTACTCCGCGTTTTCTTTGTTTTTCAATTCGTTTATTCACAGGCTGTCGAATTCTAGGTCTTTTGAGCATAATCAATCAATTACTATTTTAAATTCAAACTTTATAATATACATTACTTATTGTGATGTAACATGGTGATGGGTGATATTGCAGTCAAATACGATGTAGCCATTATTGGCTCCGGCCCAGGTGGATATGTAGCAGCTTTACGCGCAGCACAATTAGGTAAATCGGTAATTTTAATTGAAGACACAGAATTGGGCGGAGTTTGTTTGAATGTTGGCTGCATTCCCAGCAAAGCATTAATTCACGCAAGCTCATTTTTTCGAAATATTGAAGAAAGTCAACTCTTTGGAATTAGTGCTCAAGCTGTTTCTTTGGATACTGAAAAAATGCAGTCTTGGAAAAAAGATGTAGTCAAAAAATTGGTTGAAGGAATTGCTTTTTTATGCAAAAATTATGGTGTGGAAATATTGAAAGGAAAAGCATTCTTTAAAGATTCTCGTACTCTTGGAATTCCGAATGACAAAAATGTAGCAACTGTAGAATTTGATTACTGTATTATTGCCACTGGTTCTAAACCAGTTGAATTGCCTTTCATGAAATTTGATGAACGCCAAATTTTAAGTTCAACAGGCGCTTTGGCTTTACGCGATGCTCCAGAATCTTTGGCAGTAGTCGGCGGAGGATACATTGGATTAGAATTAGGAATTGTATACGCTAAACTTGGATGCAAAGTTACAATCATTGAATTAGGAGACCAGTTATTGCCGGGTACAGACCCTGAATTAATTGTGCCATTACAAAAGCAACTCGAAAAATATGGAGTTAAAATTTTACTACAATCCGCTGTTGAAGGATGTGAAAAAAAAGACAACTCAGTTATTTTGTCGGTGAATCCAAAAAATAAAGGAGAAAAATTTTCAATCGAAGTTGAAAAAGTTTTGGTTGCAGTTGGAAGAAAACCTTACTCGGAAGGACTTCAATTAGACACCACTAAAGTTCAATTGGATGAAAAAGGTTTTATGATAATTAATGAACAATGCAGAACAACCGATAATCGAATTTTTGCCATTGGAGACATTACAGGAAATCCAATGTTAGCGCATAAAGCTTCCAGGCAAGCAAAGATTGCAGCTGAAGTGATTGCCGGCCATAATGTTGCTTTTGATAATCACGTGGTTCCAGCCGTAGTATTTACAGATCCAGAAATTGCTTATGTTGGATTGCAAGAACATGAAGCCAAAGCGCAAGGATATACTGTAGTTATTGGAAAGTTTCCATTCAAAGCTTTAGGTCGAGCTTTAACCATGAATAAAACAGAAGGTTTTGTAAAAATTGTTGCTGACCAAGAATCTCAAATTGTTTTAGGAATCCAAATTGTAGGCGAACATGCTTCAGACTTAATTAGTGAATGTGCTTTAGCTATTGAAATGGCTGCCCAATTAGAAGATTTAGCTTCAGTAATTCATCCGCATCCAACCATGCCGGAAGCCATTATGGAAGCAGCAGAAGATGCTTTAGGCAAATGTGTACACCAAGGCAAAAAGAAACACTAATACTTAGTGAACTCGTTCAATCATTAAAAAAGTTTTATTAAATTGCCGTAATTCATAATTTACTGGAAGGTTAGTTCTTAAAAATTCAATCAAAGCAGGAACATCAAATCCAACTTGTAAAAATGCACGGCCTTGATGATTTAATAAATCGCAAATTTTGGGAAGAACTTCGGTAATTTGTTTTCCATAAAAAAGAGTTCCGGTTGACACAATACAATCAAATTTTCCGCCCAGTTTTCTGGGATCATAGGTTTCAATAGCGCCTACGTGATGAGTAAACAATGGATTATAGTCTGGATTTAATTCGTGTCTCCGAATTTGTTCTGTTCTCCCTTCGCTTAATTTAATTTCCCGCATTCGCATTTCAGGTTTTCGTTTGGGATTAACTGCTTGAGGGCCTAAAGTATGAAATTCAACCAATAGTCTGGATGGATCTATTTTATCAAAATCAGACAAAAAATTTTCCGGTAAACCTGGGCCAATATCCAGCCATCTGAGTTTGGCATTTGAATTATGTGTTCGTTCTTCTCTGACTTGCCTTTTTTTTCTTGCTAAAAATTCTTCAAAATGTGCTTTGAACATTAGCCTAAGACGCCTATAGTTTGTTCCAAGCTGGCCGTATGACTCATTGTTTGGATTATGCAATCTACGTGCCAACCGTAAATCTTCTTTTAATTGTTTTCTTAATTTAACCGTGTGCTCATATCCACGTTCACCTGGTTTTTTTCTCCGTAAACTTGAAATGACTCCATGTTTAGGCATATCTAGTTTAGGTTAGAACAAGAATAAATGATTTTCCTTAAGCATGTCCTTCTTTGGAAACTTGTCTTTTGCCTAGTTTAAATTTACCCAATGCCTTTCGTGCTCTTGCTTGCTGATTTCGTGTTCCATTTTTTGCAAGAGATCGTAAAGCAGCAATCACTTGAGGATCCAAATTGCCTATCCTAAGTTCAGTTAATGCATTCACTAACCGAACTTCCGGCAATAAATGTTTGCCTACTTGATTCATTAAATCAATTCGTCTGCGCAAATCAGCTCTAGCTTGTTCTCGATCCATTTCATGAAATTGAACAACTCGCAATTTAGGTCTTCGTTTAATAGGTAAAGGCATACAAGTATTCTTTGTTTTGTTCTTTAAAAGCTTTTCAGTATTTATCGCATGAAATTCCATTCTTGTTTAGAATATCTTTCTTTAACCAATTCATGTGCTCGTACAAGTTCTTCTTTGGTCCATTTCCCATACTCAAATTCTTTCCCATTTGTGAATCCTTTTTCCAATGCAGCTGCAACATTCATTTCAGAAACAGAATCTCCTTTAATATCTCGAATACTAGTGACTCTTTGTTTGACATCGGAGATCATTTTATCGGAGATTTTTTCTTTAGGAACTTTTAACAAGCGAAACATGGTTTCTACATCTAAATCATACAAGATAGTACCGTGCTGTAATAGTACTCCGTTTCTTCTTGTTTGAGCATTTCCAGAAATCTTTTTTCCATGTGTAATAATGTCATTAATAGGCTTAAACTCTGCAGTGATTCCCAGCTCGTTTAATGAATCCACAATCCATCCGCAAATTACATGATAACTTTCCGTAATTCCTTTTGGGAAAATTTTTTCAGGAGCAATTACACTGTATGTTATTTCTCCTTTAGCGTCATGATAGACTGCTCCGCCGCCAGTTCTTCTTCGAACAAAATCAAATCCTAAATCTTTGCATAATCGTACGTCAACCTCATCTTCTAAGCTTTGAAAATATCCAATACTGACTGCACTCGGTTTCCATTTATAGAAACGAATAGTTGCTTTAGATTTTCCGTTTGCAACAAATTCACAAACAGCTTCATCGATTGCCATATTTAATTCAGCTGAATGTTCTTCTAGTTTTACGACACGCCAAGTCATTTTTGAACACCTTCATTCATTGCCTTTTTTACAGTGCGTGCAATTGCTTCTGCAGTCATTCCAATTAATTTGGCATGACTTGTTTTCAAATAATTTTCTAAAATCAACTGAATCGATTCCTGACTTTGACTGGACGGAATTCCTTTGAGTTGTTTTTCCATTTCAAAAATGGATTCTTCGGGATGCAAGAAAAAGTCTCCCAAGATTTGAATTGAATTAATGCGTTCATCAAAATCTACTTTAATTTTGACTAACTTTCCATTTTCAACTTTTTCAATTGCATAACCTTTCATAATCTCACTTAGTTTCTTATCCTCAAAAGACTGAAACCATTAAATACCTATTTGAAATTTTTCAAATCATTTCGGCAAAAAGTGTTTTTGTTATCTAAAAGTATACGTGTAGGTATTCGTTACTCGACCTAATTGAAGAATATGCACTTTCATTCCGGTTCGAGTAGGTGAAAAAACAATTTTAGGGCCCCATGCAGTACTTCCTTGAATATCTTGTTTACTGGCTGGGCTTCCAAGAGTATGCACATGCCAGCTTCCAAAATATCTACTGTCGGATTGTTCATCAAAAGCAGAAGCATAGGCTTCATCAATTAAGTAATTATTGGCCAACCCACTGTAACTATGCCGGCCAACAATATCTAAATGGTATTTTAAAAAATCCAAAATAGATTTTCTTCTATTTTTTGAAACAGGTTTCCCATTTCTTTCTTCAGCAAGTTCTTTTTGAATCTGATGGGCTTCCTCAATATCTGCATCTACTTCAATTTGAATACTGGGTCTAGCCCCTACTTTTTCTCGTTCAAATCTTTCCAGAATCGCTGTACGAATATCTGAAAAATTAGTTAGATTCCCTTTCTTTAATTCTGCTAACCATCCGCGTATTTTTGTATCTTCTGGATCCGGTAAATCAATCATTTTTACTTTTCCACGTTCGATTAAAACTACCCCGCCAGTTTCCCATTCATGTTTTCGCATTTTTTTATGCAATGCTCTTGCATTTTCATCTAAATATTTTTTAAATTTAGACAAATTTTGTCGCATAAATCTGCTGGAAATTCGCGTACGTCTTATTTGCAGTGTAACCCGTTTTAATGTTTCCAAACTTTTTTGCCATTTTTCTTTTCGTGCAATTCTTTCTTCTGCTTCTTTTTTTATTCGAACTTCTTCCAATCTTTGTCGTTCTAATTCTTCTGCTTTTTTGCGTGCTTCTTCTTTTCGTACTTTTTCAATTCCACGCGACCTGGCTTTCAGTTGTTCTTGCAAAAATGCATCGTGTCTTAATCTTCCTGCACGCTGTACAACTGGAGTTGAAGGTTTTGCTGAATGTGGTCCTAAATTAGCTCCAGCTAAACTACCTAAAATTACCATTCTTGCAATTCGATGAACTTTTGCGCTAGGTCTTCTGGAAACAGGTTTTCGCATATAAATTATATTAGTTTCAGGTTATTTAAAACAAATACTAATATTGCAAACCCCATGGTTGCAATAAAATACATGCGCGGATTTCCTTGTCTTTCCGGCGGAATGTATTCGCGGATTACAATAAAGAATAAAGCTCCTCCGATTAAAGCATATAAAATCCAAGTAACCAAAGAAGGAATGGCTAATTGAGATGCCAGTAAAATTCCAGCCAAAGTGGACACGGACAATAATGCACGTGCTGGTAAATGATATTTTAATTTGTCATGCAATTGCTCTAGCGAAAAAGTACTAATTCCGGTGTGAAACAAGATAGGCACAAAAAATAACATTCCCATAATTGGATTGCTTTGAGTTAATTCAGCCAAAAGAATTCCCAATACTCCATGATACACAAACCAAGTGACTCCATGTACTTCTTTTAATTTATGTCGTAAATCACCCAAAGCACTGGTGTTTTGATAAACCCATTTTTCAGTTAAGTGAAAAACAGTAAATCCCAACAATACCAGCAAAAAAATAAATGAATTCAATAACTGATAACCTGTATACAAGTCAGGTAATAGCACTAAAAACAAATAAGCTGTAGAAATTCCTGCAGAAAACGAAATAAAATCAATTTTTTTCTGCTCGAATAATTGTTCAATTTTATCGCTGAAAAAGTGCACCAAAGCCAAAATAATTCCAAAACTTAAAGCAAGCTCGTAAGCCATACATTAGAATGAGTGTTTTTAGAGTTAAAAAAGTTATTCTTTTGCGTTTTTTGGAAAGATTTAAATCCATTTAACATCTTATAGAATACATGCCTAAACAAATGTTTTTGAATTTGTCTGTAAAAGACTTAAATAAAACCATTGAATTTTTTACAAAATTAGGATTCACATTCAATCCGCAATTTACTGATAAACATGCAACTTGCATGATTGTTTCAGAAACTATTTATGTCATGCTATTGGTTGAACCCTTTTTTCAAACATTTATTAAAAAACAAATCTGTGATGCAAGCAAAAATACTGAAGCAATTATTGGCATATCTGTAGATAGTAGAAAAGAAGTAGATTCTTTGGTTAACACAGCCATTCAAGCTGGCGCTTTAGAATATCGCGAACCCCAAGATCATGGCTGGATGTATGGCCGAGGTTTTCAGGATCTGAATGGTCATTTATGGGAATTTTTTTACATGGACTTGAAAGCAATGCCTAAAAATTAAATCAAACTTTTGCCTAACAGTTTTCCTAATTCAAAACAGTTTTCTAATTCTTTAATTTGCTCTTGAGCTTCATTCGGATAATCTGCTTTGATTTTCTGTGCACCCAAAACTTCAATTTTATGAATTCTGCAAATTTCTCTTAAATAATCTTCTGTTTTTTGAATACTGTCCAAAGACCAACCGCCACAAGTCAACAAAATTGCTTTTTTTCCAGCCAATTGTTTTTTCAAAGCATAGGGATTGGTTCGATCAATAAAATTTTTCATTAAACCAGAAACGCTGTTGAAATAATTTGGGCTGGCTAAAATCAAGCCAGAACAAGTCAATAAATCTTTATACACGTTTTGCATTTCATCATCTATTTTACAATAGCCTTCATAAAAACAATCTGTCCAGCCGCAGCAGCCTGAAAAGTTTAAGTCACGCAAAAAAATAGTTTTTACTTTCAAGCCAGTGCTTTCTGCTCCCTTAACTGTTTGCTCTAGCATAGTGTCTGTATTTCCTTTTTTTGGGCTTCCGGAAATTGCTAAAATAAAATTGCTCATACAAAAACTAGGCTGAATTAGATTTATATATTGTTTTCAAGCCAATTCTAAAATGTTAGCTCAGAAATTTTTATTGGCTGGAACTTGGACTGAAACCCAAGAAACTTATCCTGTAGTGAATCCATGGAATCAAACAGAAATTGCAACAGTATGCATGCCTTCTTTTGAACAAGTGCAAAAAGCAGTGGAATTAACCACTGAATCTTTTCAGATTACTAAAAATTTAAGTTTACTGGAAAGAAATAAAATTTTGCTCAAAATGGCTGATTTAATTACACAACAAAAAAGTGAATTGGCTAAAATAATTTCAGAAGAAGCTGGAAAACCTATTTCTTTGGCTTTAAAAGAAGTAGACCGAGCTATAGTTACTTTGCGTTTGTCTGCAGAAGAATCTTTGAAACTAACTGAACAAATTATTGAAATTGATTCAAGTAAAACAGGAAAAATTAAACGTTTTCCCATCGGTTCAATCATAGGAATTTCGCCATTTAATTTTCCATTAAATTTAGTTTGTCATAAACTAGGGCCTGCCATTGCTGCCGGTTGTCCCATTATTCTAAAGCCAGCAGAGCGTACTCCTTTAAGTTCATTTAAATTAGCTGAAATTGCATTGGAGTCCGGTTGGCCAAAACAAGCAATATCAGTTCTTCCAATTGATCGCAGTGATAAACAATCTTTGGATTTTTTAATTCAAGATGAACGAATAAAAGTTTTATCTTTTACTGGTTCTGCCAGTGTGGGCTGGAATTTAAAAAATAATGCTGGCAAAAAACGCGTCTTGCTGGAATTGGGAGGTAATGCGGCAGTTATTGTTCACGATGACGCTAATCTAGAGCTTGCTGCAAAAAAATTAGCGCCAGCCATGTATGCATATGCTGGACAATCCTGTATTAGTTCGCAAAGAATTTTTGTACAAAAAAAAGTGTATGAAAAATTTAAAGTATTATTAATTCAAGAAATTCAAAAATTAAAAATCGGAAACCCAGCAGACCCTGAAGTAATGGTTGGGCCTATGATTGACTTAAGTTCAGCTGAACGTGTAGAACAATGGCTTCAGGAAGCAGTCCAAGAAGGTGCAAAAATTTTGCTGGGCGGGAAAAGAGAAAAAAATTTATTTTATCCAACTTTGCTTGCCAATGTAAATCCAAAAAGCAAATGTTATTCGGAAGAAATTTTTGCCCCAGTCAAAGTTTTGGTTAGTTATGATTCTTTTAAGCAAGCATTGAATTTAGTAAATGATTCAAAGTATGGTTTGCAGGCTGGAATATTTACTCAAGACTCCAATAAGGCTTTGCAAGCCTTTGAAGAATTAGATGTCGGCGGAGTTTTAATTAATGAAACTCCAACTTTTCGTGCAGACAATCAGCCGTACGGTGGAATTAAAGATTCTGGTTTTGGTAGAGAAGGGCCTAAATATGCAATTGAAGAATTTACTGAATTAAAAGTATTGATTACTGAACTAAAACAATAGTTTGGCTGAAACCGAACCATTCCAACAGTTTTTAATTAACCCTTGCCCAATATTCTTTTATGAAAACAATTATTGCAGTTTATGCTTTACTCATTGTTCTGGTTTTAGGTTGTGTAACTCAACCACCAGTTAATCCAACTAATTTTGTAAATGCTAAATTCGAAGAAGAATTTAATTTAGCACAAGGGCAAACTGCAAAATTTTCAGATAATTTAGAAATTAAATTAATTGAAATTCAAGATTCTAGATGTCCTTCAAAGGTTACCTGCGTCTGGCAAGGAGAAGGAAAAACAATTCTCGAAATAAAACAAGATGCTATTTTAGTAGAAAATATTACTTTGACTTTAGACACCAATTCTTCGCAGACTTTTACACGCAAAGACAAAATAGGAAACCAATATTTAATTTCTCTAATTTCAATAGAACCTTATCCTATTGCAGGACAAGAAAGTTCAGAAAAAATTGCAAAACTCAAAGTAGATATTGTAGCTGTGCCATTTGACTAAATAAGTCCAATTTTCTAAATTTGCACCAATGCCTTTTTATGTATTTTTTGCCAATAATACATACTTTTTGATGTCTATGAATGCTTCCGAATTATTGGTTAAATGTTTAGAAAATGAAGGCGTGGAATACATTTTTGGTTTGCCTGGAGAAGAAACATTGTATTTTACGCAGGCTTTAAGTGAAAGTAAAAAAATCAAATTTATTACAGTTCGGCATGAGCAAGGCGCTGCTTTTATGGCAGATGTTTATGGCAGATTAACTGGCAAAGCTGGAGTTTGCTTAGGAACTTTAGGCCCAGGTGCCACAAATTTAGTTACTGGGATAGCAGATGCACAATTAGATGCAGCACCAGTAGTTGCAATTACAGGCCAAGGAAGCTTATCTCGAGGCCATAAAGAAAGCCATCAATTTATTGACATTGTAAAAATGTTCGAGCCCATTACCAAATGGAATACTTCGATTGTTTCTCCAAATTCAATTCCAGAAATTGTCCGCAAAGCATTCAAAATTGCTCAAAGTGAAAGACCTGGAGCAACCCATATTGAATTACCCGAAGACGTATCAGAAGCTGAAGCATTCAGTGAACCTTTGCCTGTAACAAAAACGTATTATTCGCATCCTCAAGAAACAGATTTACGTACTGCAGTTGAATTAATTTCTAAAGCAAAAACTCCCATAGTTTTAATTGGAAACGGAGTGATTCGAAACAAAGCCAGTCAGCAATTAAGAAAATTTATTGAAATCAATCAATTGCCTGTAGTCAATACGTATATGAGCAAAGGAGTAGTTCCCAATGATTATGAATTAAATTTATTTACCATTGGAATGCTGCATTCTAAAGATTATGCTTTATGTGCTGTAGCAGAATCAGATTTAATTATTGCCATAGGCTATGATTTAGTTGAATCTCCTCCGGAAAAATTTAATGCCACTTGCGGAAAGAAAATTTTGCACATGAATACTTTGTCTGCAGAAGTAGATAATTGTTATTTGCCTGAATTGGAAATTATTGCAGACATTAAAGAAACTTTAGAAAGATTAAGTACTGTTCGCATTACTCAAAATGATACAACGTATGCCAAGACCATGAAAGAAGTTTTAAAAGAAAAACTGCATCAAAAATGCAAAGATCCAAACTTTCCGATAAAACCGCAAAGAATTATTTCAGATTTACGTACCTGCACTAGTGATTCAGACATTGTGTTAAGTGACGTGGGTTCGCATAAATTATGGGTGGCAAGACAATATTTTACCAATGAACCCAATACTGTTTTGATTTCCAATGGCTTGGCCAGCATGGGTTTTGCTTTGCCGGGCGCCATTGCAGCAAAATTAGCTTGTCCGGATAAAAAAGTAATTGTAGTCTGCGGTGACGGTGGATTTTTAATGAATGTCCAAGAACTTGAGACTGCCAAACGTTTAGGTTTGTCTTTTGTAGTAATTATTTTTGATGACGGAATGTATGGTGCGATTACAACTAGACAGCAAAAAAAATGGAACAATCAATTTGGTTCTACTTTTACCAATCCGGATTTTGTAAAATTAGCTGAAAGCTTTGGATGCCATGGTTACAAAATTACTAAAACTGAAGAATTAAAACCCACCATTGAAAAAGCTTTAAATTCAGAAGGCATTCATATTATTGACGTGCCAGTAGATTATTCTGAAAATTTAACTTTAGCAGAAGAATTATCTGTAAATGTTTGTCCAATACGATAAAAAAGGTGACTGAATATAGTTGAGTTTAAAACAAAAATTTTAAGTGTCGAAAAATGCCAAGATGAACAAAATCATTTGCAAGTCATTCGATTTGAAAAACCCGCAGGATTTACGTATCAGCCTGGGCAGTTTGTCATGGTTTCCTGCGATGATTATAAATTATGGGGCAATGATTTACAATTAAAATGGGCTTCGTTTTCTTTATCCAGTGCACCGCATGAATCAACTCTTGAATTATGCATTCGAGTACATGAAACTCCAGGAATAACCAATCATGTTGGAGTCAAAAAACAAATTGGAGACACTGTGAATATGAAAGGCCCTTGGGGTAAATTTGTTTTAGGTAATGACTTTAAAGAAATTGCTTTTGTAGCTTTAGGCACAGGAATTGCTCCCTTGATTTCCATGATTCGGCATTTACTGCATTCTAACGAAAAAAGATTCATGCATTTATTTTATGGTTTTAGAAACAATACTTGCTTTGTTTATCAAAATGAACTCAAAGAATTAATGAAAAAACATTCGAACTTTAAAGTTCATTCTATTGCCAGTCATGATTTGTCTCAAGGAAAGCAAGGATATGTTCAAATAGTAATGGAACATGCACAATTTGAGAATCCTAAATCTGAAATTCAAACTTATTTATGCGGTCCGCCGAAAGCCATTGATTCAGTAATTGAATTCATGAAAACCCAAGGGTTTAAAGAAGAAAATTTAATCAAAGAAAAATGGGAGTAAAAATTGATTTTTACCTCATCATTGCCAACATATTTTTTAACAAATTACGTTAGTAGGCAATCGTAAAATTCCATTTTCTCAGGTTGATCTCTCCAAGTGACATATCTTAGTTTTAAAGTATTTCCATGCGACATTCGAGCTAATTCTCTTTGCCGCATAATTCGAACTATCAATTCTTGCACTGCTGCAAAATTCTGTGGAGCATTTCCATCCACTTTATTTTTGGCAAAGTCTAAAAATACAGGTCCTTCACGTCTTAATTCAAGGTCCAATAATCCAGCACTGTGAATATCTACTACAATTGTATTTCCACCCATTTTTCTTACTTCAACCACACCATCTTGGTTAATTTTCATTTTTCCACGAGTTGGATAAATTAGCCATTCTGTTTCCGCCCATGATTCTCGATTGGAGTAAGGCGGTGTATCCCACAGCAGTTCTCCTGTTTTTGGATCAAAATGTCCGCGAGGTGCAATATTCCATTTTTCAGGTCTATTTTTATGCGTACTAGAAACAATATTTCCTCGCACAAAAATTCGCTCAGCTTGAGGACATTTTTGTGCAAATGTCTCCAAGCGTGCACATAATTCACTTTCAAATTTAACTGGTTTCACATACACTGCTGGACTAACGGCAATTCTTTTTCTTGCCTGTAATGACAATCGTTCAAATACTTTTCTTAAAATTTCAGCTCCATGAACTTTATTGTATTCCTGCAAATGCCGAAATCGCGCCAAAGGCCTTGATCTTGGCTGTCTTTGTTTTAATCTTCTTTTAGGCCGCTGGATACGTACCATTCTTTTAGGTTTCATCTAAAGACAAGGCATTAAATCTTATTAAATTTAATTGAACTTAAAAACCTTTTTAAATACTTTAACTCTATTCTTTAGTTTACTTTTATTGGAGGCTAAACAATGGTGAAATATAAAATTGTGTATGATCGAAATGGATGCATTGGTGCAGGCGCTTGTGTAGGCATGTCTCCGAATGACTTTGAAATGGCCAATGACGGAAAAGCAGACTTAAAACAATCACAAGACGAAAATGGAAATTTTGTAAAAATAATTGATGAAAAAGATTACAAAGCAGCTTTGGATGCAGCCGATGCTTGTCCTGTGGCCATTATTAAAATTGTAAAATTGGAAGAAAAATAATTAATTCTTCCAATATGCAAAAGTTAGTTTTTCCATTCACCGTATTTTTCTTTAATTTTTTTCAAAAATTTTAAAACTTCAGCACTGGGTTTAACTACTTTCTTTTTTGTTAACTTAATTTTTCCTTTTAAGTCTTGCCGGCAAATTAAATTAACCAGCCATTCTTTTTTTGTTTTTAAAAAGTCTTCCCGGTAATGAGCTCCTCTGGATTCTTTTCTAGCCAAAGCACTTTTTAAAATACATTCACTGGTTGCCAATTGAGCTTCTAGATCCAGTACAGTAATTAGTTCTAAATTATTTTTTAATCCAGTTTTAATTTTTGCATTTTTAGTTAATTCTTTTAAAATAGCTAATTCAGTTAATCCTTTTTGTAAATCTTTTTCATTTTTTACAACGCCTGCATGATTCCACATGAGTTTTTGCAGTTCAGTCCGTAAAACAACTGGGTTAGATTTTGTTCCAGAAAACAAGTTTTGAATTCGTTCAATTTCGTTTTGAACTATTTTTGAATTCACTTTAATTTGTTTAAATTTTTTTACTTTTTTTGCAATATCTTTGCCGGCTAATTTTCCCCAAACAATAATTTCAGCCAAAGAATTTCCCCCCAGCCTATTGCCGCCATGCAATCCTGCAGTAGCTTCGCCGATGGCATACAATCCTTTGATTTTAGTTTCTCCTGTTTCTGGTTGAATTACAATTCCACCCATTGAATAATGGGCTGTTGGAGCTACTTCCATTTTTTCTGTTTTGATATCTACATTTCCGTATTGTTTGAATTGTTGAATCATCTTCGGCAAGCGTTCATCAATGTACTCGGGTGTTCTATGTGTTATATCTAACCAAACTCCGCCATGGGGTGTGGTATTGCCTGTGCGAATTTCAAAAAAATTTGCCCTAGCTACTCGATCACGTGTGCTTAATTCCATGCGTTCAGAATCATATTTTTGCATGAATCGTTCTCCTTTAGAATTTGTCAAATATCCTCCTTCGCTTCTGACTCCTTCGGTAATCAATTTTCCTTGAGCTTCTTCCGGCCAAACCATTCCAGTTGGATGAAATTGAACCAATTCCATGTCCTTTAATTCTAAACCAGCATTCAATGCAAGCCAAATACTGTCCCCTGTATTCACAAATTGATCTGAACTGGCTGTTTTGTACACCCGAGTATATCCTCCAGTGGCCAAAACAACAATTTTTGCCTGAATTTGTACAAATTGTCCTGATTCAAAATCAAGTCCAAAGATTCCAGAAATTTTTCCTTTACTGGCCAATAACTGGGTTACATAAATATTTTCTAAATTTTTAATTTTTCTTTTTTGAACCTGTTTTACTAAAGTTTCCAATATTGCTTTTCCAGTATAATCTCCTACAAAACAAGTTCGATTAAATGTTTGCCCTCCGAATTGTCTTTGATTTATTTTTCCATTTTTTGTTTGATTAAATGGAACACCCATGGTTTGCAATTCTTGAATGTCTGGAATCATATTTTTGCATACCAATTCTGCTTGTTTTCCATTGGCTAAATAACCACTTTCACTTAAAGTATCTTTTACATGCCATAACCAATTGTCTTCTTTGTCTACATTTCCTAAAGCTGCATTAATTCCGCCTTCAGCTTCTTTGGTGTGGGCTTCTCCTAATTTGCATTTTCCAATAACTAAAATATCTTTAATTCCTTGATCGCATAATTCAATGGCACACCGCAGTCCAGATCCGCCGGATCCAACAATTAAAACATCTGTTTGATACTCTGTTATTTTTTCATTCATTAAAAAACCTCCTGGTTTTTTAAAGCAATAAAATTCTCTTGAATTTTATGATTTTGAAAATCTATTAAGTTTTCAACAATAGTGTTGAAATTTCTTAAATTTTCAAAAGTTTTTAAATTTCTCAAATTTAAAATCATGTAGAATCTACCTCGACAATAGTTGCAATTAACTTGGGAATTGGCAGCTTATTTTTTTTCCTGAATGCATACTCTTGGATGGCGTATTGATTAAAAAGTGAACCCATCAAAGCGGCATATGTTTCACTGGATGCTTCAGCTAAACTATTCAGTAAAGCCAGATCTTCTTTGACTTGCCAATCTCTTTTTTGAATTGCACGCCCTCCAAGCTTAGACCTATAATCACTTTTCCACCAACCGGCTCTAGTTAATTCTTTTAAAAAAGTTCGCATTTCTTTTATTTGAAATCCTTGCTGAAATCGACGCTGCAATTTACGCACTTTTTCCGGACTAATTCGGAGTACTTGAGCTTGATCTACTAAATGTAATTTTCTTACACGTGCTACTTCTTTCCAGAATTCCAGCCATTTTCTTGCAAGTTCTGGTTTAAAAAAAACTCCAGCCAATTTCAATTCATGCAAAATAACTGCTGGTTTAACTTTAAATTCTTCTGCTAATTTTTTCAAAGTACTTAGATTTGGATTACTTTCTAATTCCCGATCTAAAGAATCAATTAATTTTTTTGAATCCAAAGTAGGTTTTTCTGTTTTTGAACTTCTTCGCCTAGATTCAATCAACTGCTGAGTACTTTCTCCAAGATACGGCCAAAGAATATTCAATCGGGTTTCCACACCAGCTTCACTGAGATTCAATTCCCGGGCAATGGCTCGTTTTTGTTTTCCTTTCAACAATCTGCTTAAAACAGCCCCATGTTTTTTAGACAAAATTCCTTTTCCACTAAATTTGGGCTTCATTTTTTCACATTATTTTTTAAATTTATTTAAAAATTCTAAATTCGCTTTCGTTAATTGTTTTGGATTCATTAAATTATTCCATTCTTTTTCAGTCATAATTCCGTCTTCGATTACAATTTGTTTTATACTTTTATTTTCTTTCATGGCTTGTTTGGCCAATTGAGCTGATTTAACATAACCAATGACTGGAGCTAAAAAAGTAACCAAAGACAAACTGTTTTCAAAATAAGTTTGGCATTTTTCTTTATCTATTTGAATTCCTTGAATGCATTTTTTATTCAATAATTCCAAACCATTGTTTAATAATTCAATTCCCTGCAAACAATTCCAAGCAATGACTGGCATAAATGTCTGCAATTCCAATTGAGTTTGCATACTGGCCAATTCGGTAGTTTTTGCATATCCTTGCACTTGCATTAAACTCATTTGCACTGCTTCTATAATACTGGGATTAACTTTTCCTGGCATAATACTTGACCCTGGTTCTACTTCAGGCAAAATAATTTCAGCAAATCCGGTTCTAGGCCCTGAAGCCAGTAGTCTTAAGTCATTGCAAATTTTACTGGCCTCAATACAGCATTCACTTAACGAATTCATAAAAGCCAACTGTTCCACTGAACTGTGCTGGTGATAAAATAAATTTTTAGAAGTTTTCAATTTAAGGTTTAAATTTTTGCTTAATTGTTTAACCATTAAAGAATGAAATTTGGAATGTGTATTTGATCCAGTTCCAACTGCAGTTCCTCCAATGCCCAATTCACGTAAATGAATTAAACTTTCTTGAATTCTTTCCCTACTTTTTTGAATACTTAAAGCATAGGTTTCAAAGATTTGTCCAAAAAAAACTGGCAAAGCATCTTGTAAATGAGTTCGCCCGCTTTTAATTGTGTTTTTGTGTTTCTTGGATTGAACTAAAAAAGATTTTTCCAGATTTGTTAAAGTTTTCAATAGTTTTTGTGATTCTTTCAAGCACATTAATCGAATAGCTGTGGGTCCTAAATCATTGCTGGATTGCCCTAAATTGACATCATCATTGGCATGAACTAGATCATAAACTCCTAACTTTCCGCCCAAGATTTGATTCGCTCGATTGGCCAATACTTCATTGACATTCATATTGTAAACTGTTCCGCCGCCAGCTTGAAATACATCAATTTGAAATTGATCTTTAAATTTTCCATTTAAGATTTCTTTTCCTGCTTGCTCTATGGCCTTTGCTTTTCGTTGGCTTAATACACCTAATTGTAAATTTATTTGAGCTGCCGTAATTTTAAGCCAAACATACTGTTCCAAAATTGCTCGTGGGTATTTGTTTTCGGATAATTGAAAATTAGCAGAAGCCCTTGCAGTAAAAGAACCATAAAATGCATCTTTTGGCACATTTATTGCACCCAAAGAATCTTTTTCAATTCGAAATTCAACCATGAATTATTTGATGTCCAGTGCCTTTTTAATTATTTGGAATCATTTTTTGCCGATATATTCGACTTCAGATTCATCCAATCTCCTGAAAGGCTTTTCTTTGACAGTTTCTTCAACTGCATGCGCAATAATTCCAGTGGTTCTGCTAATAATGAAAAAACCTTTGCCATACTGCCAGCTAAAGCCTAATTCACTCATCAAGGCAGCAATACATCCATCTACATTCAAGCATAGTTTTTTTCCTTTTAAAGTTTCTAATTCTTTTTCAATTTCTAAACTTAATTTTACAAACTTTCCAAAGAATCCAAGTTTTTGTGCTATTTCCAATAATTGAACTGTCCTAGGATCTGTGGTGTAAATTTTATGACCATATCCAGGGATTCGTTTTTTCTTTTCTTCAAATTCTTTCACAATTTGTTTTCCAGTTTGGTTTATTTGTTCTTGAAAAAGTTTAGCACATTGTTCAATGGCTCCACCATGATGTTCTCCGACACTTAATACTCCGGCAGCTACACTGGCATTCAATGAATTACCTGCACTGGCTACAATTCTGGAACTCAAAATAGTGGGTGCATTGGGTCCATGTTCCATGCAGGAAACCAGAATAGCATCTAGCATTTTTCGTTCTTTTTCATTGGGTAATCTTCCTTGCCAGGTTAAAAAAATTCCTTCTGTAAACGTATTATTTTTCACTAAGTCTTGAATGTCATGTCCGCGTACAATGGTTTTTTTTGGACTGCTGTAACCAATTTCTGTAACAAATTTCATTTCAATTCCTCGAAACTATTCTTGATACGGTAATTTTTTCACAGTGAAAATTAGCAATCCTATAAAAAGCAAACTAGCAATAACCAGTTGAATGGTTTCCATTCCAAAATTAAATACTGCAATATTGGAGATTAATAAAACCAAAAAATAAGCTAAACCCAATTCCAACAGTAACTGAATTCCTAAAATAATTCCTCGAACCATGTTAAACTTTAGGAAGAACTAGTTTAAAAAGCATTAGATTTAGAATATTTTTATATGATCACTGATTTTTTATTGCCTTTTTTTACCATTGCTTTAAGTGAATTGGGTGACAAAACACAATTAACTATTTTAGTGCTTTCTTCAAAAACCAAAGAACACGGAAAATTATTATTGGGCATAAGTTTGGCTTTTTTAATCACTACGATTGTGGCTGTCTTTTTAGGTTCTTGGATTTCTTCAGTTATTCCGTTTGCTTGGATTAAATTAATTGCAGGAGTTTTATTTATTATATTTGGAGTCAAAACTTGGCTAGATCATGCAAAATCAGATACAGTGCCTACATTAAGCAATCCATTTTTTTCTGGTTTAAGTTTAATTTTGATTGCAGAAATGGGCGATAAATCACAGTTAGTTTCTGGATTGTTTTCAACCAAGTTTAATCCAATTTTTGTATTCTTGGGTGCCTGGCTGGCTTTATTAATTTTGTCTGCTTTAGCTATTTTTGCAGGAAAAATATTAAGCCAAAAAATGAATTATGTTTTATTGCACAAGATTGCAGGCCTAGTATTTGTTTTGTTAGGACTTAGTTTTTTATTTTTTTAATTTAAAGGATTATTGACTTTTCCCATAAACAAAATATTGCCTGTTTCTGTGTCTTGAATAACGAAAATAAATGGATGGTCTGCTTTGAATTCTTTAGGTTCTTCCGGTTCAAATGGAGCAGAGGTTAATTCAAATCCTATCCCGGTAGCTGCAGCTGCTTCAGTTCCTTTTTCATTGACTTCCACAAATGCTTGGTGAATTACAATTCCAATTTTTAAGTCTTGAGAACCTGTAATTCCTGAAAAATTAGCAGCATTTGAAAACGCAGTCGGCATTCCCAATTGGCCTAAAGAATCATTGAGTGAATATTTTGTATTGAATTTAAATCTTGGAAAAAATACATTGGTTGTTTCATAGCTCATTTGTTCTTTTAAATTTTTTACAGATTCTAGAGTTAAATTTTGTTCAAGTTCAGTTAGATTATTTTCTTTGGGCAATAAAATTAACATAGATAAATCGTTTCCTTCGTAATCCATTTCAAGCGCTTTCCATTCATTGGTTTCAGCATATCTAAAATCTTCATTAAATTGTCTCATCATTGGAACTTGTACTTTACTTCCATTGGCTAAAGTAAAGTCTTGATTTTCCGTGGATTCTTCGTTGAATTTTTCTTTCCATTTTCCTTTAAAATAAATTGCGTTTGTGATAACCAAACGATAATCTGGAGTTAAACTTCCTGGCCCGAATAAATTTTTGATTTTTCCATAAGTTTCATTTTCAACCCATGAATTAATAGTTTGCCTTGTTTGTTCAGTTTGGTTAACAAAGTCTACATTGCTTGCTTTTCCGCCGTAAGAATTTTGGGCAACATTTTTGTAATTATCTAACAAAGTATAATCTTGTTGCACCCATAAAGCATTGGCTGTAGACAAAATGTAATTCAAATCTTTTTTATTGTATTTATTGTAAATACTTGCATTTGCGGAACGTAAAACTGAATTGTCTACTGGGAAACCGAATACTGTTTGTATTTCTTGAGCTGTTTGTTCTTGTGCTCCTTCATAAGCCATAGCAATGGCTGTGCTAATACTATACGGTGAAAAGAATACATTGCTTGAATCTTGAGGTAATTTAGAATATAGATTGAATCCAAATTGACTATTACCTTGTACAATTTGGTTAACTCCTTCAATTGTAGCTTGGCTGTCATCTAGAACTGGTTTTTCGGTAATAACTGGTTCTGGTTCATCATTGTTTCCAGGTACTTGAATTGGGGTAGTGCATCCAGCAATTAATAAAACAAGTAAAGTTCCAATAATGAAAAATTGTTTCATACTTTAATTATAATTCAGCTATTTAAATAGTTTATTGTAATGGTTCGGTTTTTTCCAACTAATATTTTAATTCAGTTAGCCTTTGAAGGTCTTTGAATCGGTCGTAATGTTTGTCTAAAGCATAAATGAATTTTATTTTGTTTTCTTTCATTAGCAAATAGGTTGTTGCATCGGTTAAGTCAATATTATATTTTTCTGCAATTTTAAGCGCATTTAGTTCAATTTTAATAGGTACTTCAATTAGTGTAACATAAGGTAGTTTTGCTAATTCTTCAATAGCTTTTCTAATTCTATCTGTACTTACATGTTCTCGTTGCAGAATATAAAATACTTCAGAAATATTTAAGACTGAAAAAAGTACTTTTTGTTTTTGTTCTCTGATTGCAGTAATTATTTCTTTACAAGATCTGTATTCTGGGCTTTCTTTTAGTAAAAATCCAATGAATATGCCAGTATCTAAATATATTAAGTGACTCATTTCACCAACTCTCTTAGCGTTAATATTATTTTTATTTTCTAAAATTAAGCGTCTTCCATTCTCAAACCATGTTTTTTCATTAAATCCATGGCAGACAAATGTTGTGGATTCTTTAGCATGCCTGCAAACTTCATAATTCCAGTTTTAGAAGATTTTTTGAATTTCATATTAAATAGAGTGCTTATTCTGTTTTTAAATCTAATATTCTATTTATATTTTTAACCATTTAATGCCCAGACAGAATAGTTTAGGATTCCTGCAAAGCTAACCCAAGCTAAATAAGGAATTAACAAGTAACTTGCTTTTTTGTCAATTTTATAAAATAATAAAATGCATGCCAGAATACTGATCCATAAGAAAATGATCACAATGAATGCATTGAATAATTGTTTGAATCCAAAAAACACAATTGACCAAAAAGCATTAAGCAATAATTGAACAAAAAATATTTTTATGGATGTTTTGTTTTCTTGAAATCCTTTACGCCAAATTAAATACAAAGCAATTCCCATTAATACATACAAGATTGTCCAAACTGGTGCAAACAAAAAATTAGGCGGAGAAAACCAAGGCTTAACCAATCCAGCATACCAAGTTGGAATTGCAGAAAAAGTAAAAATTGAGCCAATTAAACCAGCTAAAAAACAAATGAAAATAGAAACAAATAATTTAGGGAAATTGATGGGCATAATTAATTAACGAAATTTCTTGCTTATAAAACTTCCTTCAATATTTCCCCTATCTCGTGATGTACTTTTGCAACGCGTATTCCTGCAGTTTCTAATTCTTTAATTTTTTCATGTGGTGAATCTTTACCGCCTTGGATAATGGCACCGGCATGACCAAAAATGGCTTGAGGCAAGTGTTCTGAAAACTTTCCAGCAATAAAAGCAACAATGGGCTTAGGCTGGCCAAAGTGTTTTACATATTCTGCCACAGCATTCTCTTGCAAGCCACCCAATTCTCCGAATATTACAATAGCCTTGGTTTGCTGGTCTTCATTAAACAAAGGCAACAAGTCTGTAAACATAGAACCCATTAATACATCGCCGCCCAAACCAACTGCAGTGCTTTGACCAAAATCATTCAAACGCAAAACCCAAGAAGTCTCAGTAGTCATACCCCCACTTTTAGACATTACACCAATTGAACCTTCTTGATACACTGAACTAGGATCATTTCCTCCAATTGGACCCAGCTTACATTTGCCTGGAGAAATAATTCCCAAAGAAGTTGGACCAATAACTCGAGCATTCAGTTCTTTGGCTTTCTTAATAATCGCCCAACTATCGCGTACAGGTACTCGTTCAGTTACAACATTCAATAAATGAATTCCATTATCTAAAGCCTCCATGCATGCTTGTTTTGCAGCAAACGGAGGAACATAAACCAAAGAAGTATTAA
Source organism: Candidatus Iainarchaeum sp. (assembly GCA_030649345.1). Taxonomy (GTDB): domain Archaea; phylum Iainarchaeota; class Iainarchaeia; order Iainarchaeales; family 0-14-0-20-34-12; genus JAUSKK01. The sequence continues at coordinate 9,414 of JAUSKK010000051.1, read as the reverse complement.
TTTCTGAATGAATATCCAAAGCTTCTTTAACAGAATCATACACAGGAATTCCTTGAATGGTTTGTCCGCCTTTTCCTGGAGTTACTCCAGCTAAAACCTTCGAACCATATTTTAACATATCCGGCAAAATCATAGAAGCTTCTCTTCCAGTAATTCCTTGAATTAAAATTCGGGAACCTTTTCCAACCAAAATACTCATACTAATTCAATCCTTTCTTTTTTTGATACTCTTTAACCATTTTCATTAACACTTCTGCACTCTCAGTCATAGGCATATTTTTGTCAAACCATTTCAAATTCAATTTTAATTTTTTAGCAGTTTCTTCTAAAATTCTAAAACCTTCACTTGAATTTGGTCCATCTCTTCGAACCACAATCGGATACTCTGGCTTAATTTCCTCTAAAGCTAAAGCAAAACCTTTCATTGTGACATCAATTTGAGTATTATTTGCAGTTCCACCTACATGCCAACAACCCACCAAACCAGGTTTAGATAAGATAACTTTTGTTAACTTATAGACTTTTTCTTGTGGAGGATTACCCCCATATTCAGTATAATTCGCAGGCTTTCCACCATACGCTAACAAAGCATCCATATTCGTTAAACTAGCACCACCGCCAGCAGTCAACATAGCAATATTGCCAGTCAATTCAGTATACTTTCCACCTACTCCTCGATAATCATCTTGGTCAATTTCTTTAGCTTGCAATTCTCGAATGGTTGGAATTTTTCCAAACTCATTCCTTGACGGAAAAATTCTTTCTTTGTGTCGAAACTGAGCATCATCGTCTGTTAAAATTTTGGAATCACACGCAATCCATTTTTGTTCTTGTGAAAAAACCAATGGATTGATTTCTAAGACTCGTAAATCTTCTTCTAAAAAACAAGTAAATGCTTGACAAATCAGTTGTTCTAAATCACTTAAATTCACTTTCTGTAAACCAATAGAATTCAGCCAATCTAAAACTTGTTTAGAATTATATTCAATAGGAATATCTAGTCTGTATAAGTCAACCATTTTTTCAATATCAATTCCGCCATTTTTTGAAAAAGACAAAACCGGACATTTTTCTACAGTATCATACGTAATTGAAAAATAATACATGCACTCAATATTCTGTTTTTCTTCTACCAATACATGTTCAACTGGAAAGCCATGAATTTTTTTAGAAAATAATTCGTGCACTGCTTGTTCAGCTTCAATTTTTGAATGAGTTAATACCACGCCGCCGGAAACTCCGCGTTTGCCTGCAGTTACTTGAGCTTTCACAGCATATCCTTGCTTGAATTCCAGTAAATTTATTTTTACTTCCTTGGAAAAAACAGTACTCATGGGAATACTAATTTTATATTTTTGAAATAATTGTTTTCCTTCAAACTCAAACAGTTTCATTTAAAATTCTCCTGAATTTTAAAAATATAAAATTCTTTTGAATTTTATAATTGTGAAAATTCGCTAAATTTTCACAAATTTTCAAAACCAGTGGTTTTGAATTCATTCAATCACCAAAGGCTTGTGAATTAATTTAAAGTACTCGTTCATGATTCCGTGCGCGTAAGGACAAAATCCTTCGCTTTTCATTAATTCAATCACTTGATCTAGATTCAAAAATAAACTGTATTTGATTTCTTCTTTTTGCAATACTGCTTTTTGATTCATGATGCAGGTAAAAATTTCAAAATTTAGATTGCGTTCAATGGAACGATATTTGAATGGAAATAAAAATTTTAAATCTAAACAATTCAATCCAATTTCTTCTTGGAGTTCACGAATAGCTGCTTGTGAGTAACTTTCGTTCCATAAAACACTGCCGCCTACAATAACATCAAACAAATTAGGATACACTGTTTTCTCGGAAGATCGTTTGTGAACCAATAATTCTTGATTGGAATTAAAGACCAAGACTCCAACACCGCGATGCAGTAAAGCTTTTTTACGGGCAATCACTCGATCTTCTTTTCCGAGTATTGTATCGTGTTCATTCACTAAAGTAATCCATTCAAGTTCAGACAAAAAGGCTCACCTATAAAAAAACGGAATTCAAGTTTTTAAGTATATTACTTTTTTCAGCTAAAACTTCGACTGCATGTGATTATTTTTTCATGTTTTTTAAATAATAACTCCACGGCTGGATTTCAAATTCTTTAGAGCTCATGCGAGTCAATGAATTAAAAAACAATTTAGCTAACTGAATATTGGTAATTAATGGAACTCCAAAGTCTACAGCAATTCTTCGGATTTCAAATTCATCCAATAATTCTTTGGGTGTAACATTTTCTGGAACGCATACTACTAAATCAATTTTCTTTTCTCTTAAATATGTTCCAATATTGGGTTCTTTTTTTTCATGCAATTTATGAACCATTTTTACAGGAATTTTTTGACTTGAATAAAACTCAGCAGTATGTTCTGTTCCGTAAAGTACAAATCCTTGTTTTTTTAAATGTTTTAATTGTTCCAGTAATTTAATTCTGTTTTTATCTCCTGAAATAGAAATTAAAATATTTTTTTTCGGCAGCTTAAATCCTGTGGCTATAATGGATTTCAAAAATGCATCCGAAATATCTGTACCTAAGCAAGCAACTTCACCTGTAGAAGCCATTTCTACACTTAACACAGGATCAGCTCCGCGTAATCTAGAAAATGAAAATTGCGGGGCTTTAATTCCTACATGATTTAATTCAAATGGACTAATTTGTTTCAATTTTTGTTTTTGTTTCATAATGGCTTTCACAGCCACTTCAATAAAATTAGACCCAGTAACTTTGCTGACAAACGGAAAACTTCGGCTGGCTCTTAGATTACATTCAATGACTTTGACTTTATTATTTTTAGCCAAAAATTGTACATTAAACGGCCCTGTAATCTTCAATGCCTTAGCTAACTGGCCAGTAATATTTAAGGCTTCATTGGCTGTTTGAATATAAATTTTTTGAGCCGGCATTACAATGGTAGCATCCCCGGAATGTACGCCTGCATTTTCGACATGTTCTGTGACAGCATAACATAACACTTTCCCATTTTGAGCTACGGCATCGACTTCAATTTCTTTGGCATTGATGATAAATTTAGAGATAGTCACAGGATATTTTTTGGAAACTTGAACTGCAGTCTTCAAATATTCTTGTAAGTCAGTTTCATTAAATGCAACCCGCATAGCTTGACCGCTTAAAACATAACTCGGCCTAACCAATACAGGAAATCCAACTTTGTCTGAAAATTCCACGGCTTGTTTTTCAGTTACAAGTTCACTCCATTCCGGCTGGCCAATTTTTAAGTCATCACATAAAGCACTAAACTTGTGTCTATTTTCAGCTAAATCAATATTTTGAGGCTGGGTTCCCAAAACTTTCAAACCAAATTGCTTACAATAAGGCGCTAAGTTATTGGCAATTTGTCCGCCAGTGCTTAAAATTAAACCCAAAGGTTTTTCTTTTTCATAAATATCTAACAATCGCTCAAAAGATAGTTCTTCAAAATACAAGCGATCACAAATATCGTAATCTGTGCTGACTGTTTCTGGATTAAAATTAATCAAAGTAGTCGTATATCCTGTTTTGTTTAAAGTATTCACAGCATTGACTGAACACCAGTCAAATTCTACACTGGAACCAATTCTGTAAGGCCCTGAACCAATGACAATGACATTCTTTTTTTGTTTGAAAACAATATCGTCTTTTATTCCATGATAGGTTAAATACAAATAATTTGTTTTCGCAGGCCATTCTGCTGCCAGAGTATCAATTTGTTTTACGACTGGCTGAATTTTCCATTTTTTTCGTAATTGACTAATTTCTTGTCCTTTCTTTTTTACAGTAACTGCAATTCCTTTGTCACTAAATCCTGTTTTTTTAGCTTCCAACAATAAATCTTTCGTCAAAGGATATTGTTCTAGTTTATTTTTGACGTCAAAAATGTGATTTAATCTATGCAAAAACCAAGAGTCTATTCCAGTCAATTCATGGATTTTTTTAGGACTTAATCCTTTATCTAAAGCCTGATAGATTGCAAAAAAACGTTTATCGGTCGGATGTTTGAGTTCTTGTTCTACATCTTTGAATTCAAACGAATGTTCAGTAAATCCTTCAATATTTAAGTCCAGCATTCGAATGGCTTTCTGGATGGCTTCTTCAAAAGTTCGTCCAATAGCCATGACTTCTCCGACACTTTTCATTTCCGAACCTAAATATTTGCTGACTTTTTGGAATTTTTCTAAATCCCATCTCGGAAATTTAACCACACAATAATCTAAAGCAGGTTCAAAAAAAGCAGTTGTTTTTTGAGTTACTGAATTTTTTAATTCCAATAAACTTTTTCCTAAAGCTAACTTAGCTGCAATAAATGCCAAAGGATAACCTGTAGCTTTACTGGCCAAAGCACTGCTTCTGGATAGTCTTGCATTTACTTCAATGACTCTATATTCTTTTTTAGTTGGATTTAAAGCATACTGAATATTGCATTCTCCTACAATTCCTAAATGCCGAATGGTTCGAATGGCAATTGTTCTCAATAAATGATATTCTCCATTGGACAAAGTTTGAGAAGGCGCCACCACAATACTTTCTCCTGTGTGAATTCCCATAGGATCAAAATTTTCCATATTGCACACAGTAATGCAATTGCCATATTGGTCTCGTACAACTTCGTATTCTATTTCTTTCCAGCCTTTCAAGTATTCTTCTACTAAAATTTGCGGAGAAATCGTTAATGCTTTTCCAACCAATCCTTCGAGTTCTGTTTTTGTATTGGCTAAACCAGATCCTTCTCCGCCTAAAGCAAATGCTCCGCGAATTAATACAGGATAACCAATTTTTTCAGCTGCTTTTAATGATTCATTTAAAGTTTCACAAGCAATGCTTTTGGGCATATCTACTTGAATTTCAGCCAGCTTTTTTTTAAATAATTCTCGATCTTCAGTATCAATAATAGTTTGAACTTGAGTTCCTAGAACTTGCACATTGTGTTTTTTCAAAATTCCTTTTTTGAATAATTCAATACCGCAATTGAGTGCAGTTTGTCCGCCAAAGGCTAACATAATAGCGTCAGGCTTTTCTTTTTCAATAACTTTTTCTACAAAATCACAAGTAACCGGTAAAAAATAAATTTCATTTGCTAACTCATGACTGGTTTGAATGGTTGCAATATTGGGATTAATTAAAACAGTTTGAATTCCTTCTTCTTTCAAAGCCTTCAAGCACTGAGACCCTGAATAATCAAATTCTCCAGCTTGCCCAATTTTTAAAGCACCTGAACCAAGGATTAAAACTTTTTTAGGTTTAGTTATTTTACTTTTCAAAGTCATTGAAATTCCTTCAAATATTTTGGGATTAACATATAATTTTTTTTTGAAAACTCTCGTTCCTTTAATACTTTTTCAAGTTCACTTAGTTTTATAAATTCTGGATTTAAAACTTCTCTTGCACTAGGTTTAATTTTTTCAGAAATTTTGGTTTCAAACACAGCCAGCATAAAACTATATTTTAAAACCATTAATTCTTTGAATAAAAAATTAATTCGATCAACATTGACACCAATTTCTTCTTCTAATTCACGCATAGCTGCTTTTTCATAGGTTTCTCCAAATCGCACTCCGCCGGCAATAAAACAATCCCATAAATTCGGTGAAGTTTTCTTATCCGCAGGTCTTTGATGAATTAATAATTCGTTTTTGAGATTAAACACCAAAACACCTATTCCGCGATGCAATAAATTTTCACTTAAAACTTGGTCTTTGGTAGCTTTTCCAAGCACAGTATCTAACTCATTGACTACAGTCAACATTTCTGGTTCTTCGTGTGTATTCATATCAATCTTTTTTTTGTTTTTTTACTAATTCTAAAAATTCATCAAATAAAAATTCAGTATCTGTTGGCCCAGGACTTGCTTCTGGATGAAATTGCACAGCCATAAACGGTTTGCTTTCATGTTTAATTCCTTCATTGCTTTCATCATTCAGATTAGTCATCCAATTAATCCATCCTTTCGGTAAAGTTTTTACATCCACTGCAAATCCATGATTTTGCGAAGTAATAAATCCTTTCATTTCATTCACCACTTGAACTGGCTGATTTTGAGCTCTATGCCCGTATTTGAGTTTGTAGGTATTTGCGCCAGCAGCCAAAGCCATTAATTGAGAACCTAAACAAATTCCAAACATTGGCAAATTTTTTTCCATGGCTTTTCGAATAATTTCAATACTTTCTTTCGCCATTTTGGGATCACCTGGGCCATTGCTGACCAGCAAGCCATCGATGGAAATATTGTTTTCTAAAAAATCATAATTCCAAGGAAAACGAATAATCGTACAATTTCGTTTAATCAAGCAACGCAAAATATTATTTTTGACACCGCAATCTAATACTCCGATTGTTAAACCAGTATTTTTTTCTCCGTATTTTTTTACTTGAGTACAACTTACTTCTTTGACTAAGTTTACTTTATTGGGGTCAAAAAATTCCTGCAAGGATTGTTTTTCAATAATAATTTTGCCTAACATGGTTCCATGTTCTCTGAGTTCTTGAGTTAAAGCTCTAGTATCTAATCCAGTAATTCCTGGAATTTTTTCTTTCTCTAACCATTCTTGCAAAGTAGTTTGAGCATGCCAATGATTTGGATTTACTGAATAATCTGCTAAAAGAACTGCCTGAACTTGAATTTTTCCAGATTCCAAATTTTTTAATAACCCTAGTTCATGCTCGTCTTCAGAAGGCACTCCATAGTTTCCAATCATAGGATATGTAAAAGTCAAAATTTGTCCTTTATAGCTGGGATCAGTTAAAGTTCTGGCATAGCCAGTCATGCCTGTATTGAATACAACTTCTCCAGACGTGCAGGCTGGAAAACCAAAAGAACACCCATGATATACTGAACCATTTTCTAAAACAAGCTGAGCTTTTAGCATGCTTTTAGGCAAGCAAAAGCCCTCCTTTTAACGCAAATAATACTTAAAAAACTTAAAAGAAATCGAAAAAAATTGAATTCCATCTAGAATCTACGTATATTGAAAAGAATGATTTTTAAAGCTCACGCTCAGCGAAGTAATGATTGCTTGTGTCGTTTTAGAATTCCTTTTCTTTGAATTTTATTCCTAAGCTTTCGTCTAATCCTTGGCTTTGATTTAAATCGTGCCAATAGTTTTTTCCGCACCTGTGTCGCCAAAACCAACTCAGGTTTGTCTCCGCATAAATCTAGTTTCACATTCGCTTTATTGGGATCATGCAAATTAATTTTTAATTCCCTGCAAAAATCTTCCAGTTCTCCTTTCACACAACCATGCGCGTACTCTCCGTAGGCTTCTACTTTAATTTTAAATGGATCAATTTGAAGGCCTCGTGCTTTCATTAATTTGGAAACACTGGTTCCTCGTTCAGCTGCATCCTGAATTCCTGAAACAATTACAATCAAACGTTTTCCTAATTTTTGTTTTGCATACTGCATTAATTCATGAACTGCTTTGCCAGGTTCTTCTTGACCTGCAATGTCTCGTAAATGTTGATTCCATCTTTGCGGTGAAAAAAATCCTATATCTGCAGTAATGGACGGCATAAAAATCATGACTCGTTTTGGATCACGCGCAATTTGGTCAATTCTTTGCTTATACAATCGAACTAAAAAATCTAAATATTCTGGAGTATGAAAACTTCTTTCAGAAATTGCAGTATGACTTTGATGCAAAAAAGCCATATGAACCAACAGGTCAATTTGAGAAACTTCGGTGGAACTAGACGGCATATGTATTAGATAATAGTTAAACTTCTATTTAAAACTTAAATTTGCCAAATCTTTTGTTTTAAACACAATAATCTCAGTTTGTTTTTCAAAATCAACATCGTTGGACCAAATTACAGAATTAGGGATGCTGAATGCACTGGCTAAAATTACAATATCTTCTTTGTCTTGAAATCCAATACTTTTTCTTGCTTGATTCAAATACGGCAAGATAGTTTGAGTAGGAATTATTGAAATGTATTCAAAAAGAAGATTAACTAATTCAGTGAATTCAAATTCTGTTAATTCAGATTTTTTGATTAAATATGGTTTATATTTTTTAAGAGCAGTTAATGCAGGTTCAGGAAAATAAAATAAGTATTCAGATTTAAGCAGCATATTCCTAGTAAAGGAATCTTTAATCAATGCAGCCATTACAATATTAGCGTCGACTACGATGTTCATTTTGTTTCAACTCTCTTAGCGCTTCTTTTTTAATTAAATGATCCAACTCGTTAATATCTTTTTCTGTAAGCTTGCTTTTTTCTGCAATTTTATTCATAATTTCCAAATCAGCCAATCGTTTTGCAATGGCTTGCCGTGCAACTTCACTCCAACGAATGTCAGAATGTTTTCTCATTTTTTGCTGCAATTCTTCTGAAATCACTAAAGTTAAATTAGGCATAAAATCACAATATGTGAATATATGTGAGATCACATATAAAAGCTTTTCTCTAAAATTAGATTTCAATCAATTCATTCGAAGCATTTTTGCATAATTTTTTGAACCCATTCTTTAAAACTGCATGCGTGTCCTCTAATCTAATTCCACCGGTATTCCAATAAATCCCTGGCTCAATCGTAACAACCATTCCTGTTTTCAATTTCCAATTGCTATCTGGGCCCATTCGATCCGGTGTATCATGTACTTCCAAGCCAACTCCATGGCCTAAAGAATGTTTCATATTCCATTTTTTTTCCTGCAAAACTGTTTCTGCCTGAAAATACAAATCTTTTGCAATTGCATTTTCTTTCAAATATTTTTCTGCACTTTCTTTAGCATGAAAAACCAAATTATATAAACTGCGATCATGTTCTGTAGATTTTCCAACAAAAAAAGTTCTGGATAAATCTGAACAATAGTTTTTATACCTGCAGCCTACATCCAACAAAAGCCAACCAGAGCTAATTTTTTTGTCTCCAGTTACATGATGGGGAATGCCTGCATTTCCTTGCGATGCAATAATCGAAGGATAAGCTAAAGCAGAATCTGCTCCTTTGGAACGCATAATACATTCAAGTTCTAATCCTAAATTTTTTTCAGTCATTCCTTTTTTAAATAATTCAGGAACTTGCGCCAAAGCATTTTCTGTAATCCTGCATGCTTTTTGAATAAACTTTAATTCTTTTTTAGTTTTAATATTTCTTAATTCTCTTAATTCTTTAGATACATCCATTAATTTTTTTCCTTTAAACCATTTTCTAAATCGCGCAAACTCGTTTACACTAAAAGCATTCAAATCCAAACCAATACTATTTCCTTGCAAATTATTTTTTAGAAAAATATCAAATTCTTTTTTGGTTTTCACATTATGGACTGAAAATTCTTTCATTTTACTTACAGTACCGTGATCTAAATCACTGGTGATTAGTGAAGGTTTTTTGTTTTTGGTTAAAATTAATAAATTACTGTCAAACCCATCTA
>JAUSKK010000044.1 GCA_030649345.1 Candidatus Iainarchaeum sp. | reverse complement strand
AAAATCGGATCCCATGAACTTTTTTTGCAGAACTTGGGATGCAATGGCCACAACAAAAGAAATAACTGCGATTTCAATTGCTGCATTAAAAAAAGCCATTTAAAACACCGGTGTTTTAAAAGTTTCAAAATCTATTAAGCTTTTGACTACTATGCCAAAATCTTTGATTTTGAACCATTAAACTGCACCAAACTTATTCAATTATATATAATTATTCTTATATACCTTTGTCTATCTAGGCTTTTTGTTTGCCCATTAATTTGCTTAATAAGGCACTATTGCCCATAACTTGCTGTTTTGCGATTTCTTCGTATAATCTATAAACAATACCTACGGCTAACAAAATTCCAGTTCCTGATGATAAACCGCCTAAAGCCATGTCTCCAATGCCTGCAAGCAGGCCTACAAATATTGATCCTAGAATGGTTATGACTGGAATGTATTTGTCTAAGATTTTTTTAATAATGCGTTCATCTCTTCGAAATCCTGGAATATACATTCCGCTATTTTCTAATTGTTTGGCTACATCTTCTGTGCTTTGTCCGCCTAATTCTACCCAAAATTTTCCAAATACTACACATGTTACAATCAATACGCCCAAATACACTAGTCCTTGCAAGATAGCTGGGCTGGCAACCATTAATCCTTGAACAATTCCTTCTCCGCTGATTCTAAGCAGAATGTCTCCAAATAAATTGAAGGGTGATTGAGTTGCCCATTGAATGGCTCCAAAAATATTTCCAATAATTGGAATTTTTTCTGTAACCAAAGCCCAAATTCGAATATTGGCAAATAAGGCTACTGCTAAAATTACCGGCATATTGGAAACATACAATAATTTTACTGGATATCTTCCGCCCAGTCCTTTGGCTCCCATGGCAATGGGAATATTGACAAACATTCCTTCTGCAAATACAATGACTAAGAAAATTATAATGGCCATTAGAATGGGAATTAAAATTAAGAAATTAATTCCTGTGCCTAAACTTTCAATGAATTGGAATAAAATTCCTCCACTGGGTTGAATTAAACTAACTGCTGGAGGCATGAATATTTGCCAAAAGAAGCTGGCTCCTACATTGGCTGCAATGAATAAACTGATTCCTGAACCAATTCCATATTTGCTGATAATTTCATCCATGTACAGCAAGAAAATAGAACCCAACGCGATTTGTAAAACTGTAAATAACATCATTCCAGGCAAAGGCACAATTAAGCCTGCACTGACATAAATAAATCCTTCTACAAATGCTAAAATAATAGCCAGTACTTTTTGTAAAGCTTGAAACATTACTCGGTCTTTGGGGTCTTGTAAATTGATATTTAAAAATTTTCCGCCCACCAATAATTGCAAAATAATAGATGCTAAAACAATGGGTCCAATTCCGACTGTAATTAATGTTCCCAATTCACTGGCTAAAACAACTTGCAATCCTTGCAATTGACCTCCGGCACTTTTACTTAAATCAATTCCAGCCAACTGAATTCGGCCCATGATATAATATAAAACTAAAACAAAAGCAGTCCAATATAATTTGGTTTTTAAAGCCTGAGATTCTTTGGGCGGGCGAATGGATGGCAAAACATTATACAATGGTTGCAAAGCCTCCACAAGTCGCATTTTTTTTCACCATTACTCTTCTGTATTTTCTTCGGTTTCTTCTTCAGCACTTTCGCTGATTCCGTCAATAATTCCTTGGGCTGTTTGAATTTTTTCTTTCGCTTTTTCAGTAAGACTAATGTTTCGAATAATTAATTTTTGAGCCACAGTTCCTCGGCCTAAAATTTTATTGATTCCAATTAAGCTGCCGTCAATTACAATTCCTTCTTTTTCTTGAACTACTTTTCCTTCTTTTATCCAAGCAGGAATTTGGTTAACAATATCTTCCAAGTTCATGGTTTTTCCTTTCTTTTTTGGATTTAAAATAATTCCATGTCCTGAGTATAATTCTTTATAGTATTTGCTGAATTTTGCACCAAAAGAATTTGCGCGTCCTTTTCCGCCTTTGGATCCTGCACCTCGGCTGTGCTTGGTGTCTCCTTTTCCATGCAGTCTATGTCCGCGGTATTTGTTTTTTCTGTTTCGTTTTCGTTCTTTTCGTAAAACCATTAAAATTCACCTGAGTATTTTTACATCATTCGTTCAATTAATTGATTAATTTTTTCTCCGCGGTAACCTAAAGCTCCGCCGACTTTAAACATTTTTTTAATTCCAGCTCGTTCATATCCTTTGCTCGGAGGATTTAATCTAAATACTGGTTTGATTCCGTATTTTTCAAATACCTTTAAATCCGTTAATGCTTGACTGGCAATTTCTTTTAAACTCGGAATTTTCTTTTCTTTTAGCATGCTTTCGGTTAATCGTTTGTTTTTAGTTAATCGTCCTCGTTTTTCAATTAATTGTTCTAAAGTATTGGGCTGAATTTCTCCCCAGGTGACAAATTCTTGAACTTTTTTCAGCATTCCATCAGCTCGATCTGTAACCAAGACTGCATGATTGGGTTTATGCAATCGCAGCATAGCTAACGTAAGTTCTTGGGAATGATTTTTTTCATTGGCTGCACGAACCCGAATTACTGCGTAAATTTTCATATTCATTCTCCTTATTCATTTAAGTTTCGAACACTTAATTTTTTTTCAATATCGTCGGATAATTTTGCTTTATTGGTTTCCTGCAATGCTGCAATGGCTGCTTGCACGAAATTTAATTTGGTTCGAGTATGGCCGTAGGTTTTACTCCATACATCTGTAATTCCAGCAAATCGAAATACATCTTTAATATGATCTCCAACTACTAAACCCACTCCTTTTGGGGCTGGCATTAAAGTTAAGCGTACACTGGCATTTTTTCCAATTACTTTGAATGGAACTGTGTGTTGTGTATTGCAGACACATTCCCAGCTGCCACAGCTTCGTGTAATTTTAACTAAATGCATTTTGGCATCTCGGATGGCTTTGCGTACTGCTGGCCATTTTTCTTTGTCTTTGGCAATTCCCAATCCAATGTATCCTTGTTTGTTTCCAATTAATACAGAAACACGGAATGAAAATTTTCGTCCAGCTCTAACCACACGGGCTGTTTTTGTAACATCCACTACTTTTTCTTCAAATTCTGATAATGTGTCTATAATTTCTGGTTCCATGATAGGTAAGTTTATTGCAAATAATTGATCCAGAGTTGTAATTTCTCCGTTGCGTACTTTTTTTGCGAGTTCTGTTTTTGGAACCCATTGCAGTAAGTGTGCTTCTTCTGCTCGTTTCATTTCTTGTTGTCGTCTT
>JAUSKK010000043.1 GCA_030649345.1 Candidatus Iainarchaeum sp. | reverse complement strand
TCACTCGATAGTTTCGCTTTTTTTTGGATAAAACTATATTTCGAAAAGGAAGTCTAGGTCGTTTAGGAGAAATCATAGGAGTATGTTTTTAGTTAACTTTCTCAGCCAGTAAAGTTTGAATAAATTTTTTAGTTATCGTATTTACTAACTTGGAGTATTTCTTCAGCTTTTTCTTCGTTCAATAATTCTGCAGGTCCAGCTATTTTTCCAACTACGTATTCAAATTTTAGTTTTGCAATTTTGTCTACAACTTCTGTTTCGTATTTTTTGGGTGTAATGAATACTGGCGTTGGTCCTGTGTCAATACTATAATAGCATGGAATTCCAGAATCTTTGAGTTCATTGCTGGCTCGCATTAATTGAATGGTTTCTGGTTCCCATGCAATAATTTTGGATTCAAGAGTTCCGCTCATGGTTACTCCATGCAATAAAATTGTATCCAATTCTCCTAATCTTGCAACAGTTTGCCAGTCTCCTTTTTGGACTGCTTGCATGCATTCTAAAATGTAAGGCTTTCGCATTTCCATCCATTTTTTGAATAAAGGAGAATGCGGGGCATCCTTGTGGGCTGTTTCTGTTTTCAATCCAATTCGGCTGTCCACTGGAACTGTAATTAAGCTTACGTCTTTGAGTTGTTCTTGATCATCTAAACGTACAGCATAACTGTCTTCATGAGCAATTCCTGGATAACTTAACCATAATGAAATTCCGCCTGCAATACTTCTGCATCCTGAGCCTGCTAAAAATCTTCCAATACAGCTCAAAAATCTTTTATTTTGATAATAAGAATCTCCCATAGCTGCAGCTACAGCTGCTGTTCCAATGGCTGCAGATCCAGAAGCACTGGTCCCCAATCCTTTTCCTGTTTTGGTTGCGCGTACAATATTTTTGCTGACTACCAATGCTTTGGTTGTAGCTCCAGTTAATTTTCGAACCATATCCAGTGTTTGGACTACTCGTTCCAAATCTCTTCCGCTTACAACTTTGTCATTAATGACTCCTTTGTCTTGAGTGTAATTGGAATCAAATTTTACGTACGTAACTGTTCGAGCTGCATCGTTGTTGACACTAATACTAGGCAAATAGGCTGTCCGGTAATTCCAGTCACTCATTCCATGATATTTTAAAATTCCTTGAATTGGATAGGCTTGCGCTACAGCTATTCCGTCCAATTTATTCTTTTTTTCAATTGCCGGATAATCTTGAATAGTATAATTTTTTTTGACTTCTTTTACAATTTCGTCATTGTCTTTTTTCATTTGAAGTGCAATGTCTTCAAATCCTTGTTCAATTTTGGTTGCTGTTGTCATGGTATCACCGTTTCCAATAAATATTATTCAATTTACGCTAAAATTTTTAATAAAGTTAATATCAATAAAATACCCAAAATAATTAATAAGACCTCCGTCAAAATCGAATGCAATAATTTTTAGCCTATCTTTCTTTTCCATACGTAACTCCATTTAAGGGTTAAATCATTTTATTAATTTTACAATTGTTTTAAATTTTTCTTTAATTTCAGCTACGCTTTTTAGCACTAAATCAGGCTTTCCATAGATTTCGAATTGCGTTTTTGAGCTGGTTCCGGTTAAAACTCCAATTGTTTTGGCTCCAGCTAATTTAGCTCCTTTAATTCCAGCCACTGAATCTTCTACAAAAATGCAGTGTTTGGGTTGAATCTTTAATTGTTCTGCAATTTTTAATGTAGGTTCTCCTGTCTGCTTGAATTCATTGTCCATTCCAAAATCTTCTTTTGTAACACTGTAATCTATGTATTCCTTTAATCCAAATCGTTTCAGCAATGCTTCATTTTGTATTTTGTGTGCTCGGGTTGCAACAGCAATTTTGATTCCATTTTTTTTCAAAAATCGAATAGTTTTTTGCGCACCCGGAATAACGGTTTCCAGTTCTTGAAATAGTTCAGGTTTTTTTCTCATTTCCATATATTGGATTTCAGCATTTCCTGCCTGGCGTAACTCCATTGGAGCCAATTTTTTGACTTCGTTTATTATTTTTTCAATTACATAAATATTTTCTTTGCATTCTTTCAATTTAATGTCAGATTTGTTAAGTGCATATATTGCAGGGAAAAATTTTTTACTTCCATGAATTTCAGGATAGGTTCGCAAATGATAAATCTCTTTTATCTTGAACCTTAATTTTATCCCTGTTTCTTCAAAAGCAGTTTCTATAATTTTTGCTTGTCTGGAAATATGCTGAATCAGTACGCCTTCTAAATCAAAAATAAAACAAATTTTTTTAAAATCCACTTCATTTAATTTCACAGAATCACTTTTTCTTAGCTAACATTAAATAAGTCAAATTCCCAACATTCACGCCAGTGCTGGCAAACGGATATTCTGTTCGTGTAATTCTAAATCCAGTTCTTTGGAAATCCTGTGCAATATCTTCGGGTAATCTATACGCTCTATTCATTCGAGCTACTTTTGTATTTCCTCGCTGGTTTTCCGGCAGTAAATTAACATGTCTGTGTAAAAATTCTTCAAAATCAAATCGTTTTGCTGTATTGATTTCATGCTCAAGTTGAGTTCGTACTTGCTCTGGAAATTCCCATGATTTTAACCAAAAATCTAAAAAAGATTTAAGCGAATCTCGATACGTTGGCTGTGTTCCATGGGTTGTGCGAACTTTTTTTTCTCCACGAGCATTCACTACAGAAACTTTTTTAGCATACGTATCTACTCCAGCCCAGTCCCATACTGCCATTGTTCCGCCTGGTTTCAGTAAACTTTTCACTGCTTTGGCAATAGGTTGTAAATTATTAAAGTTGTTAAACGTAGCCCCGCTGACTACAGCGTCTGCTGAACCCATCATTGTTTTGAATTCTCGTTCTGTTCCAGAGTCTCTAGTAGTTTTTCCAGTAAATGGACTGCGTGCTTTAGCTCCAATACTTTCAGCCAATTGTACAAACGAGACTGGAAGTATTCGGACATTGCCAAACGGAATTCCCAATCGTGATAATTCCAATTTCGTTCTTGTTAAATCAGATGTCATTACGTCTACCAAAGTAATGCGCGCATTTCTTCGCTGTTCTGGAGACAATGCTTTAGCTAATTCTAAAATTGTTTCTCCTCCGCCAGTTCCAATATCTACAATATTGGGATTCCGTACAGACCGAAGTTCTTGAGCTACTTTTTTTCCTGCGTGTTCATTCATTTGAGTTGGCATTCCTTTAGCTCTAACTGAAATAGATCTTGTTCCGCCTTTGATGGCTGCAGCTGTTCGCACGCCCCATAATTCTTCGGTTGCTCTAAATCCTGTTTCACTTACAGCTTCTCTTAAAATTCGATTCAATCGTTTTCGTACATTCAGATCATTTTTCAATAATGTTTGAATGGGTTTTAATCGCAAAATTTGCGTGCGTAATTTTTTAAAATCAATGAATGCCTTTTTTGCTTTTTGATGTCCTTTATCCAATCGATGCCGTAATCCATACGCTGGCTGTGGTTCACGTAGTGTTGGGTGAACCAATTCTGGCCGTTCGTGAATTGCACGAGCTATGGCTTTTCGCACTGTCTTTACTCTGCTGGGAATTCTTGGTTTTGGCATAATTCATCTATTTTTCAATTCTAACTCCTTCTACTCCAATTTCAGTTACAATACTTTCACAATTTAATTCTTTTAATGCATTGGCAATTTTGTTTTGGTCTTGTTTTCTTACTAAAGCAAACATACATCCACCCCATCCGCCGCCACTTAACTTTGCTCCTAAAGCACCGTAAGCTAAAGCTGTTTGAATGCATTCATCTAATTTAGGATGGCTGACTCCAAGTACAGTTAACCATTTTTGGTTTTCATTCATTAATTCTCCAACTTTTATTTCATTTCCTTTTGCAATGGCTTTTTCCATTTCTTTTACAATTTTTTCAATTTTTCCAAAAGCTTCTTCTACACTTTTTGGTTTTCTTTGTTTTAAGTTAGCTACATGCTGTACTGCCAATGCGGTTGCACTTCTAATTTTTGTGTTTCCAATAACAATACAAAATTCTTTTTTTCCCAAATTTGTTCTGTTTAATTTTGTGGTATTTCCAATTTGTATTTTTTGAACTAAATTAAATCCTCCAATAGAACTGCTGGCCAATTCTGCTCCTGAAGCTTTTCCGCCGTGAATTTTTACTTGAAAAGGCAATAAAAAATCAAAATAGTTTTCTTCTCTAATATTCCAATTATGCAATCCATCCAATGCTTTCAAAATTGCACAAAGAACAGCCGTAGAACTACTCATTCCAGATTCCGGCATAATTTCAGATTCAATGTTTAATTCAAATCCTTGAGTTAATTTAAATTCTTGGACACATTTTTCACATAAATCCAATAAAGGTTCTAAAGCTATTTTTTCAAATTTTCGATTAATTAATGATTGTCCAACTATTTGTGCTTCTGCGTTTTCAAATGAGTCTGAGATTATAATTATTTTATTATCTAATCTTTGAGTTGCAGTTACATAGGTTCGTTTTCCTACTGCAGTTACAATTGCTGGTAAATTATAAACTACGGCATGTTCTCCTGCAAAAAATAAACTTCCGGGTGCACTGGCTTTTACACTTTTCATTTAAAATTTCGCCTCCGAAATTTTAAAAGTTATAAAATTCAACAGAATTTTATAATTGTGAAAATCTATAAAATTTTCAAAAGCTTTTAAAATTTTTAATTTTAAAATCATGTTTTTTCCTCAAACTTTTTTATCCAATTTTTTTCCTTTTTCTGGTTCAGGATATACTGGTTTTCCTACACGCGTATATCCTATGGGTAAAGGTCTTTCTTGTACTCTTCTTCTAGCCAATTCTCTGGCAATGGCTCTTTGAGCTCCAGCAATATCTAATTTTACTTGCTTTAAAATAATTCTTCGTCGTTCTATGCATTCACCTATTTTTTTTATGTTTTTTTCAAAAACTATGCATTACTTTTTCATCCTGTTTCTTCTGGTAACAACAGCTAGTCTATGTTCTCGATTTACTTCCCACTCTTTTCCTTGTCTGACGCCTAATCTTTTAGCTCTTCGTGCGGCTTGTTCTTTTGGGCTTAAGCCTAAAAATATTTTTTCTTTGGCTGGCCGTATGCGCCGTATTTTTTGTGTATGCAATCTAGCTGCTGGCATATGTTTTCTTCCTTATTTTTTATTTTTTTCTTTCAATGCTTCCACTTGGTCTTCGGTTAAAGGTTTGACTACTTTGAATTTGTATCCATACGTAATGGCTCCTTTTTCTTCTACTTCTCCAATTTTTCGAAACATTTTTTTGACACTAGCTCCAATATGAATGTCTTGTTCGTCACTATCTACAATTTGACTTAATACTTTTGCTCCAGAACCTAAATCAATTAAGGCTAAATAATAATTTCCTTCATTTTCGAAACCAGAAGGCCCGACCATGACTTTCGTGTAACTGACAATTTTTCCAATTCTAGGCATGTCTTTGGAAACCAAGTGTCCTTTTCTTCTGCAATTTGGGCAAATCATTCGGCTGGGAAAATAATCTTGTTTGCAGTTTGTGCAATGATTTCCTTTCATTGCATATCTTTCTGGAATTCTTCTCCAATTTAATGCTAAACCATCACTCATTCAAAATTCCCCCTAAGAATTTTAAAAGTTATAAAATTCTGTTGAATTTTATAATTATGAAAATCTATAAAATTTTCATAAGTTTTTAAATTTTTCAAATTCAAAATCATAATTTCACCTATTTTCCATTAATCTAAAAGCATGCATAACACAGGTCGCCCCAGAGCCGCCTACATTATGGGTTAATCCAATTTCTGCTTCTTTGACTTGCCTGCCTCCAGCTTCTCCTCTGAGTTGCTGGAACATTTCTGCGGCTTGTTTGACTCCTGTAGCTCCCACTGGATGACCGCATCCTTTTAAGCCGCCGGAAGGATTAATTGCAATCTCTCCGTCTAAGGCAGTTTTTCCTTGTTCTGTGGCTGGTCCACCTTGTCCTTTTTTGAAAAATCCAATATCTTCTATGGCTAAAATTTCTGCAATACTAAAACAATCATGTACTTCAGCCATGTCAATATCTTTGGGTGTTAATCCTGTTTGATGAAATAATTGTGCACTCGCAACTTTGGTTGCATTTAATTCTGTTAAACTTTTTCTTCCAGTTAAAGCCAAAGAATCTGTTGCATGCGTGCTTCCAATAATTTCCACTGGATTTTCGCATAATTTTTTAGCCAATCCAATTTCCGCTAAAATTACTGCAGCAGCTCCGTCTGAAATTGGAGAACAATCCAATAATTTCAAAGGCGTTGCAACATATCCTGATTTCATGACTTGTTCTATGGATATTTCTTTTCGAAATTGAGCAATTGGATTGTGAACTGCATTTTTGTGATTTTTGACACTCACTGCAGCCATTTGTTCTTCTGTGGTTCCAAATTGTTTCATATGAACTTTAGCTAACAAAGCATACAATGCAGGAAAAGTTGCTCCGTGAAATAATTCTGTTTCTTGATCTCCGGCTCCACCTAAGGCAAATCCTGCTTCTGCTGTGGTAACTTCAGTCATTTTTTCGATTCCGCCTACAGCCACAATGTCGTGTTCTCCGCTGGCAATACTTAAATATCCTGTACGCAAAGCCAATCCTCCGCTGGCACAAGCAGCCTCAACTCGAGTGCTTGGAATTGGATTTAATCCAAGTTGATCGGCTACAAGTGCTCCAATATGTTCTTGGCCTACAAATCTTCCAGAAGCCATACATCCAATGTACATGGCTTCAATTTCTTTTCCGTCAATATTTGAATTTTCTACAGCTTTAATGGCAGCTTCTGTTCCGAGTTCTCGGAAGCTTAAATTCCAATGTTCTCCGAATTTAGTTAATCCTGCTCCAATCATTGCTACTCTTCGAAGTTTACTCATTCATTTCACCTTTCAAATATTTTTTTATCCTCTGTTTATTTTTCCTCTGTGTTTGACATACAAAGCATAATCAATATAGCTTTTTTCATTCACCATTTCTCTTACTGGCACATCTGCTTTTCTTTTTCCTGCATTTTCTGTGACCGTTAAACTAAAACTATCGCTTCCTGCTCCGCTTCCATAACTGGTTACTAAAATTCTTTGTCCTGGTTTAACTACATCTAAAACAGAACATAATCCAATCATACTCGAACCAGAATATGTGTTTCCAATATAGGGTGTGATTAATCCTTGTTCAATTTTTTTGAATTCAATTCCCAACATATTGGCTGCTTGAACTGGAAATTTTCCATTCGGTTGATGGAATACAACATAATCATAGTCTTCTGCTTTAGTGTTGGTTTGTTTGAACATTAATTTAGTTGCTCCAATAACATGTCTAAAGTAAGCTGGTTCTCCGGTGAATCTTCCCCCATGTTCTGGATATTCTGCGTGTTGTCGTCTCCAAAAATCTGGAGTGTCTGTAGTATAACTGCAAGTATGATCTATGGTTGCAATAATTTCATTTTCTTTATCTCCAATAATGATTGCCGCCCCACCGGAAGCTGCTGTGAATTCTAAAGCATCGCCTGGTTTTCCTTGCGCAGTATCTGCTCCAATACTTAAACCGTATTCAATCATTTTGCTTTTGACTAAGCCTAGACACATTTGCACTCCAGCTGTTCCAGCTTTGCAGGCAAATTCTAAATCTGCAGCCATTACTTCTGGGCCTGCTTGCAATGCGTCACTTACAATAGTTGCAGTTGGCTTGACTGCATACGGATGGCTTTCTGAACCAACATAGATTGCTCCAATTTTTTGAGCTGTAATTCCAAAATCTTCAATAGCTCTTCTCGAAGCTTCCACTGCAATAGTGGCAGAATCTTCATCACTGGCACCCACTGCTTTTTCTTTTAATCCCAAACCTGCACTTACATGTTTTCCGTCTTTTTCCCAGACGCGTGCAATTTCTTCTACTGTAATTCTAAGTCGTGGTATGTAAACCCCGTAAGCAACAATTCCTGCCTTTTGTTTTTCACTCATAATCATTCACCTTCGTAGTTGATCCAATACTTGATTTACTTTTGTTACTAAATCTGTTAATGTTTTGCTTGTAACAATAGCTGTTCTCATTTCTGACCGTTCAAAAGCTTGAGGTTTTTCCATCATTTTCGTTCCCAGTCCAGAAAAAACTTCTATGACTAAATCTTTCGTTAACTGCTGTCTTCGTGTTTCTATTTCTCGTGTCAAACTTTCTTGTACTTCTGTTTCCATTCCAGTCATAAACCGCAATTTTCCATCATTATGAATAATAACTCCTTTTTCTGCAAATTCTTCATTGATTTTTGTAAAAACTTCCGGCAAAAAATATCCGGGTTTACTTAATGCTTTATGCACTCTTTCTTTTAAGCCTGGATTTTTTCTAGTTAACATTCTATTCAAGGCTCTTCTTCCTTGCGCATCTAATTTTAATTTTTGCAAAGTTAATTCCAATCCTTGACTGGAAATCATGGCCCGCAAACCTTTTCGTTCTTGTCCCAATTGTTTTCTGAGTCTTCCAGCTTCCATAACTTTTTTGAATTCTCCGCGCGTAGGCTCAGCTATCGGCAATACTCTTTTTCGTAATAGTCGTGCTTTTGGTTTTTCCATTTTTTTCACCGTTTTAACTTTACTATTTTGATCCCTAAGTTCTTTAAAGCAATTCCAATATCTCTAGGATATCGTTTGAATTTTCTGGCAATTTCAGACACTTCTCTGGTTGAAATGGTTTTTTTGTTAAATTTTCGTCTTTTTAGTTCTCGAATTACTTCTTTTCGAATAACCGGCAGCCAATGTACCCGAATCTCTAGTTGAATTTTTCGCACTTCTCGTTGTAATCTTTTTCGTTCAATTACATTTAATGTTTTTTTTGCAATCTTTTTT
>JAUSKK010000018.1 GCA_030649345.1 Candidatus Iainarchaeum sp. | reverse complement strand
TCAGTTTAGCCGCAAACGATTGATTGCTTTGCAGTTAACTGTTCGACAAAATTTAGCAAGATATGGAAAAGCACAACCTCATTTGTACAGCGCCATTAGTAAAATTGCTGCTTTAATGAAAGTCCATCATGCACTTGAATTGGTAGAAACCCAAGGTTTGCTGGCAGCACAAGAATATTTTGAACGCATGAAAGAAAAAAGCTTAGGCACTGAAAGCACAAAAGCAGATAAAAGTTTAATGAACAGTGCACATGTAATTCGAGCGCAAGCTGTTTTGGAAAAATCATTAAACGAAAATGTAAGTAATCCAAAAATTGTGGAATTAAAAAAAATAATTCAAGAACAATTTACGCAAAATTCTAAGTCCAGAATTTTGGTATTCAATCAATACCGAGATAATTTAAGTCACATCGTACAAGAACTAGAAAACATTAAAGGAGTCAATGCCTGTGCGTTTATTGGACAAGCCAGTAAAGGAAAAACCAAGGGATTAAGTCAAAAAAAGCAAGTACAAATCTTGAATGAATTTAAAGAAGGAGACATTAATGTTTTGGTCAGCACCAGCGTAGGTGAAGAAGGCCTAGATGTTCCTGCCTGTGATTTGGTTGTATTTTTTGAACCAGTAGCCAGTGAAGTTCGATGGATTCAACGAAGAGGAAGAACTGGAAGAACTGAATCTGGAAAAACCATTGTCTTAGCTGCCAAAGATACGCGCGATATTGCTTATTTATGGAGTGCTTTAAAGAAAGAAAAAAAAATGATTAAAGAATTGAAAGGCATGAGTTCAAATAAAACACAACCTTTAGAAATTGCACGTCCATCCTTGAAGCGGGAACAGCAAACTACGTTGCAGAAATTTAAAGAAAAATCCGAAGAAGAAACTGTACTAATTTACGCAGACTCTAGAGAACAAGGCAGTGAAGTTTTACGCAAACTCAAAGAATTAAATTGCAGGCTTGAAATTAAACAATTGGAAGTCGGAGATTTTATTTTAAGCAATCAAATTTGTGTAGAACGAAAAAGTGTAGAAGATTTTTTGCAAAGCATGATTGACGGCCGATTATTTAATCAGTTAGCAAACATGTCTGCGAATTACGAAAATCCTTTGTTTTTAATTGAAGGTTCTTTGGATGACTTGTATACTTTGCGAGACATTCACAAAAATGCCATTATTGGAGCCATTACTTCGATTGCGGTACGTTATCGTTTTCCAATTTTGTTTACTCGAAATGCAGGAGAAACTGCAGAATTTTTGACAGTCATTGCAAAACGAGAACAATTAGGCAAAGACAAAGACATCAAATTACGAGTTGGACGCGCAGGTTTTACTTTACCAGAACAACAACAATTCATTATTGAAAGCCTGCCTTTAATTGGACCCAAGACAGCAAAAGAATTATTGAAAAAGTTTGGTTCAGTTAAAGAAGTTGTAAATGCTTCTGAAAAAGAATTGCAGACAGTTGAAAATTTAGGAGAAATTAAAGCCGAAAAAATACGAAAAGTACTGGATGCAAAATACAAAGAAGAAAAATAAATGCAGCTGTAGTCTAGTGGTTTTGATTCGACCTTCCCACAAGCTTTTTTCTAAAAAGCTTGAGCAAAAACTTGGAATTAGGTCGTGGCCCGGGTTCGATTCCCGGCAGCTGCATTTCAACCGGCGTGCCGGTTGATGGCACGTGCCACTTGCAGTGGCACTGCAAAAAGGCAGTATCAGAACATGCACTATCGAGTGAAACGAAGATAGTGCAGCAGGAGGTATCGGAACCTAAGGTTCTGATTTCTGGTTCCCGGCAGCTGCATTTTCTAAAAAAATAAACAACTTAAAAAATAGAAAAATAATTAAGGCACTATTTTTGTTTCCGGCAATGGAATAATGAACTTTCCGCCTTTTTCGATAAACTTTTGTTCTTTCTGCAAAATGCTTTCAGTATATCCGCCCCAGGCAAGCAAGAATGCATAGTCTGGCTGTTGGCTTCTAAATTGGTCAACTGAAACAATAGGAATATGGGTCCCGGGAGTATACTTTCCTTGCCGTAAAGGAGAATCATCTATAATATAGTCCAAAAGCCCGGAATCAATTTTGCAGTAATTTAACAAAGTATTGCCGCGAGCAGGAGCGCCGTAGCCAATGATACTTTTGCCTTGCGATTTCAAAGAATGTAAAAGTTGATAAACTTCAATTTTGTTATTTTGAACTTTTTTTCCAAAAGCAACAAAAGTTTCCAATATATCCAATCCAGCTTTTTTTTCAGCATCCAATAATTGTTTAATGGATGGCAAAATAAGTTTAGCAGAATTACTGCAATATACTCGAATAGACCCGCCGTGGGTATTGATTTTTTTTGCATCAAAAACAGTCATTCCATATTTTTGAAAAAATGGAATAATTGGAAGCAGCGAATAATAGCAAAGATGTTCATGGTAAACGTCATCGTATTGTACTTTTTCTAAAGTATCCAAAAGATAATGGTTTTCAAAAACAAACACTCCGTTGGGTTTTAGCAAAGCTTTTACACCCAGCAAAATTTCGTCTAAATTATCAATATGTGCAAAAACATTGTTGGCAATAATTAAATCAGCTTTACCTTTTTGTCGAACAATCTCTTTTGCAACCTTTTCATTAAAAAAATCATTAACAGTTTCTAATCCTAATTCATTGGCCATAGCCGCAATATTTTGAGCTGGCTCTACACCTACTGCAGGAACTCCCAATTCTTTGAATGGCTTCAGCATCATTCCAATATTGGATCCAATTTCTACAACCAAAGATTTTTCATTTAAATTAAATTCTTTAACAATCTCATTGGCATAGGACGTAAAATGCTTGGAAAGTAAAGTGTGTGGTGCATAAAAATATTCTGAAAAAAGAGTTTCTTTGGGCACAATATCCAATACTTGAACCAATTTACAATTTTTGCAGAAAAAAACATCCAAAGCATAAAATTCTTCTGTTTCATTTAATTGTTCTGGTTTTAAAAATTTTCCAGCCAAAGGCTGCGGACCCAATTGTAAAAACATCTGCAAATCTTTGCTTTTGCACAGTCTACAGTCATTTCTTCGCATAATAATCCACAGTCCTAGCAATTCCTTCTTCAAAAGAAAATGCAGTCTCAAATTTTAAAACTTTGCGAATCTTGCCAATATCCGCAGCCATATGCTGAAGCTCACCTAATCGCGGAGGAACAAAATTAATCTTAGGTTTCTTGTTCAATTTTAAGCCAAGAGTATTGATGAGTTCCATAATAGATACACTGCGATTCGATCCAACATTAAATGTTTCTCCTAACACAGTCTTAGTTTCAGCAGTTGCAGCTAAAATATTGGCTCGAACTACATCACCCACATAAGTAAATGGACGGGTAAAACTGCCATCGCCGTATACTGTAATAAATTCATCATTTAAGATTTTAGAAAGAAATACAGTTACAGCACCTACATTTACAGCTTGTCTTGGACCAAACACACTGGCATATCTTAATACAACCACTGGCAATTTGTGTTGCCGAAACCATAGCCTGCAATATTCTTCAGCTGCAAATTTACTAACCCCATACGGCGTAGTTGGAACAATTGCAGAACTTTCATTGCTCGGCGGTTTTTCCGGATCACCGTACACTGCAATCGTAGAAGAAATAATAAATCGTTTAACTCCATGCTCTGCTGCCAAAATAAGCATATTCAAAGTACCGGTTACATTGGCGTACAAATCTTCTCTTGGAAATTTAACACTGAATGCCATTTTTTTTCCAGCAAGATGAAAAACACAATCAAGATCTTTAAACAGCAATGGGTCTATTTGTTCTAATTTAGTTACATCTGCTTTCACGAAATGAAAATGTTCATTTTTCAAAGCAATTGAAAGATTATCCAGGTTCCCTGTAGAAAGGTCGTCTAACGCAATTACAGTCCAGCCTTCAATCAGCAATTGTTCAACCAAATGAGAACCAATAAAACCAGCAGCCCCAGTAACCATGCATTTCTTATCCATATTATCACAGTCATTTCTTTTGGAGGTTTTCCAAAATTTTTAAAACTTTTTTACTAGTAACATCTCGGGTAAAATTTTCTTTGATAATCTCAGCACCTTTTACGCCTTGTTCTTTAAAAGACGGCAAATTCATTAACGCAGCATCTAAATGAATTTTAAAGTCACTCCATTCGGTCAATGCTGCACCCACAGCATATTTTTCAAAGAAGTCCTTGTAACTCTTGTTTCGCTTAGGTATTTTAATCATAACGGAAAGCTCGCACGCCATATATTCAAGAACTTTTACAGAAACTGCAAAATATTCAAAATCTGGCCAGAAATCAACTCCAATATCAGCTGCAGATAAATATTTGTAAACTTCAGGGTGTGGAATATTTTTCAAAAGAATGAAATTTTTTTTCAATTCCAACTGTTCAATGCAGGCATAAATTTCATTCAGTCTTTGGCCAGCAATCAAGCTTTCATCCGATGCAATAACAAATAAAATATATGCATTGTATTTTTTTATAATGTTTCCAGTTTCTTGCAAAAAATCAATGTACCGTTCATCTCCCAAGCCGCCCAAATAAATAATTAGCCCAGCATTCGCAGAAATATTTAGCTGTTCTCTTATTTTTTTTCCTGCCACAGCATCTTTTCGAACAATTCGCACATCCACCCCATTGTAAGCCGCTGTTATTTTTTCAGGTTGAACTGAATACAATTGACTTATTCGATCTCCAAGAGTAGGATCTAAAACTAAAATATGCCTTGCCCATTTATGGGTTACTATTTCCATAAATCGATAAATATAAAATTTTAAACTGCCTTTTTTCAATAAACCCAGCTTGATTGCAGTATGCGTAAAAAGGTCTTTGGAATCCAAAACAAATGGTTTTCTTTTTAGTTTACAAATCAAAAGCGAAAAAAATGCATGAACAATAGGAGGTGATGTTGCCAAGAGAACATCAAAATTGTTACTTAAAAGAAATTTTATTAACTGCAAAATATTTTTATATCGAAAAATAGTTTGTGCAGATTCCAGCCCTTTTCGCAAAGGAGCTATCACCTGAACTGAATGGCTTTGAGACTGAAAATAGTCTCTAAAACTATTTACTCGAACAATGGCTGCACCCTTTTCAGGGTCTGCGTAAGGTACAACTAAAAATATTTTCACACAAATACCTCAATTCAGAAACTATCGAAAATCACGCGCAAAGAATTCTTTTTTGAGCCATTCAACTGTTTTTGGCAAACCTTTTTGAAAAGACATTTTACACTGCAAACCCAAAAGTTTTCTTGCTTTACTGGGTTCACCGTGAGTTTTTTGAACTTCACCAGCCCGAACAGAAACATAGTTGGGTTGAATTGTTTTACCCAAAGCTTTGCTAATCAAAGAAAAAACTTGATTAACCGACACCGTTTTACCGTTGCATACATTAAAGGATTCACCTACAGCCTTTTTGGAAGCACGCATAGCTTTCCAATTAGCTTCAACCACATCAGCTACATAGGTAAAATCTCTGGCTTGTTTTCCATCTCCAAAAATAGTGGGTGATTTATTGTGCAATAATTGATTAACAAAGATAGGGAATATAGTTCCATATTCAGACAAATAATCTTGACGCGGACCATAGACATTAAAATAGCGCAAGGCAATAGTTTCTAAACCAAACAATTGAGAATACATTTTGCAATACTGTTCTGCACACGCTTTACTGGCTGCATATGGATTCTGCGGATTCGGCAAAAAATGCTCTTTAACTGGAAATATTTTTTGATTACCATAAATTGAAGAAGAACTTGCATAAATAACTCGTTTAACATTCTGTTGTTTAGCTGCTTCCAATACTTTAATAGTGCCCAAGATGTTAACACTAGCATATGTCACAGGTTTTTTTACAGAAACACGAACCGATCGCAAAGCTGCTTCGTGAAAAACAAAATCAGCATCTTTAAAGCAGCTGTTTAACAATTTTGAATCCAAAATATTTCCTTTAACAAATTCAATGTCTTTCCAGACATTTTTTAAGTTTTCTTTTTTTCCAGCAAACAGATTATCAATAACAGTTACGTTAAAATTTTTCTCAACCAATTTTTCAACTAAGTGAGAACCAATAAAACCAGCACCGCCAGTAACCACAACTTTAGAAGCCATACATAACATAGTAAAAATGGATTTTAAAGACTTATTGGTTCAACTTTGTATTTAAATTAAGACAAATTTTCAACAAGTTAGCATAGAAATGTACGAAACTAAAACAGCACTGCATTTCTAAATGTTTAACTTTTCCAGCAATAAAGGCAACTTGTAATTTTCGGATTTGGCTTTTTGTTTTATAATTTGCTGAATTTTTTTCAATATTTTTTCATTTTCTGGAACAATTTTTGTTTTCGTGTAATTTTGATTTATTTCCTGTAAAGAATTAAAAAACACTTTTAAGCCAGCTAAAAAAGGCTGTTCTTCTAAGACAGCCAAGCCTTGATCTTGGAGAACAGTTCCATTATAGTATCGCTCAAAAAAGTTTTTATCTGAACAAACATACACTGGCTTGTGCAAGACTACAGCTTCTGACAACATGGAAATACCGCCATGGCAAATCACAGAATCGCAAGCAATCAAGTCAGCTAAAAAGTTTTGAGCATCAAATTTTTTGTAAACAACATTGGTTAGCTTCAAATTACCAACAGCAGAGTAAATGATAAACGTACGTTCCGGAAAATGAACCAGCAAAGGTTCTAAATTTTTTAAAATATGCTGATCTAAATAAATTACTGAAGTTTTTTTATGCGATACTTTTATTTTTTTAGATAATTCTAAAATTTCTCGGCGCACCAAAGGATAAAAGAAATGATATTTTTTCTTTTTCACATTTTTGGGCTTGGCAAACGAAGAAACAATTAAATCATTGCTGGAAGAAAAACTTTTCAGAATAATTTTCTCCGACCAAAAAAATTCAAATTTGTCTTTCCAAGAAAGTTTGGGTTTAATAAAATTCATTAAATGCATGTTTGTAATTGTGATCACTGGAATTCTAAAAAAGTTTCCGGCAAACAAAGCATTTGGATCAAAGTCAGTAACAATCAACTGAGGTTTAAACGATTTGATGAGTTTAAGTAAAACTTTGCTATTGTACGTTAACAAACGAGGAACTTTCGGCAAATTCAAAGAAACAGTCTTTGATTTGTCGAATTCAGTTCCAGAAAAACCTAACTCAAATCCTTCAATTTTGTGAACATGGGGAAACTTCTTCGAAAAATACTCAAAAGCTTTTCCATGACTTAAAATTAAGACTTCGTTTTGCTTAGATAATTCTTCAATTAAATAAGTAGAGCGGGTAGCATGGCCCATTCCAATTCCGCATACAGAATATAAAATTCGCGTCATATCAGTTCCTTATCGTTTATGTTTAATTTTTGCATACGGTGCAAATACAACCATGGCAAAGTTTTCAAATTTAAATTGCAATGCACCCAGAAATATAGACATAGTTTGCGTTGGTTTTAACGGAACTGGGTTTGAAAAAAGTTCTTTTTGAAGAAATACTAGCACAGCAGATAATTGGGCAATCGGATA
Organism: Candidatus Iainarchaeum sp.; assembly: GCA_030649345.1. Classification (GTDB taxonomy): domain Archaea; phylum Iainarchaeota; class Iainarchaeia; order Iainarchaeales; family 0-14-0-20-34-12; genus JAUSKK01. The sequence continues at coordinate 43,110 of JAUSKK010000018.1, read as the reverse complement.
AAATAAATGCGAAGATTTGAATTCTCCAGCCAATGTTTCGTTTAATTTTTTTAAAAAACTTTCATCTCCAGCCAGAAAGAAATCCTGCACTTGTTCTTGTTCAGCTAAAGTCAATAGTTCTGCAATTGCTGCTTCGCTTAATTCAGTTTGCCAATAATCGCGGAAATCCATTTTTTTCAAAGTCTCGATGTGATGTTTAATAATTCCATTCAAGTAGGTTAAATGAGCTGCTTTTTTTTCAAGTTCTTTGCTTAATTTTTCCAAATCCGAAATATGAAATTCAGAACTATTTTTAGCCATTTTCAATAAATCTATGTCTTCAGTGCTTCTTGCAATTACGGTAGAAAATTGTTCAACAATGGCGTCAATGTTTTCAATTGAATTTTTATCCGACAAAAGATCATGCAAGCGAATTAATAATTTATTCCGCATTTCAGTGCCTAATTTTGCCAAACCTTTATGGGTTAAAGAAAAAGAATCATCGGCACTTTTGACAATGTATCCTAAAGCATTAAAGTATTTGATGGCTCTGCTTAAGGCAGCCCGGGCAGAGTTAATATTTGAATAATTTCCGGAGATTTTGGAAAGTAAAGTATTGTATTTGATTCCATTGGATTGTTTAATGATTAATAAGATTGAGTTTTGTGCAGCCATGAATGAATTAGTTTAATAAAGAAACAAATAAAAACAGTTAACAAAAAAATACGGAAAAGAAAGTTGTTAATTAACTGGCTGCGAATTCTACTTTTTTCATTCGTTTGGGAATAACGAAATAGTGTTTGGTTTTACAAGTGCTGCATTCCATGACAAAAGTTGGGCGTTTGTTTTGTTTTTTGACAATTGCAGTAAACTGGTATTTTCCGCCATATCCGCTCTTTTTTTCTTGATTTCTTCTTTGACCCATGGACATGGTTCGCATTTTATTCGTTTTGAATAGTTTTACTTTGTGTTCTGTATGCGAATTGCATTTTTTACAGTAATCTTTCATTACCTTTGGAACATTCATAAAATCACGTTAAAATAGACTTTTGTTAAAAAAAGTATAATAAAATAGTCTACAATTGGTTATTTAAACCTTATTTTCAAGTATTAGTAGATTAGCGGTCATATCGCAAGGGCAATACCTGGACCCATTCCGAACCCAGAAGTTAAACCTTGCAGAGTATGATAAAAACTGCGTTAACGCGTGGAGTTTATCGAAAGCTGCTAATCACTTTTATACTTTTTCTAGAAAAATTATTTTAAATTTCCTTATTTTGGATTGTAATCATGAATTATTTTGTGGCGCCAATTATCAGCTAAATACAAATAGGGGCCAAAGGCATATTCATGAGTAAATACTAAAGTCCAAGCAAAACTTTCCGGAGTAAAATAAATACTCTCATTTAGTTCTGGATTATTTTTAAGGAAGTTTTTCAATTCCGAAAATTGAATTCTTAAGCCAGGGAGATTGCATTCTTCCAAAAAAACAATAACCCATTCACGAGCAGAAGTGCGTGACGCAATAGAATCAAAGTAAGCATAGGTTGGCTGAAAATCACGGTAACTAAAATAATGCCAATCATAGCTTCTAGAATACATACAACAAGGACCTGCATGCATGGTAATTCCAAAATAGTTAAAGGCAAATTTGGAACGCCATTGGTTTCGAAAGGATTTCAGAAAAGATGCTGACACAGTTTGTGCATATTTGGATTTGTCTTTTAAAAAATCAAGAAACGAATTTGAAGACATAAATAAATAGAAATTTTAGCATTTAAATGGATTTAGCTAAATTAGAGGTTTGTTTAAATTTCTTTACTATATAGAATTAACTAATATGGGTCTACTAGACTGGGTTAAAACCATTGACAAAAAACAATTATTCATTGTTTTATTGCTATTTTTATTGGCTTTTGGAATCCGCGGCTATAATCTCAAATATGGTTTATTTTTTGAATTCGATACTTATTATCATGCCAGAATGACTTCCTATGTACTGCAAGGAATTCCTTTACCTGAACATGATCCTTTAGCCTATTATCAAATTGGCGGTTCTTCACTTCCAAGCATCGGTCCTTTCTTTTGGCAATTGAATGCACTCATTTACAACATCGTTAATTTGGGTTCAGGATATGACAAAGAAAAACTTATTCAGCTAGCGAAAATTATCCCTGCAATTTATGGTGCTTTAACCGTAGTTGGAATGTTTTTTTTAGGGAAAGCAATTTTTCGAAGAAAAAAAGAAAATGAATCTGAATTTGATTTTGGAACTATTGCAGGGATCACCGCAGCATTAATTGCTGCAACGATTCCAGCTTTTGCATACAGAACCATGGCTGGATTTTTTGAAGATGACAGTTTCGGTTTTATGTGGATGGTTTGGGGATTTGTTTTCTTTGCAGAAGCTATACGCGAACCTAAATTAGCCAAAAAAAATTTAGTTTACGCAGGAATTGCCGGCTTATTATTGGGGGCCATGGCTTTTGCTTGGCAGTTTTATTTGGTTGTACCCATGATTTTGTTAGGTTATTTTATTTTTACATTCTTAAAATATTTTGCACTGAAAACGTTTGAAGAAACCAAAGCATTAACGGCAATTTTTATTACAAGCTTTGCAGGCTTCAGTATTTTAACATTTATTAAAAATCCCGATTGGGTTCACTCAGCCATTGAAATGGCTTCCATTGTTTTACCAATTCACACTTTAATTGCCCAACCAATTATTTTTGGAATTGTGGTAGCCAGCATTGTTTTACTGGCAGTCTTGTTTTGGATTAAAAGAAAAAACAAACAATATCCTTCTGTAAACTTAGCATTGACTGCAGTGCTTTACGTTATGTTAATTATTTTATTAATTACATTCACTGACCCGGGAAAAGTTTTAAGCAATGCTTTTAGGCCGAATACTGTTTTGTCTCAAACGATTGGAGAAGAAAGCATGGGCTTGAATGCATTTGGGGAAAAGTTCAGCATTATGATTGTATTTCCCATTCTTGCTTTGCTGATTATCCCGTATCGCATTTTCAGAAAAAAAGACGAACATTTAAGTTTGATTTTGTTTTTTTGGATTGCCATTACTTTTTTCATGGCTTATTACAAACTACAGTACACATTTACTTTCGGTTTACCCATTGCGGCTGCAGCGGCAGTATGCGTTGTACATTTTTGTGAATTTTTTAAAGGAAAATTAGTCAATGCACTTGAACCCAAAATTATCGCACTTGGTTTAGGATTTTTAGTATTAACCAGTGTTGCTGCAGGAGCGATATTTATGCCAACACAACCGCCCAGCATTGAAGTATGGGATGGCTGGAAAGAAGGACTCAACTGGATGCAGCAAAATTTGCCGGAAAATGCAAAAATGTTCAACTGGTGGGATGTAGGCCATTGGGTAGCTTTTATTGCTGAAAAAAGGCCATTTTTAGATAACCGAAATGCATATCCTCCGCACAATGGAGAATTTGCAAAGTTTTTAATTGCCACAGATTTTTCTGAATCTTTGGAGATTGTTCGAAAATTTCAACCCGAATATTTGTTATTGGATCGAGATATGTTTTCGTCTGCTCAATCATTTTTGATTTATGGATACAATACATTAAATTTTAATGAAATTCCAAACTTAACGCAAACAAAACTGGAAGGTTATTCTGGTTTTGCTTTGCTTTGTGGTTTTGATGGAACCAATTATTCTTGTGGTGGAAATCAAATTCCAGGAAACCAAATGGCTAATCTTCCCAATGTTTGGAAAAAAACTCCGAGCGAAATTCAGGAAGGACGAAAACCAATATGGTATTATCGAAATTTTAACAACAACGCAATTTTTGTTTTAGGAAAAACCATGAATGATTCAACTTTGGCTAAAATTTGGTTCCATGAACAAAACGCAATGAATTATTTTGAAGAAGTGTACAGCAATCAAAGAATGAAAATTTTTAAAATAAAAGAAATAGTTTACGAATAAAGGAGGCTTTTCTATTAGCTGGCTGGTTTTAGGAATTATTGCAATAGCATCTTTTTTTGCCACATATCTTTTGACACCTTTTGTAATTAAGTACATGAAAAAAAGAGGTTTGACTGGAAAAGATATGAACAAATTAGGCAATCCAGAAATTCCAGAAATGGGTGGCATTGCAGTTTGGGCTGGATTAAATGCAGGCATAACTTCTGCTATTTTTGTTTCAACCTATCTTAAATTAATTGAAATTAATCTCACTATTTTGCTGGCTGGCTATTCTACTATTTTAATTATTGCATTTATTGGAATGATTGATGACTTAGTTGGCTGGAAAAATGGATTAAGGCAATGGCAGCATGCCTTAACCCCCATCATGGCTTCACTTCCATTAATGGCCATCAAAATTGCAAATCCACCAATTCGTCTGCCGTTTTTTGGATTTTTTCCAGCAGAATTTATTATCCCAGGCTTGGGAATTATTAGTTTTGGAATTTTATATTCATTATTGTTTGTGCCCATTGGAATTACTGGAGCCAGCAATGCCACCAATATGCTGGCAGGATTAAATGGATTGGAAGCAGGCTTGGGTGCAATTATGGCAGCAACTCTTTCTCTTGTTTTGTTAATGCTGGGCAGAGTTGAGCCTTTGATTTTAAGCATTGCTTTGCTGTTTTCTTTGCTGGCTTTTTTAAAATTCAATAAATATCCTGCAAAAATTTTCGGCGGGGATACATTAACTTTAATGATTGGTGCAACCATTGCAACAATTTGTATTTTAGGGGATATCGAAAAAGTAGGTGTTTTGTTAATGATTTTATTTTTTATTGAATTGACTTTCAAGGCCAAGCACAAATTTCAAACCGAAAATTTTGGAATACCCCAATCCAATGGAACATTGAAAGCCAATCCGCGCGGCGGAAGTTTAACGCAATGGGTCATGCGCCAAGGCCAATTTACAGAACCGCAGGTAACTTCAATCATTTTAGGAATGCAATTGCTGGTTTCCATTGCTGTTCTGATTTTGGTTCGGTTTGAACTGCTTCTAATTTAATGTTTTCAAAATTGAACCAGTTTAATCTTTTTTTAAACAAATCCACCCATAGCAATACTATGAAAATTTGTTTGGCAGCCAGTGCAGGCGGACATTTAACTGAACTAGTACAGTTAAGAACTGCTTGGGAAAAAGAAAATCATTTTTATATTTCCGATTCAAGGCCCAATGCAATTGAATTAAGCCAAACAAAAAAAATATATTTTGTAACAGTCCCTAGAAGAAATTTTTTAAAATTAATTTGGAATTTTTTTCAATCCTTAAAAATTTTCTTGAAAGAAAAACCAGATATTATAATTAGCACAGGCGCAGACGTTGCAGTACCAATTTGCTGGATCGCAAAACTTTTTGGAAAAAAACTTATTTTTATTGAATCTTTTTGCAGAATTAATGAACCCAGTGAAAGTGGAAAAATTTTGTACACAAAAGCAGACTTGTTTTTAGTTCAATGGAAAGAAAATTTGAAATTTTTTCCAAAAGCAAAGTATTACGGAAGCGTGTTTTAAATGAAACCCGGGAATATTTTTGTAACTGTCGGAACGCACGCTCAGCAATTTGATCGTCTTTTGAAAAAAATGGATGAACTGATTGCCAGCAAGAAAGTTACAGATAATGTGTTTGCACAAATAGGCAATTCAACGCACAGCCCAAAGAACTATGAATACAAAAAGTTTTTAACCGATTCCGAATACGAAGAATTCATAAAAAGTTCAGATATTATTATTGCCCATGCAGGGGCTGGAACTATTTTGAAGACATTGGCCCAAAACAAGCCACTGGTTGTTGTACCCAGATTAAAGGAATTTAGAGAGCACACAAATGACCATCAACTGGACTTGGCAAAGCAGTTGGAAAAGCAGGAAAAAGCAATTGGAGTACAAAATATTGATCAGTTATGGGAAGCCATTCAGAAAGCAAAAACATTCAAGCCTAAAACAAGCTCAGATAAGCAAAAACTTATTCAAAAAATTCAGGAGTTTATTGAAAATGAATCCGCAAAATAACGCAGCCAGTATTGTAATTCCATCTTATAACAATAAAGCTGGATTGGAAAAAGTGCTGAATGCAATGCTGCAACTGAATTTTGCAGGAGAATATGAAATTATTGTGGTAGATGATGGAAGCACAGATGGAACAAAAGAAATGCTTATACAAAAATTTAAAAAAGAAAAAAAGATTAGTTTAATTTTTTTTGAAAACAATCAAGGAGTATGCAAAGCACGCAATGCAGGAATTGCAAAAACACAATTTTCAATTGTAATCAACATGGATCATGACTGTGTGCCTGGAAAAAATTGGTTAACCGAAATGATTGCAGGATTTGATTCTGAAAAAATTGGAATTGTAACAGGATACGGCGGCTATGGTGGAACCAGCACAGGATTCCGAAAAAAGTTGCTCGAAAAAGTACATGGCTATGATGAAACCTATCGTTACTATCGCGAAGACACAGATTTAGCATTTAAAATAATGGAATTGGGATATGAATTAAGTTATATTAAAGCAAAATACAATCCTTTAGAGCGAGACTTAAACTTAAGCGGATGGAAAAATAAATTCAAATATTTGGGAAAGCGATTAAGATACCACATGAACGATGTTTTATTATACAAAAAACATCCAACGAAAAGATGCGAAGAATTTTTAAAAATAAAATTTGGTTTTTTGGTAAGCCCAAAATGGGATTTTAATATAGCCACGGGAACTTGGGAAAACAACAAAAAAATGACTTTGTCATCTCCTCGGGGAATTAATTTTCTGGAAAACAAATCTTTTGCACATTTTGTATTAATTGTTTTTATTGGATTGCTGTATGTATTCTGTGTAAAATTAGCCAGATTAACTGGAAGCATTAGATTCGGAAAATTACTAGTTTAAAGCAGGATGTCTTACAAATTCATAAATTTCATTCAACAATCACAAATACTTTTACACACTCGAAATCAAGCATACTTAAAAACGAGGCACATAACAGGACTTTTTTAAAAAGTTCTTAACACGGACTTTTATTTAAAAAGTTGAATTTACCACAATTATTTGTTGGAATTTTAGAGTAGCTATTGGGATTTTTTAAAAACCCCAATAGAAGTAGTAATTATTTTAGGTATGTTTATTTCCATTAACTTAATTGGTTTTAAACGAAAAAATGTTCTTCGCAACGTTTCGGCGTTATATGGTCGGTAATGCGTTGGTTCATCCCAGAAAACCTTATTGGGCAAAGGGCAAATAACAATTAAGTATTTTTTAGTTAGACTTTCCAATTTTTCAGCAAATTCAAAATGATTTACAATATGCTCTAAAGTATGAGAACAATAAACTAAGTCAAAGTTTTCTTTAAAATCTATTTGTGTAAAATTGCCTTTCATTATCCAGTCATACTGTGGTTGTAAATCAATGCTTAACACGTCTAACCCTTTTTGTTTTGCCCATACTGAAAAACGCCCATCTCCAGCCCCTACATCTAAAACTGTTTTAATTTCACTCCAGTTTATTGGTTTTGTTATAAGTTCATAATAAAAATTTCTTAAAATCTGATTGATTTTAACGTTTCTATGCTCACCAATAGGTCTATCCGATTTGATCCGATTTGATCCGATTTGATCCGATTCCATAAATAACTCAAAGTGTAAGTACATAAAAAGCCTTTTGTCAGTTAAATTTTTCAATATTAATCTGACTTTTTAAACAAGCGTCCATGACAGTCAGTAATTTTGTTGGAGTTTACTTGCAGACATCAAATTCACAGTTAACCAAAAGTACAGGTCAATAACATAAAGGTTTTTATATTTTCAACATCCAATAAAGTATAGAACTATTTGAGGCATCCATGAACTGTAGAATTTGTAGTCAAAAAACAGTGCCTTTTTTGAAATGCCTGGACTTTGAATTTAGAAAAAATCCAATGTACTTGGTTCAATGTTCTTCCTGCAATACAATTTTGGTTGACCCAATTCCAGAAAAAAATGAGCTAGCCAAATACTATGAAAACAGCTATTATCACAAACCTTCCTTTTTTTTTAATTTTATTCAAAAAAGACGAAAGCGTTTCTTTTCAAACATGACTCCTGGAAAAGTATTGGACGTAGGCTGCGGAACTGGAAACTTTTTGGAAACAATGCAGCAAGCTGAATGGACTTGTTCTGGAACTGAATTTTCAACTTCATCGAAACCATTTTTGGAACCTTTAAGAAAAAAAGGAATATCCATTCAATACGGAGAACTTAAACAATTGGATTTTCCGCAAGATTCATTTGATTTGGTTACATTCTGGCATGTAATTGAACATTTGCAGTTTCCACAACAAGAAATAGCCACTGCACACAAACTAATTAAAAAAAATGGCTTGTTGTTTATTGCCATTCCCAACATCGATAGTTTGAGTTTTGCTTTTTGGAAATGCAACTGGTTCCATTTAGATTTGCCTCGCCATTTGGTTCTTTTTTCTCCAAAAACTATTACAAGCCTTTTGGAAAAGAATGGATTTGAAGTTATTCGTATTTCTCATTTTGCAATAGAATACAATCCGTATGGAGTACTGCAGTCTATTTACAATGCTTTGGGATTTGAATTTAATTTGCTGACTCAAAAAATAAAAGCACAAAAAAAGAACAAAACGCTTTCATCCAAGCTACAACTGGGATTGGTTTTTTTATCACTGCCTTTATTGTTACCAATTTCATTTCTATTGGCATATATTTTTTCAATTATAGGACGCGGAGACACTATTTCGGTTTGGGCTCGAAAACGTTAAATTTCAAAATCCAAATCAATACTTTTAATTACTTTTTGATCTAGTCTAATACCTATGGGTTCTTTGTTCAATATTCAATGGCTAAAAATGAATGAAAAAAAGTGGCTATTGGCAATTATTATTTTTTCAATCTTACTTCGATTATTTTTCTTAACGGACGTACCCAATCGTACGGACGAACGCGAAGTATTTATTTGGATTGATGATTCAGCACGTTCATTGGTTGAACCATATCCACCGGGCTTTAATTTTTTTGTTAAAACTATTTTTTCAGTTACTGAATCTGTTTTCTGGACACGCTTTGTATTGGTACTTTTTTCTTCATTTGCCATCATTTTTGCTTTCCTGGTTGCAAAAAAAATGTTTAATTCTGAAACTGGCCTTTGGGCGGCTTCTTTACTGGCTATTTCCCCTGCATTTATAGTGTATTCCACCCATCTGCGAGCATATGCACTGTTAATGACTATTTTTTTAATTACCACATTCTTTTTGCTGAAGTTATTAGAAGAAAAAAAGCATAGAATTTGGCAAATCGGACTTGCATTTTTTTATGCATTAGGCTTTTGGTTTCATTATTATGCAGCTTTGTTTATTCTGGTTCACGGAATACTATTGTTGTTTTATTTCAGACACAAACTTTTGAACTGGCTAATTCCAGTATTCTTTGCAGGATTATTGGCTTTGCCTTTGGTTCCATTGCTGTTAATTCAATTGCCGATAGCTCAAAGCAATGCTGCAGGTTATGCTTTTGCGCCGCTTTCGATACAAGGCTTTTTGAATCTTGCTGCCACCTTTCTGTTTTTGTTTATCCCGCTTTCAAAAGCATTTTTTCTTTCAGATTTTTGGATTACTATTTTTGTAACAATATTTTTTGCCTTGATTTTTTCAGTATTTTGTTTTGGTTTAATTTCTTTGATTAAGTCAAAAAATTCAAAATTAGTCTGGCTGACTTTTGGAATGTTTATTTTTTTAGGCATAGGTTTTTTATTGCAAAAAATTCATTTCTGGGCAAGATATGTAAGTCCTTCACTTGGCTTTTGGATGATTGCTTTGGCTTACGGCATTACACGGCAAAAAATTATTTCTCCGCGATTTTTAGGATATGCAATTATTCTAGGTTTTTTAATGGTTGACGCACTATTGTTTTTGTTGATTTCTTCAGGTCAATTTGGTTTAGTTTATTATTAAAAAAAATGTATCCAACAAATACTTAAGCAGTGTATCTTTTTGTTAATGTGTTTTTTCGCGTTTGAAATTTTTGATACCGTATTTTTTTCCGCCAAATCCTAAAAGAGCCAGTCGGTAATCCAAAAGAGTATGCAGGCTTCCTAAAAAGAATTTGAATGTTTTCCAGTATCCTGGACTATGAGAATATTTGTCGTAAACAGTTTGAATTGGAATTTCGCTAATGCGAAAACCAGCCAGCCTGCATTGGCTTAATAATTCGGTGTCAAAATAATAGTCATCGGAAAGCCGTTCAAATGGTATTTTTTCAAGTGCCCAAACACGATACGAACGCATTCCCACATTGTGATCGCTTAAACCAAAGCCTAAAATTTTTTTTTGTAAAAAATTCAAAAAACGGTTTGAAAAAAACCGCCATCTAGGCATTCCTTTTCCTTGCGGGTTATCTAGAAAGCGCGAAACAGTTGCTATTTCAGTATTGTTTTTTTCCATGGATTCCAAGAGTTCTGGAATTTTTTCCGGAGCATACTGTCCGTCACCATGCAAGGTAACAACAACATCAAAATTTTTTCGGATAGCATACTGAAAAGCAACCTTATGGTTTCCGCCAAATCCTAAGTTTTTTTCGTTTTTGAGAACAACCAAATTCTTAAGTTTAAGTTTTTTTTGAACTTCCAAGGCATTTTCGTAACTTTGGTCTGGGCTGGCGTCGTCAATTACAAAAATTTCAGCTGCAGTTTTCTTGATTTCATCTGGAACTCGTTGAATAACATTTTCAAGCGTATGAAACGACTTATAGGATGGAACAAAAATTCCGACTTTTTTGAAAAGCATAGGCATCATCTGAAACAGGCAATTAAAAGATATCAAACTAGGAAATGAATTTAAATACTTAGGCAACGATAAAAGAGTTTATGACTATATCTTTAATTACAAGTTGATGGAATATGACAAAAAAAAGAGTGGCAATAATCGGAGCTAGTGGCTTTATTGGACGCTCCTTGCACAAGCAATTGGCAAAAAAATATACTGTAACAGGCACCTGCTATCCACGAGAAATATCCGGATTGTATTTTTTAGACATTACTCAGGCAACCGAAGTCAACAAATTCATTCACAAAACATCACCGGATATTGTAATCCATTTAGCTGCAATTACAGATTTAGATTTATGTGAACGAAACAAAAAACTGGCAACAGACACCCATGTTTTGGGCACACAAAATTTAGTGAATACCTGTCAGAATAAATCAATTAAGTTTGTTTATTTTTCCACAGACAATGTATTTGATGGAAAAAAAGGAAATTATAATGAAAAAGATATACCCAATCCAATCAATGTTTATGGAAAAACAAAACTGGCTGGAGAACAAGAAGTTCAAAAATTAAAAAATGCAATTATTCTGCGAACCTCTATGCCATTTGGCATTGAAAGCAATGGCAAGTTCATTAATGGAACTATTGAAAAATTAAAAAACAAACAGCTAGTTACAGCATTTACAGATATGATTAGATCGCCAACAGAAATGAGTGACTTAACCCAGGCTGTCCATACTCTAATTGAATCAGATTTTTCTGGAATTATACATTGCGTGGGAAGTTCCAAGTTATCCATGTACGATGCTGCTTTAGAGATTGCTGAAGTTTTTGGATGTGAAAAAAACTTAATTCATAAAAGTAAAAGCACAGATTTACAACTGGACGCTGTTCGCCCATACGATACAAGTTTGAATAATAGTTTAGCGAAAAAAAATGGCTTAAAATTTTGTACATTCAAAGAAGGATTAATTAAACTCAAAAAACAAATGACTAATTAGTGTCACACAATTCAGTGCACTAAATTAAGCTTGGCTCCAATCAAAACCAATTTTTGAATCATCAAATGGAATGCGTTCTTCATCTGGCTTGTCTGGATTGTATTCGTTATCCATAATATACAGCATCACTGCATCTTTTTGGCCTAAAACTTTATATCCATGAACAACTTTGCAGGGGATAGAAACAATAACCGGTTCTGCATCAGCATCTACCACCAATGCTTTTTTGACTCCAAAAGTAGGAGATTCTTTTCGCAGATCATACAAACCAATCAGTACTTTTCCAGAAATCAAGCAAAAAATATCGGTCTGATATTTATGCCAATGAAATGCTTTAATGATTCCAGGATGCGTAACTGAAACAGAAACCTGTTTTGCCGACATATTAAACCAGCTTTCGCGGTACAGTTCTTGAAAATAGCCACGCGCATCTTTATGACGGACAAGAGATTTCAAAACAACTCCTTCCGGCAATCCTTCACTCATTTGATTTATACCAACCTAAATTAGCACAATATTCACTGCACATAATTCATAAATTTAAACATCAGGAATATTTAAAACATTATTGTAAAATGTAAACTATATGAACCAACCAATCACAGAATTGTATAAACCACTTACAGTCTGCCGTATTTGTGATTCCACCAACCTTACAGCATATTTGGAATTAGGCAATCTACCTTTAGCCAATCGTTTTCTGAAAAATGAAACTGATTTTTGCCCCCGATTTCCATTGACAGTTCTTTATTGCAATAATTGCAGTCTTTCTCAGTTAAGTGTAGTGGTGGATCCAGAATTTCTATTTTCACATTATTTGTACAAGTCTTCAATTTCAGCAACATTTCGTGAACACTGTGCCAAACTAGGACAAGAACTCAAAACATACTTTCCTGAACCAAAAAATACATTGACACTAGATATTGCAAGCAATGATGGATGTCTTTTAAAAGAATTCAAAGACCAAGGATTTAAAGTACTTGGAGTTGACCCTGCTGAAAATCTAGCAAAAAAAGCCAATGAACTTGGACTTCCCACAATATGCGCATTTTGGGACAATCAAACTGCAGAACAAGTTATGCAAAAAGAACAACCGGAAATTATTACAGCCACCAATGTGTTTGCCCACACGCATGATGTAAAAGGATTTGTTGCAGCAATAAAAAAATCGCTGGCCCCCAAGGGAATTACAGTTATTGAATTTCACTACATGGGCAGTTTAATTATGGAAAACGCATTTGACACAATCTATCATGAACACGTATCCTATTTTTTGCTGAAACCATTAATGTTACTTTTTGAAAAATATGGCTTGCGAATTTTTAAAGTAAAACTAGTTCCAATCCACGGCGGAGCACTCCGTTTATATGCAGCCCACAGTCAAAGCGAATTTCAAACAGATCCATCGGTAACTGAATTACTAGAATGGGAAACACAAAACAAAATGTATGATTTGGAAACGTATCTGCAATTCAAAAACAATGTCAAACAAATAAGGGAAGATTTTGTCACGGTATTGAAAAAGTTGAAAGCCGAAGGCAAATTAATTGCAGGATTTGGCGCAGCAGCAAAAGGAAATACACTCCTAAACTATTGCGGTATGACCCAAAATCAAATACAATTTATTGTAGATGAAACACCCGAAAAACAAGGACTACTGTACGCTGGGACAAATATACCTATTTATAGTTTTGATGCCATTGATAAATACAGCCCAAATTATATTGTTATTTTTCCCTGGAATTTCTCTGCTGAAATAATTAAAAAAATAGGCGAAAAAACAAAATTCACTCAAAAAAATGGAAAATATATTATTCCCATTCCCAAAGTCCGCATAATGGAATAGCCTCTATAAAGCACATAAATTTGTAATTTAACATCAATGTCTAAGCTGGTTGAAAAAAATGAATTGGAATAAGAAAACAATTTTAATAACCGGAAGCTCTGGATTTTTGGGAAAAACAGCCTGCGAATTTTTTCTTAAAAAAAATGCAAACATAATTGCAGTGGATAAAATTGAAACAGCCATTCAAGACCCAAAATTAAAATTTTTTTGTTTAGATATTGCCGATGAAAATCAAACAAAAAAATTGCATTCATTCAAAGCAGATTATTGCATTCATTTAGGTGCAATTTCGCATAAAGTATTTGCAGAAAACGACCCCAATCTAGCTTGGATGGTAAATGTTCATGGAACTGAAAACACACTAAAAACCTGCAAAGCAATGGGAGTTCAAAGAATGGTTTTTGCGTCCAGTGGACAAGTATACGGGAAACAATCCAAAATAGTGTCTGAAGAAACTGAAACAAAACCAGAATCTATTTATGGACAAACAAAAAAAGAAGCAGAAGAATTATGCGAAACATTTTCTAAAAAAACCGGTTTACATATTGCAATTGCAAGACAAACCAATGCCTTCGGCCCAAATGATTTGCCAGGCATTCGAATAATTCCCAGCATCACCGACAAAGCAATCCGCGGAAATATTGATGTGCAAGGAGATGGATCAACAGAAAAAGATTTCATTTATGTTTATGATTTAATGGAATTTTATGAAAAAGTATTTCTACTTAAAAAATGGCCAAGCTCAGCTATTGTAGTAAATGTAGGCACTGGCAAAAGCAGAACCATAAAAGAAGTGGTTATTACTATTTTAAATTTACTCAAAATCAAGCAAAAACCTAGTTTCATAAAAGAAGCTGCTGAAAGTTATATTGAGTGCTACAGTGTAAAAAAAGCATTTCAAGTATTTGGCTGGAAAGCCAAAACGCCTTTTAAAGAAGGACTACGGCAAACAATTGAATGGCTTAAAAAAACAGGCAAAAAACTGTCTGAAAATAATTGAATACATACTGTTTTTAAAGTTTAGGAGAACGAACTTATTATGGAAAAAGATAAGACTGCCTTAATTACTGGAATAACAGGACAAGATGGATCGTATTTAGCAGAATTGTTATTGAAAAAAGGATACCGTGTTGTTGGAATGGTTCGAGAAACTGGAAAAGAACACCATTGGAGAATTGCCCATCTTGAAGATCAAATTGAATTTGTTTATGGAGACTTGCAGGATTATTCTTCAGTTTATCAAGTTATTCAAACAGCACATCCAGATGAAGTTTATAATTTAGGTGCGCAAACTTTTGTAAAAGCATCTTTTGACAACCCAATCATTACTGGAAATATTACAGGATTGGGCGTGATAAGAATGTTAGAAGCTATTCGAAAAATTAATCCAAAAATAAAATTTTACCAAGCCTCTAGTTCAGAAATGTTTGGAAAAGTAAATGAAATTCCTCAAAAAGAAACAACTCCTTTTTATCCTCGAAGTCCGTACGGCGTAGCCAAAATGTACGGTTATTGGGCTACGATCAATTACCGCGAAAGCTACAATATGTTTGCATGCAATGGAATTTTGTTCAACCATGAAAGTCCAAGACGCGGATTGGAATTTGTAACTCGAAAAATCTCCAATGGGGTTGCTAAAATAAAACTAGGCAAACAAAAAGAAATCAAACTCGGAAACTTGGAATCCAAACGCGATTGGGGTTATGCCAAAGAATATGTAGAAACCATGTGGAAAATTATGCAGCACAAAAAAGCAGACGATTTTGTAATCGGCACAGGCGAACAACACAGTGTTCAGGAATTTTGCCAGCTTGCTTTTGACTATGTTGGACTGGACTACACAAAACACGTAAAAATTGATCCAGCCAATAAAAGACCTGCAGAGGTTGACACATTGTTGGCAGATTCCAGCAAAGCAAAAAAAGAGCTGGGATGGAAACCTAAAATTTCATTCAAAGAATTAGTAGAATTAATGGTGGACGCAGATTTAGAATTTGAAAAAAAGAGACAATAATATGAATTTTGAAAAAATTCTAGTAACCGGCGGAGCAGGATTTATTGGCTCCAATTTTATCCGACAGTACCTGGAAAAACACGCAGAAACCCAAATTGTGAATTTGGACAAACTAACTTACTGCGGACGAAAAGAAAGTCTTCAAGATATTGAAAACAATCCGGAAACAAAAAATAGGTACACTTTCATAAAAGGAGATATTTGCAACAAAAAAATAGTTGAACAAGCAATGCACAATTGTGACGCAGTAATCAATTTTGCAGCAGAATCTCATGTGGATCGGAGCATTCAGGATCCAACCCAATTTATCCAAACAGATGTTTTTGGAACATTTGTGTTATTGGAACAAGCACGAAAACAAAATGTGAAAAAATTTTTGCAAATTAGCACAGATGAAGTCTATGGGCAGATTAAAGAAGGGAGTTTCACAGAAGAAAGTTTGCTAATGCCTCGAAATCCATACAGTGCCAGCAAAGCCGGAGCTGACCGGTTAGCCTATAGTTTTTTTGCAACCTACGATCTACCTGTAATTATTACTAGATCCAGCAATCAATTTGGGCCTTATCAATATCCTGAAAAAGTTATTCCTTTATTTGTAACCAACTTACTGCAAGGAAAAAAAGTTCCAGTATATGGGCAAGGAAAACAAATTCGAGATTGGCTGTATGTTCTAGACAATTGTGAAGCACTTGAGCTTTGCTTGCATCAAGGAAGAAATGGAGAAGTTTACAACATTGGCGGCGGAAATGAAATTGAAAATATTGAATTAACCCAAATGATCTTAGAAGAATTGGGCCAAGGAAAAGAGATGATCCAATTTGTACAGGATAGACTTGGGCACGATTTCAGATATTCCTTGGATTGTACTAAAATTCAAAAAGAATTGGGCTGGAAACCCAAACATGAATTTGCGAGAGCATTGCATTCAACCATTGAATGGTATAAAAATAATTCTCATTGGTGGAAAAATTCAGTTAAATAATTGTTTTTGCAAGATTTTGAAACTTTTGAATAAATTTTGGCAAACCAAACTGCGTTCGAATGATTTCCGAATAATCTTTTTCCGGAAAATGAGCTAAAGCATAGTTTAAACCTTTGGAAAAGTTTGCAACGGAAAAATGTTGGACTTTATAAAGCAAAGGATGATTCAAGTCTTGAACAATTCCAGTAAAATATGCAACTACCGGAATATTACAGGCTAAAGCTTCAATGGAAACATATCCAAAACCTTCAAAGCGCGAAGGAAATACAACCACATCACTGGCAGAATAGTATTTAGCCAATTGAGACTGTTCCATCGGATTTACGCATAAAACATTGGATTTATGAACAAATATTTTTGGAAAAGTAATGCAGACAAACAAGCAATCTTTATGCAAATCCATTAATTGCTTCACCACATCAAATCCTTTCGAATAATCAGCGCGGCCAACAAACAAAATAATTTTTTTATCCAAAGGCAAATTTAATTCCATGCGCATTTTTTCTTTATTCAAAGAATTAAACATATGGGCATCAATCGCATTGCCAATTACAGTACTGTTCAGATGATAATATTTTTTCAAGTTAAAATCTGAAAAACTGGAATTTGAAACAATCTTGGAGCAGTTTTGAAAACTTTTTTTCTCGAACCAGCTGTACAGATAACGGGTGCGAAAATAGTTTAGGTTTCGCTGAAATGAACAATCCGCTAAAGCCGAAAATGTCCCATGATTAATACCAATAATTGGAATTTGTTTTTTTAAATTATTTAAATTCCAACCGAACATTCCGTTTACAAAAACCAATTCAGGATTCAAAGAATTCAATTCTTTTACAAAATGATCCTGCACGGCTTTGGCATGCAATGGCTCGCGCAAAACAGAAAGCCATTCCAATTGTGAAAAAGTTTTGGAATTCTGAAAATTTAGGATTTCGAGATCAGGAAATGCTTTTTTTAATTGTTCTGAATAAACTTCCTGACCTGCTTTAACTGCAGAAAAGCTTTCGTGCGTCAACAGAACCTTAACCATATTGAAATCAATGGATTGAACAAATAAAAAGCTATCTTTGATTAATACTTCACAGCAGTTACCAATATTCAAGGCCATGAACAGCATACCAATAAATTAAAATCATTCCCTTTCATATTACATTAGTGGGAATTCAGTATGGCACTTAAAGGAATTATTTTAGCAGGTGGAACAGGTTCTAGATTGCGTCCGTTAACAGCGGTTACCAACAAACACTTATTGCCAGTCTACAATAAGCCTATGATTTTTTATCCAATTGAAACACTCAAACAAGCAGGCATAACTGAAATTTTAGTAATCACTGGAAAAGAACATGCAGGAGATGTTTTTAGTTTACTGGGCAGTGGAAAAGATTTTGGAGTTAAATTTACTTTCCGAATACAAGATGAAGCTGGAGGAATTCCTCAAGCCATTGGTTTGGCTGAAAATTTTATAGGAAACAGTAAATTTGTATCCATCAATGGAGATAATATTTTATTTGACAATATTCAGCCTTTTGTTAAAACATTTGAAAAAGAAACTGAATTATCTCGAATTTTAATTTATGAAGGAACCCGAGAACAAGCACAAAAAAGCGGAGTTGCAATTTTAGATGGAGAAACCATAATCAAGGTTGTAGAAAAACCCAAAGAACCATTAACTCATTGGATTTCAATTGGAGTTTATATGTATACCCCGGATGTATTCAAAGTTATTCAAAACTTAAAACCAAGCGCACGCGGAGAATTAGAAGTTACTGACATTCACAATCACTATATTGAAAAAGGACAATTAAAAGCCAGTAAATTATCCAAAGCATGGATGGATGCAGGCACTACCAATGAATTATGGGAAGCCAGTCAAAAAGTTTGGGAAAAACAGGTGCAAAAATAACAAGTTTGTACTATAGGCTTTAAATAAACTCGATTTTATATAGTATAATACATACAAGGGGACTGAGATGAGAGTTTTAACATTAAATCCACCGTTTTTAAATCGATACACACGACAATCCAGAAGTCCTGCAGTCAGCAAAGGCGGCTGTGTTTATTATCCAATTTATTTAGGATATACTACGGGCGCAGTAATGAACGCAGGCCATACTTGTTTATTGCACGATGCACCCGCAGCTTCTCAAAATTTAGAACAAACCATGGAAATTGTAAAAAAATTCAAGCCAGAACTTGCAGTCATTGATACCAGTACAGCCAGTATATACAATGATGTCCATGTCTTGGAAGAAATTAAAAAAGAATTTCCAGATTGCTTTACTACGCTGGTAGGATCTCATGTTACTGCAACCCCAGATCAAACCATGCAAATCAGTGAACAAATTGATTCCGTTGCCAGAGCAGAATATGATTTCACCATCCGAGAATTGGCAGAAGTTATCGAACAAGGAAAAGATTTAAAGCAAGTCAATGGATTAACTTTCCGAGACAGAAAACAAAACAAAATTGTGCACAATGCGCCTCGAAGAGAAATTACTGGAAAAGAATTGGACGAAGAATTTCCTTTTGTCAGTCAAGTATATGCCAAATTTTTGAATATTAAAGATTATTTTTATCCATCTGTTTTATGGCCGGAAATTACAGTGGTTACAGGAAGAGGTTGTCCGTTTAGATGTACTTTTTGTTTTATTCCTCAAGTCATGAACGGACACGAGTATAGGGCGCGCAGTGTACAAAATGTAGTAGACGAATTTCAATGGATTTCAGAAAACTTACCTTACGTAAAAGACATTATGTTAGAAGATGATACTTTTACTGCTGACCGCAAAAGAACTAGAGACATTTGTCAAGAAATTATTGACCGAGATTTAGATGTTACATTTACTTCCAATGCACGCGCAGACGTAGATTTGGATACTTTGAAAATAATGAAAAAAGCTGGAGCTCGCGAAGTATGTGTTGGAGTAGAATCTGGAAATCAGCAAATTTTAAACAATGTCAAAAAAGGAACCACAGTCCAAGGAATTCGAAAATTCATGAAAGACATCAAACAAACCGGAATTTTAGTCCATGGCTGTTTTATGTTAGGCAATTATGGAGAAACCAAAGAAACTATCAAAGAAACCATTCAGTTTGCCAAAGAAATTGATCCAGACACAGCACAATTTTTTCCCATCATGGTTTATCCGGGCACAGAAGCATTTCGGCAATTTAGTGAAGCTGGATATATGACTACTCACAAATTTGATGAATGGTTAACACCTGAAGGACAACACAATACCATTGTGTCCAGACCTGGTTTAAGCAACAAAGAACTGGTTGAATTATGCGATCAAGCCAGAAAAGAATTTTATTTAAGACCCAGTTTTGTAGCCAGCAAAATAAAGCAAGGTTTATTGCACCCCAAAGAAATTCCCCGCTTGGCATTGTCTGCCAAAGTATTCTTCAAATATTTACTGCAAGGAACCAAATTACCAGAAGAAAAAATAGTTGCTGGCACAGATGCTTGCTGTACAACCCAAGCACAATAACTAGGTTTTTATTTCTATTTTATGGCAAAGTAATACTATGAATCGAGTTCAATTTATTTTAAGTACAATCCAAGGCAAAGTATTAGACGTAGGTTGTTTGTCTGGAACATTAAATGAAAGCATTCGCGCCAAAATTGAAGAAAAAGAGTTATATGGAATTGACACTGAATTAAAAAAAGAACAAGAAAATGAACACTACAAAATTGCCGATGCAGAAAAACACATTCCTTTTGAAAATAATTTTTTTGACTGCATTGTTGCCGGAGAAGTAATAGAACATTTGCATATTCCTGAAAATTTTGTAAAAGAATGTTCTCGAATTCTGAAACAAAATGGACAAATAATAATCACTACACCCAACCGCAACAGCTTAATTAACCGAATGTTTAAATCCTATCACGCCCCTTTGCATTTTACGTTATTCACAAAACAAGAACTTACAGAATTATTGCAAAAACACGGATTAAAAATTCAAAAATTTTACTGCCAGCCTTACACTGAAGAAAGCTGCGATGGTTCACAAAAAAAATGGCTGTTTCCCATTCGGAAAATTATGCATCATTTTCTTCCCAATTCGTTGCAAGAAGAAATGATTATTTTAGCTGAAAAGGTCAAAGAATGAAAACTGTAAATAAAATAAATCCTTTAAAACAGGAAAGGGGGTTAGGACGAACCTCAAACTGGGGGGAAAACCTTGGTTTGCCCCGCGGTTCGGAAGAAATGATTATTTTAGCTGAAAAGGTGAATTAATTGGCTGGAATCAAAGCCAGCATAATTATTCCTGCCTACAATGCTGAAAAAACAATTGACACTACTTTAATGGCTTTGCAAAATCAAAACTTTCCAAAAGAACAATTTGAAGTAATTGTTGTAGACGATGGCAGCACAGATCAAACAACAGGCATTGTAAACAAATTCAAAACAACGAAACTAATTCAGCAAAAAAATTCCGGGCCTGCATTGGCCAGAAACACTGGAGCTAAACTAGCTTCAGGAGAAGTACTTATTTTTACAGATTCTGATTGTGTTCCTGAAAAAAATTGGCTAAATGAAATGCTGCAGCCATTTGAAGATCAAAGTATTTCAGGAGTTCAAGGAGCCTATAAAACCCATCAGAAAGAATGGATGGCGCAATTTGTACAACTTGAAATAGAAGAAAGATATGAAAGAATGAAAAAATCAAAACAATTGGATTGGATTGGCACATATTCCGCAGGATATCGGAAAAGTATTTATTTGCAAGAAAAAGGATTTGATGAACAATTCTCCAAAGCATCTGGCGAAGATTCGGATTTATCGTATCGCTTGCAAGAAAAAGGATTCAAGTTAATATTCAATCCAAATGCAATTGTTTATCACAAGCACCCAACTTCGTTAACTCAATATTTGGAAAAAAAATTTCAACATGCATACTGGCGGGTATTGTTGTACAAAAAACACCCAAAAAAAATTTCGCATGATTCATATACTCCAGGAACACTTAAACTCCAGCTCATTTTTACAATTGTACTAGGAATTTCATTAGTATTATTTGTTTTTGCAAAAATCTATGCAATTATAGCGATCTGGGCAATCATTTTCTTATTGATAACCATGACCCCGTTTGTTTTATTTGCAGCTCGCAGAAATATTTTACTATCAGTGCTTGCCCCATGCATTTTATTTCTGCGAACTATAGCCTTCTTAGCTGGTTTGGCAAAAGGAATCTTAGTACAAAACTCAAGAAAGGGATAAAATGAAAATCGCACAAATAACCAATCACTTTTGGCCGTGTATTGGAGGCATAGAACAAGTGGTTGAAACACTCAGCAAAGAATTAATAAAAAAACACGAAGTAACTATAATTTGCTTAAACAAATGCGCTAAACAAAATGCATGCATTTCAATTAAAGAAAACTATCAAGGACTAGCGATTCGCAGATTGACTTTCATTAATTTAAAAAATTATTTTCCGGCATTTGGAATACTTTCTGAAATTAAACCCTACGACTTATTGCATATTCATGGTTTGAGTTTTTTTTCCGATTTTTTACTATTCACCCGGTTCATTCACAAAAAACCCATTATCCTAAACACGCATGGCGGAATATTTCACACCAACCCCAAAAAATGGCACAAACGCATTTATTTTTTTGGACTGCAAAAATTTTTGCTAAAAAAAGCGTCTTTAATTATTGCAGACAGTGAAAACGATTTCAAAATCTTTTCACAAATAGTTCCGGAATCAAAAATAAAAATAATTCCCAATCCAGTGGATATTGAAAAATTTCAAACCAGAAAACAAGAAAAACAGCCGAATACTTTTTTGTTCGTAGGCCGTTTTTCCAAAAACAAACGGATTGATTTGTTAATTCAAACATTTGCGGAAATGCAAAAACAAATCAAAAATGCACAGCTTTGGATTGTTGGAAAAGATTTTGATGGAATCAAAACAAGCTTAGTTCAACAAATCCGGAAATTTAATTTAGGAACATCGGTTCAAATTTTGGAAAACATAAACGATTCACAGCTTGTTGAAATATACACAAAAGCTGAATTTTTTATGAGTGCTTCAGAATACGAAGGATTTGGAGTCAGTGTAATTGAAGGAATGGCTGCAGGCTGCATTCCAATATTGAATAAAATTTCGGCATTTGAAGACATTTTAGAAAATGGAAAAAACGGACTTTTAGTGGACTTCACACAAAAAAATAGCAGTCAAGTAATTGCAGAGTTTACAAAACAAAACCATGCACAATTCAAAGTGAAAGAACGCAGTGCGGATTATTCTATTCAAAAAGAAATCAAAAAATTAAACGAAATTTATGCACAGGCAGTCTTATGAGCAATGCACTTCATCTTTTTATCAAAAGTAGTTTTTTCTCTTATGCCGGCAAAATTGCACGTTTATTATTTGGAATAATTTATGTTTACTTGATTGCCAATTATTTTGGACCAGAACAATACGGCAGTGTCTCCTATCTTTTAAACTTAGCTGGATTAATTGCACTTTTAGTCGGAAATGAAGCAATTTCTGAAACCATCAATGTGTTTACTGCAAAAACGAAATCAACCAAGGTGTTTACAACCCTGCTCAAAGTGCAAATAGCATTGGCCATAGCTAGTTTTTTGTTATTCTTAGTATTGGGCCCGTTATTCATTGGAGCCACTGAAAAAGCTTCAGTAGAATTAACTTTGTGGGCCAGTGGAATAGTCTTACTTAGCCCAGCATCCTTTTTATTTCCGGCATTATTCGGCGGATTAAAACAATTCGGCAAGGTACTAAAACTCTCCTTTTTAGAAAGCTTAATCAATTTATTGCTTGCAATTGCTTTTGTATTTCTATGGCCTTTGGGACTGTTAGGAATTATTCTGGCAAAAATTGGATCACTTACGATATTCACCTGGGCTGCTTGGGCCTATTTCAAGAAGACAACAGTTCAAGAAATTCCCATTGACACCCAGGAAATAAAAAAATATTTAATAAATTCAATAAAATTCAATTTTTTGAAAAAAGGACAAACTCAAATTAATGTTTTGTTATTCGGTATTTTTGTTCAAACAACTTCACTTGGTTTTTATTACTTGGTGGAAAAAATCAGCACAAATTTCATTGAAATGCCGCTCAATGCATTAAACGAAGTAATGCTAACATTCGCAAGTGAAAAAGGAACAGACACAAAAGTATTGGAAAATTATATTTCATTTTTACTCAAGCTTTCCTTAGGCGTTGCAGTTTTATTTTCAATTTCATTGGGTTTGCTTGGACCTATTTTGATCACAGTTCTGTTCCCAGCCTTTGCAGGAGGCATTGTGCTGATTCCATTTTTTATTCTAATTAATCTTACAACCGCATTTAGGCCTTTGACCATTATATTCAAAAGCACCAACCAAGTACAGGTGCTTACACAAGGATACACAATAACAATATTATTCACCCTTATCGGAGGAAGCATTGCCGGAATAATGTACGGATTGGCAGGAATATTGGGAATTAGCGCACTGAGTAACGCACTATTCTTTGGATTTTTATATTGGAATGTGAAAAAAATGAAATTCAAACTAAAGATTGTTCCAGCAAAAAGTGATTGGACATTTTTAATAAACCATTTTAAACAGGCAAAAAAAGAATAAGAATTAAAGTTCATCAAAAAAATAATTCAAAAATATCTTAATTCTACAGTTGAATGGTAACTACGCATTATTCTACAATCCAGCAAAATAAGTACTCAAAACAGTTTACGGATTTTATCTTAAAATTCAGCCTGCAACCATTACAACCAAGAAGAATACCTGCCACCAGTGAATTAATCCAACCAACTTGCAGACCATAACAATTTGACTTAACAGATCTAAATTTCAACTTCGCAGTATCGTACTTTTTTATAGGTTTAGGTTTCATTATGTATATGCATCTTTTTGGAAACAAAACTTTAATTTTTGCAATTGTTGTTTATTCTTTGATCTATCTTTTCTTTTTTCCTTCTTTTTATGGCTCAATTGATGAAAATGCATCTCTTCGAAATGCAATGTTATTGAGTCAAGGCCAAATAAGTGTATTGGAAGATGAACCTTTTTTTGCCTGCCGAAGTGTTTTAACTTCGCAAGGCTTTGTTTCAGTTTATCCAGTAGGGCGTTCTTTTCCGTTGATTCCATTTATTGGAGGAGGACTTAGTACGGTATTTTTTTATGGGCTAATTATTCACTTGCTGAATTTTTTCATTTTTTTCCAGATTCTAAAAAAGTTAAACTTTAATTCAATATACTCAATATTTTATCTTTTATTTCCAACTTTAGTTTGGGAATCCAGAACTTTAAATGCCGAACTTTTTGTGGCCACCTTAGCTTTGACCGGCTTGTATTTTTATCTTTCCCGCGAACGCTTTTTCTTTGCTTTATTTAGCGGTTTTTTGTTTGGTTTGGCTGTTTTCATCCGCGAAGACGCCATTCAATTTTGGGGCGTTTTTTGCGCAGCACTTTTATTAAAAAAAGACAAAAAAATAATTCCTTTTGCCATTGGAGGACTTATTGCAGTTATCTTATTTTTTGTATTTAACAACGCACTTTTGGGTGAAGTTTCAAGCCGAAGTGAGACAACATTGGCAAAAGTTTCTTCCTATTTTTCAATTTCAAACTTCTTATTTGATTTACCAATTTATTTTCTACTGCTTTTGGCAGTATTTCCTTTGCTGATTTTGTCACCTTATTTGCAAAAACAATTTGAATTAAAAATCGAATTCTTTTTATTGACTATTTCTTATTTTGCCTTCAATGCAATGTTTACTGAATTCGTTGCATTTGATTTTTCATTGGAAACAATTTTTACAGCCCGCCTACGTTATTTGGTTCCCTTGATTGCAATTTTACTGATTGCATATGCTGGTTTTTTTCCAAAACTATTGGAAAAACTTCGTTTAATAAAATGGGAAAAACCAATTTTTTTGCTGGTCTTACTTGTACTTTTTTTAGGCATAATTTATGCTTCATTTATTCATGACCGCTTTTTGGACTCGCGTAAAACAGTATTGAACCAAATCCAGTCAGTTATTCCAGATTCTGCCTGGGTAATTGGAAGCAGTGATGACTGCAGTTATTTTTTAAAAAACTTTTTAGGAAATCAAGGATATTTTAACGTTGTACCCAAATCAGATTTAGGCACAACGTATTCTGATTTTAATATTTTAGAATACGCCCAAGGCAGACAATTATATGTCCTAGATTTAACGTATTCAAATCTTTCCAAAAATACATCAACTCGTCAAACAGTAATTGATCATGAACGCAGTAAGCTTAAGGAGTTCATTGAAATACATTCTTCTGAATTATCTTTAGTTTATGAAACTAAAAATCCACATTCACTGAAAATTTATCGGTTTAAGGAAGGTTTTCAAGATGAAAATTAGTGTTGTTATTCCAGCACACAATCGGGATACTTTATTAAAAGAAACATTGCAGGCTCTCTTGAACCAGAATTTTCCAAAACAAGAGTATGAAATCATCGTAGTTGGTTATTATAAAAATACTACAAAAAAAGTAATTCAAGATCTAAATTCTTCTCAAATTAAATATTTTGAAATAGATTCACCTTGGCCGGATCAAAAAAGAAATGTTGGCTGGAAAAACGCCAATACAAACATAGTTGCTTTTACAGATGATGATTGCATTCCTCAAAAAGACTGGCTAACTAACTTAGTTCACGCATTTAATCAAAATCCAGATATAGCCGGCATTGAAGGAAAGACAACCCAAGACAATCAGAAATTGTTTTTTCATGCAACGGAGAATTTAACCGGTAGAAAATTTCCAGCATGCAATTTTGCCGTAAAAAAAGAATGGCTAGAAAAAATCCACGGCTTCGATGAATCCTATCATTTCTTTCGCGAAGATACGGATCTGGCATTTAAAATAATTTCAGCCAATGGAAAAATTTTATTTGATCCTTCAGTAATTGTTTATCATCCTCCCAGAAAAATTTCGTGGAAAAATATTTTGAATGAGATAATTTTGATCAAAGGAGATGTACGTTTGTATAAAAAATTCCCAAAATTGTATTCGCACTATTTAGGTTTTCTTTGCAAAAGTTCTTGGAAACAATCATTTTTTTCCTGGACTATTTTATTTTTAATAACATATGCATTAATTTTAAATTTTATAATTGGAGTTTTTACTGCGATTATATTACTTTTTATTTTTCGGTTTATTATAAGTATGCAGGGCAAAAGGTTTTCAATTCAGGAATTTTTAATTTTCAACTTTACAACAGTTATACGGGATCTGTTATTCCCTTTCTATTTTTTTTATTACTGGATTACCATTAAAGTAAGCTGATTGTTTCTAAATAACCAGCCTATTTTAGTTTTAGTATTCAGTGCAGATACAAAAAATTTCTTAGGAAAAATTATAGCCCTCATCAAATGAAACAAAAAGAAAAGCTGAAAAATCAGTACACCATATAGTCTGTTTCCGTAAGGTAAACAGATTGTTCTGTTATAGCCCGAATTTTTTCAATAAATTCACTTCTTTTCTTTTTATCTTTAAGTTTCACAAGAAAAACAACTTGATTCAGGTCCTTTTTCCCAGTAGATTCAGTACTGATAAACTGGTGATTCAATAGATACGTGGAAAAAATCGCTGAAAGTTTGTCTTCAACTGAAAAATTTGCCGCAATCACTACTTTAAGTACTTCCTCATTCTTCATCGAGCTTCCAAAATTCATTTTCTGCAGTGCAATGATAAGCAGAGATATGAATACAGTCATAATAACAGCCAATGTATAAAATCTTGTTCCAACAGCCATGCCTACAGCCATCATAAAAAAAATAAAACCAACGTCCCTTGTTTCTTTTATTGCATTTCTAAAGCGGACAATGGAAAGTGCACCCACTAAAGTGAATGCCCTTGCAATATTACTGCCAATAATGAGCATAATAACAGAGACCACAACACCAAATACAACCATGATCTGAACAAAGCTTTTGGAATAGGAAACATTTTCATGAGTAAGCTGATATGTTTTTGCAACAATTAAGGCCAGCAGGGTTGTCAAAACCAAAACAACTAAAATATCCAGAGTGGTAAAAACATTATCGGTTAATCCAAAAATGGAAATCGGATCCTCAAACCATGCCATAACCAAAATTACCTACAAAAGATTAATAAACTTACGTAAGCCTTCCAATAACGCGCTGATTCATACCAAAAAAGCATATTTTTTACAACATCACTTTTAGTTACCAGAGAAAAAATCTGAGCGAATCAATCGTAAATGCCAAAAATTCCTTTTGAATTATTCAAAAATCCGCTGGGTGCTTAAGTTTGTTTACAGCCATACAATATTTTGAAATAGTAGTCAGAGAAAGATTAAATTTTCGAATCATCCATACAGCCCAAATAGGCACAAATTTTTTGTATTTTAATTCCATAACTATCAAATTTGGTGCAAGCACATAGTTTTCCATGTCAATGCTTTCGATTTCCAAATCTGCAGTGCGGTATTTAATATTAAAGTCAAAGGTTATCCGAGTACTTGAATTATACTTATCATGAAAAGCCTTTCGCTCATAACTGACCATTACTCTTGGGCGAATATCATATTTATAATTCAAGTAAAGTACGTCATCAATTGCTTGTTTTTCTTTAGCAGAAACTTTTGCTGCAATGGACTGAGTATGCGGATTCTTTATCAAATTAAAGGCATCGTCAAAAGGCATGGAAATTTTTTCTTTAAATACATTTGAGTCAACCTTTTTTTTAATTTCAAGAATAGTCTGCGTAGGTTTAAGAGTTTTTGTGTCATGATAAGAACGAATCCTTACTTTTTTCCGTACTCGTTCACCATCCAGTTTTTCCCAATAAAATTTGTCATCCACTGTGTCAAAATAAAGACTATTTACCAGATAAGTGCCTTGTTCCCCAACAAAGCGATCTGGTTCTATGAAAGGCTCAATAAATGCAAGAATTTTGGAATATAACGCATAATCAATTAAGAATTTTTTTTCTAAACGGTCAGTATAAGTCATAAACCACACCCAATATTGCAGTTAGAGTCCATACATACTATTCGGGTGTCATTCTTTAAAAATATTATCTGAGAATCCGGCTCTATAAACAACACAGATTTATTTTCGCAAAAGTCACTGTCAGATATTTCGCCTAGCCCGCCTCCGCCATACCGCCAGTTTTTCGGATAAGCAGCAATAGCACTATTATTCGAACGCAAACTAAGAGAGGATATTTTGGGATTAGATCTGTCCTTAATTGCAATGCCAGTATTTGAATCTTGAATAAGCGTATTTTGAATAATAGGATTGCTTTTTTCTCCAATGGAAATTCCTTTGTCTCCAGCATTCATAATAGACACACCGTCAATGTGAACTGAACTAGTCATCAAATCAATTGCATCACCGCCTGTATTGCTGACAGTCACTCGAATAATTTCACCGTCAGAAATATCCAAATCAATAGCATCACTTAAGGCATTTCTGAACTCAGAATCTTTTATAGAAATAACAGCATTTTTCGCATTAAACATATCATCAGTAATTTTGTTGTCAGCAAAATAACTGTTGGTAATTTGAGCAGAACCATTGTAAACTGACAACATTCCAGTATAGTTAACTGAGTTATGACTTATACCGCTTCCACCAGACATATGAACCCAGTTGAAGTCTAAACTTGAATTCATTCCTTGAAGAGCTACAGCACCCCATACTGAATTTTCATCCAATGCATTAAACACAATGGGTGCTTCAGGAGTTCCTAAAGCAATTATTTTACCAAAAGAAACAATGGCTGCACCATTTTTCAACAATATCTTTGTGCCTGGTTGAATTTTCAGCACTTCATTTTTTTTGAACACTTGTTTTGTTTCCACAACAACTTCACCAGTCCAAACCACTGTTTTCTCTGAAAAATCATCATATAACCATGGATGTTTGGAAAATCCAGATACAAGATATTGCGCAGATTCTTGTGCAGTACCTGTCAAATCAAAATTCGGAAACACCTCGGCATCTGTAATGGCATTGTAAAACTTGAGATTCTGTACTTGACTTTTTGCAGTTTTATAATCAATATCAAACACATACCGCATAGGCACAACCCCAATGGCATTTACGTCACGTTCTAGGTTGTTTAAAATAATTTTTTCAGTTGAAATCTTACGTCCGGAATAAAACAGATCACTGGCAGAACCTTGCCCTAAACAGATTTTTTCACTTTCCGGAATAAAACTACGGCGAACTTGCAGGCAATTTTCGGATGGATCTTTAATCCGAATTGCACTTACTCCATTTACATCCACAATAAGCTGTCCTAAATTATTGCCTAAATTAACCAAGCTAACTTGCAAGTCAACTTCGTCAAATTTTTTACGGATATATTCATAGTTGAACTTTATTGTTTCCCGAAGATCATTAACACCAATTTTCCATTCATCAAAAGTAATGTTCCTGCTTAACGGCCAATTCATTACATCCTTGTAAATATCAGACTTTATGGGTTCAACCAGATTTTGTTCCATTCCATCAATAATATCCAATGCATTTGCCAGAGTAAAAGAATTTAAATGCGCAAATATAAGTTTGTTCTTCCGAAATATAAGTTCTGGAAATTGCAAAATTTGCCGGTCAATCCGGTTGGCCATCATATCCACAGGCCAATCATTAGATATTTTTTCCACAACTTGATCCCAGGCAATTGGAATAAATTGCCCAGAAGATGGATCAAAATAAAACTTGTGATTATGCCGGTCATCCGTATGAAAATCATTGATGATTGTTTTTTCTGCCAAAAAATTCAAGTAAGGTTCACCCAGATATTGCTGAAAAAATTCGTAAAATCTGTTGACATCTTGAGTATTTACATTTTCAAGAAAAAAATCAATATTTTTCATTGCTCTATTTTCATCTCCGTCAAAAGTGGCGGTCAGTTCCCATCGACCTGAATCATCAAAAACAAGCCATCCTTGCTGTTCACGGGTAATCCATTCCTGATCGTCTCTTGGTTTGTCTCCTGAATAAATATCACATGGGAGCAAATTTTTTAAGCGAAGAAATGACTCATCCAGCTGATCAACATATTCATACACTCCTGCATAATTATTGTTAATGTACAGTGCACTCAAGTACGATCGCGCGCCCAGCACACCCAAGGCTTCTTGGATGTACGATGTAAAGGGAAGTATCATATGACTTGTATGCTTAGGGTTAATTAGATTAAATTTATTTACACCATCTAAAAGCTGATGATTTTCTAGTTTAATACGCCAAGACTTGTTTACAGAGCCCCAATGATAATAATTATCCCCGCGATATCTGAATTCTGCTGCAAAATAATTGTTGTCATTTACTTGAAAAAAGCCATTCACATTTTTAGCTCCTGAAAACGGAAGATCTGCATTTAATTCTGCAATATATTTATCTTTTATATAAAAATTATAAACTGGCAATGTTGAATGAACCTTACTGAGTTCTGAAGCCGATAAACTATTTTCTAAAACTGTCAACAGATCATGTTCCATACTTAACGGCAGCATCAAATAAGTATGCCATTTGATATCCTGACTCCGTTCTATTATCTGAAGTTTAAAAGCAAAATCAGAATAGAAAACAATACCAAAAAAAGCAAACAAAATCAAGAACAAAATTAAAACAAACTTGCGTGTCTCCGGTTCAAATCTAAGCCAGTTTAGTTTATGTTTGACAATCAAAATAATTAAAAACAAAAAAATAACAATCAGCAGATTAATGAAAGTCATTGAAAATACAAACTCAAGTTTGGCCTGGTCAAAGAATTTTGCAAACAAGGAAATAAAACTATCTTGCAGCAGAAAAAATAAGACCCATACAATAACAAAGAAAACCAGCCCTGATTCAATAAGCCCAGGCCACTTCAATTTTTGTTTAAAAATTTCTTTTAATGCACTGAAATTCATAAAACAACCTATGCAATGATGCTGTTTCCAGCAAAATTAAATTAGCTAGTAACATTTAGAAATTATGCAATATGTTTTTAGCATGATGCAGGGCTGTACTCAATATAGTACTGCAATTGCTTGTGCTTCAAAATAGTACAACAATAAAACTGGAGCACATCCACATTAAAACTTAGAGCAATAATAGGAAAGATAAAAATGAACTACAAATTGCTTGCAAAAGGAATTCTAAGCTTGCTTATAATTTGGACTTTGCTCCAATTTGTGAACATCGAAAAAACAATCTCTTTGGTTTTAACTGCAAATCCGTTCTTTTTATTTATCTCCATGCTATTGATTACAATCCAAATCACATTAAGTGCATTAAATATATGGATCCTTATGGAAAATAGGCCATCCATCAGCTTCAGAAAACTATTGAAGTATTATTGTTTCGGATGGGTCGCAGGACTTACATCCATTGGAAAAATAGGGGAATTCTCAACAGCATACTATCTGAAAAAAGACGGTTTGCCTTACACAAAAACAGTTGCAGTGATTTTCCTGGATAAGTTCATCACTCTAGTGCTTTTCTCAGTTGTGTCCATAGTTGGCACTCTCTGGTTTTTTGGCTTCAATAATATACCGCTTCTTTTTTTCTGCACAGCACTATTTTTTGGAGCCTGCATCTTTTTGATATTTTTTAGGACGGTAACTCTTACACAAGTTCCATTGGTTGGAAAAATACGTTTTGTGAAAAATTTCATTACAAAAAATGAAGCTCATTTTGTGGAATTCCGCAATACATTCATGGATTATTTTTCAGCCCATAAGAATTTACTTGCAAAAAATGGAGCCATCACCATTCTAAAACTCATCGTAATGTCCATAAATGGATCAATACTTTTTTTGGCACTGAACAACAGCATTAATCCACTGTACATGGGATTCATAATTGCAATTGCTGCAATAGTTGCACTTGCACCAGTAACCCTTTCCGGCTTAGGAATTGTTGAAGCAACCTATATTTACCTTGCATTACTAGTTTCTATTCAACCAGAAACAGCACTTGCAACCGAATTACTGACCTTAGCTTTGAATTATTCTTGGGCAGTAATTATTATAGGGTTTTGGCTTTTTTTTCACAAACAAGCAAAATAATGTCTTTTTTTAATCCTACTTTTGCATCAAGCCGGACAATAGCACGATAAAAAGGCAGCTTCCGTACAAGCGCCAAGATTTTCTTGGAAAAATAAATCCTTTTAGACAGCCGACCAGCAAAAAAACTCAGCACCCCGCCCTGAATTACTTTTTTTTTAATCCGAAAACCAGCTGCTGACACTTTTTCAATTAACTTTTCTTCAGCGTACCTGTGAATCGATGCTTGAATATACCTTTTCTCAGTAATGGGTGTGACCAAAAGCAAAATTCCATCTGAACACAAGAGACTATTTATTTTCCGAAGAGCTGCCAGATCATCCGGGATCTGATCCAACACATTTACCAAAAGAGCACAATCAAATAGGGTATCTGAATTAAAATTATTTATATCCGTTTTGGTAAATTTTGCTTTTCCTGAAAAAAATTTTTGGCAATGCGCTATCGCATTATCTGAAATGTCAATCGCAGTAACTTGATTATGTTTTTGAAACAATTTGTCTATGAAATAACCGTACCCGCAGCCAACTTCAAGAACTGATTGATTTTCAGGAAGATATGGTTTAAGCAAGATTGCTGCTTCAATTGCACCTATAGAATCTTCTGAATCAGATCTTCTAAAAGTGTCTTGAATTTTAAGTTGTTGCTTCATTTTGCGCAAATCTCACTTTTTATTTTTTGGTACTGTCTGTTTTTCAAGAATGACTTTTAAACCAGCAACATAAAACATTCGTTCCCAATATTTTGGAAAAATATTTGCAATTGGATTAATCAAAGTGAATGGAAATACTTTCGGTTCAACAACCAGCTTATTGGAAACTACCTTAAGATCTTGAATAACATCATGCGGTTCTGGAAAGCAGTCAAACATACTCCAAGAAAAAAAGAATTTATGCGTGATCCTATAAGCACACGGCGCCTTATAATGAGGCACCCAAATTTCTACTTTTCCGCCATAGCTAAGAACACGCGAACATTCCTCGAAAAAATGGTTCAAGGAATCCATATGTTCAAGACCATCTTTTATAAATATATAATCCACTGAGTTGTTTTCTGTAAACGCCCATTTCTTGTTTAAATCAGCCGTCATATCTTGCGGCCCGCCAGAAATATTATCTACATTAACAAACCCTTGTTTGTAATCAAAACCACAACACAAATGCAATTTCTTCATAAAATCAAAAAAATATAGTTTAATATTTAAACCTCAATAAATTTATAAAACATGACAAACATTACGAAAATCTCCAAAAAATCGGCCACACTGGAGTCAGTTTCAGGCACAATAACGCCACAGAATCCTTGTCACCTATACCTATACGAGCAAGCTCAAACGGTTTCTGTTTTGCACTTTGAATGGGAATTGCAGTAAATGCAAACTTGAACCCTGCTTTTTCAACTTGCAGTACAGTTTGTTTAGAGTAATTTTCTTTTTTTCCATAAGGATAAGCAAAGTGCATGCAGGACTGTCCAGTTAGTTTTTCAATTTCTTTTTTAGATACTTCTAATTCAAAACGTGTTTCCTCCAAAGAAAGATTAAGCATATCTGGGTGTGTCACAGTATGATTGCCAATCTCAATCACTTTTTTAAGAGAAGATAGTTCTTCTGCACTCATGACTTTGGACGATGTACAGGAATCTTCTGACACTTGCAGCAAGTAAAGAATTTCCCTTATTTTCAAATCTCTTTCAGCAGAAGGCAACTGAATAATATTCCAGATTAGCTTATGCCAAGCATCAAAAGCATTTTGAGGAGTACCCAAAACAAGTTTGCCATAACCCGAAAGTATAATATTTTTTTTCTTTGTTTTCAAAAAGGCTTCTTTTAAAGCCGCTGGCAAAAAAATTGACCCAATAAAACCTGTCGGAACAAAAACCATTGCGGATATGCTGTGTTTTTGCAGCAGAGGAAAAATATTCAAATAATTATTTCGATAAGCATCGTCAAAAGTAATGGAAACTGCAGGTTTACTTGGAACTGAATTCAAAGACAAGGCTTCCGAAACAGGAGTAATTACATAATGTTTTTTCAAAAACAAAATATGTTTCTCAAATACAATTGGATCAGGGTTATGGTATAACAAAAAGGTTTGCATTTTGCCTTGCCGCATAAGCAAAGGAGATATTTTTAATGCAAAAAGGACGTTTGCAATAAAACTTGCAATAGATTTTTTGAATAAAATACTCATCTCAACAACCCCGTATACAGCTTCTTATAATCAGCAAGCATTTTTTGAGATGAAAATATTGCAGCTTTTTCAATTGCTGCTTTCCGTATTTTTTCAGCAACAGATCCGAGTAATAGTATGTGATCAATTTTTTCAGCAAGATCAGCCTGATTCTGTACCTCAAAAAGAAAACCATTTTCAGAGTCATTAATTTGGTCACGGATTCCAACAATATCCGAGCCCAAAACAACGGCACCGCAAGCCATTGCCTCGGCAATTGTAAGCCCAAAACCTTCACTCCATGAAGGCAAGACAACCAATGCAGCTTTGGAATAAAACTCCGGCAGCTGTGCCCTGTCAATCTTGGAAATAATCTTAACATTTTTATCCACACTAAGATTTTGAGCAGTTTGAATAAGCTCCTGTTTTGCAGACCCGTCACCAATAAACAAAAGAGAGAATCCATTATTTTTGAGCTTTGCAAATGCATGCAATAAATCAAACACACCTTTTCTTTCGACCAGCCTGCCAACATAAAGAATTATTCGTTCTTGTTTAATTGACAAAGGCTTGAATATCTCTGCATCAATTCCCATATACACAACCGATATGTCTTCATTTTGCACAGTATTTATTTCAGAAACTATTCCTTCAGATATTGCTGTTTTTTTGTCTGCATTTTTAAGTGAAATCTTTTCCAAAAAACGCATGAACCGAAATATCGAAGAATTAAATTTTCTAGCAAGATAAAAGTAAGTATTGTTCAAGGTAAACACACACGGCACAGAAGGTTTCTTCAAAAGCTGAACTCCTCCAGAGCTGCCTATAAAATGAACAATGTCCAATGAATGTTTTTTAATTAAGCTTTCAAGCTGAAAGGCACATTGAAAAGAAAAAAGAAGTTGTCCGACTTTTCCTGATGAAATTTTACGCAGCTGAAAATGATTCAGCAATGAGTTTTTTCTTGGAGAGAAAACTACCGGCTCAAATTCACTGTCATGAAGGAGTGCATTGTAAAGTTCAAGAGCCTGCACGCCCATTCCACCCTCAATAGGTTCAAAATCCCAAGTGAAAATTCCGACTTTCTTTCGACGTATATGCACCATAAAGAACTTTGATTATCCTTTCATTTTTTAAGTTGTAATTATTTTATTGAATTTTTAGTGTATTTATTGGCTATTTTTTGTTTTCTGATTTACAGAATTAATTTCATGCAACAATATAGCTTTCTTTTTCTTTCAGACAATCCCAAAAAAAGTATGCAGTTTATTAATTTTGTTTCGCAAGTTCAACACTGAGAAGAGCATCAATCTCTGCACTCTTGAGAAGAAATGAGACATTATTTGATTTAAACTGTGTAATTGAGGACTCCTGAAATCCATCCTTTTTTAGTTCGCTGATGCGTTCATTTGAAATGAATGCCGGAAGACTTACAAACATTTCTTTATTTTCATAAATATGATCATCCTCTGTTTCCAAAATAAGTTCTTCATGCATTTTCTCACCTTTTTGGCGCCCAACTATTTTCACAGTTTCAGGATCCAAGTTCTTAGCTTTTAGGAATGCCTTAGCCAAATCTTTAAGCTTAACAGAAGACATCTTTAAAACAAATGTTTCTCCTTGTTTTGCATAACGGCTTGCTGAAAAAATGAGATCCACAGATTGGGATACACTCATGAAAAAACGCGTCATCTCCGGATCAGTAACTGTTATGGGTTCGCCTCGAGCCAATTGCTGACCCCATATTTCTAGGACAGATCCGCGTGAATTAAGAACATTACCAAAACGCACTACACCAAAAGCGGTTTTGCTAGGGCGATTTGCCATCACAAGAGCAGCAATCAGTTTTTCGGCCAAAAGTTTTGTGGCACCCATAACATTTGTTGGATTTACTGCCTTATCAGTACTAATCAAAATAACTTTCTGGATGTCATTTGATATGGCTGCTTCAATGATATTTTTTGTCCCAATGATATTTGTTTGAATAGCATCGTATGGGTGTTGTTCGCAGATAATTACATGTTTCATAGCTGCAGCATGAAAGACAATATCAGCTGCTTTCATA
Source organism: Candidatus Iainarchaeum sp. (assembly GCA_030649345.1). Classification (GTDB taxonomy): domain Archaea; phylum Iainarchaeota; class Iainarchaeia; order Iainarchaeales; family 0-14-0-20-34-12; genus JAUSKK01. The sequence goes on along the minus strand of JAUSKK010000018.1, from coordinate 6,253 downwards.
AGCTCATTGATTTTAGAAAAATCTCTAACATCTGCAAATTCGAAAAATACACGTTCATCTTTATTCTGCAATTGGCCAAAATGCAATTCAGTTTCACGATTATCGATAACTGTAATCCGTTGTACACCGTACTGGACAAGCTTCTTTACGATTTCACTTCCAATACTGCCCAAGCCACCTGTAACCAATACTCGCTTACCTTCAAACATTTGTCTAACATCTGCAACCATATTAAATCAATCAACCGACCATTTAAATGAATATTACCAAGTGCTTATAAAGGATTATGAAAACTCAATCTTGAATAGTACAATCGTAGTTCACCATATTGCAATTCAGGAAAAACTAAAACAATTCTAAGTTCAAATCAAACAATCAAAAGAATTTGTAAACGCCATACAAAAATAAATGCATAACATTTATTCATTGAACTTATTTTTTTTAAGTTGATATAAAACATCTTCACTTGTTTTTCTGGAAAACTTCACCATTTCAGCAATTAACCCAATAAAAAGCAATTGCAAACCAACCACCAATAGAACACCGGCTAAAAATGCACTGGGCAAAAAAGGACTTACTAAACCAGTATTTAAATAGTGTAACAAAACCCGCAAACCCAATACACTGCTGATTAAAATAGACAAGGCACCTAAGCTCAAAAAAAATCTTAAAGGCCTGTAATTAATATAACCCATCAAAACAGTCAGACCTGCATTTCTAGTATAGTTCCACAAACTAGAAATTAATCTGGATTTTCCAGAACGTTTTCTAAAAGTAACTGGAACTTCAACTACCGCCAGCCGATATTCTGCAGCTTGCAGCAAAGTTTCCTGAGTATAAGTATACTTGGATAAAATATTCATTCTTGCCGCAGCTTCTCTGGAAAAAACACGAAAGCCAGTTTGCGAATCTGTAATCTTCAAACCCGTCAACCAGCGAACCACAGCTGTTGCAATTTGATTTCCGAAACGATTTCCAAAAGGCATATACTCAATTTTTCCTAAAAAACGAGAACCCAAAACAATATCTGCTTTCTTTTCCAAAATTGGCTGAATTAGTTTCTGAATTTCAGCACCATCGTATTGAGCATCTGCATCAATATTCACAATAATGTCTGCATTCAACAACAAAGCTTCATTTAAAGCACGCTTAAATGTCTGAGCCAAACCCATATTCTGAGTGTGCCTAACCAAAACAGTATTGTTCTTTAAAGCAATTTCACTGGTTGCATCCATACTCCCGTCATCTACAATCACAATCTGAATTTCATCAATCCCTTGAATTTTTTGAGGCAATTCAGATAAAACTTTAGGCAAAGTTTTCTCTTCATTAAAAGCCGGAATAGTAATTACCAATTTCATAATGTAACCTCATATTCTTGATCTTTCATCCAAGCAATAGTTTTGCGCATACCTTCTGCAAAAGAAACTTTGCAGGAAAAAGATAAAAGTCTTTTGGCTAAAGCAGGGCTTCCCAATGTTTTTAGTACATCTCCTTTTTTTACAGGAGTGTATTTTGCTTGAATGTCTTTATGCAGCAAATGATTTACAGTTTCCAATATTTGGTTTACAGAAACAGATTTTCCTTGACAAACATTAATAGATTGACCTATTGCTTTTTTTCCAGCAGTTAAGGCATTCAAATTTGCAGAAACAATATCTGAAACATACACAAAGTCACGAGACTGACTGCCAGTACCCCAAATAACAGGAGTTTTATTCTGCAAAACATTGGAAACAAACACTGGGACCACCATACCGTACTGAGAAGAAAAATCTTGCCGCGGACCATAAACATTAAAATACCTTAAAGAAATGGTTTCCAAACCAAATAATTCAAAATACATTTTGCAATAATATTCTGCAGCCAACTTGCTTAAGGCATACGGATTTCGAGGATTTGGAAAACAATTTTCCTGAATTGGAAAGCGCACTGGATTCCCATATATTGAAGAAGAACTGGCAAAAATTACACGACGAACATTTTTTGTTCGTGCAGCAGCTAAAACATTCAATGTTCCATCAATATTCACATGATTGTACAAAAGCGGATCTTCAACAGATTTAAGCATTGAACGAACACCGCCCAAATGAAACACACAGTCCGCATCTGCAAAATTTTTAGTCAAAATAGCTGAGTCTAAAACACTACCATTTACAAAGTTAATTTCACCCCAAATATTAGACAGATTTTCTTTTTTCCCAGTAAACAAATTGTCAATTACGGTTACGTCAAAATTTTTTTGAACCAATGTTTCAACCAAATGAGAGCCGATAAAACCAGCACCTCCAGTTACAACAATTTTTTTAGACATAATCAATACACTCTATTTTTCTTTAAAGCTTTATGGGTTCAATCTTTAGCTGTTTTTTCAAATCCAATGGATTTTGCAGCATAAAAATAAATCCCAAAAAAGCAGGAAACACATAGCCAATAAACAAATAAGTTAGAGAAACTGCAATAGCTTGCTCCGGAGAAAGCGAATAAAAACTAAACAAAAAAATCATTAAAGCTTCACGGGTGCCCAAACCAGAAACAGAAACAGGGAGCAAGTCACTCAAAGCAATCAAAGGAACTATAACCAAAACAAAATGAAACGGAACTGGAATATGCAAAGCAAGTACAATCAAATAAAAATATACAATAGACCCAACCCAAGAAATGACTCCTAAGCAAAAGGAAAAAAACAATTGACGCTTATGCATTTTTAACTTTTCTAATGACTGGAAAAAAGTTCCAAAGTTCAGTTTAATTTGTTCTTTTAAATTTTCAGGTACAAAAAAATTAAAAAAAGGCTTAAATACCTTTTTAACATTCGCAGGGTTTGAAAAAAACCAGAGAAAGAAAATAAACAAAAACAGCAAAAACAAAAGCAAGCCCAGTGAAACAATTGTTTTGCCAAACAGTACTGAAAATAAAACCACCGCCAAAGCAGACCAAATAAGCAATAATAAAATATCCATTACACGATCTACAAAAACTGTCAAAATACCAGTAGGCAAAGAAATTGTGTTTCGAACATACACAGCCCTGCTAAAGTCCCCCACCCGGCCTGGAGTTAAAATACTTAAAAAAAATCCAATGCACCAAAATTTTAAGCAAGAAAACAAAGAAAGTGAAGAGCCATACACATTCAAAAGAATCTGCCATTTTTTTGCTTTAATGGTTAGCATAAAAAAAAGAATGCTAAAAGAAAATAATAAAAAAATAAAATTAGCTTCCTTCAATATAAAAAAAACGCTGGTTAAATTTACACTTCCTAAAATAAGTGCAAACAGGATAAGCCCTATAAGAATTAAATACCTTTTAAATGCCATTTCAGAATTCTCAATAAATGTGTTTTTAATACGTACCAACTTTAGCTATATAAATGGAAAAAATTATTGATTTAAGTCTAATTTTGCCCTGCTACAATGAAGAATCTATCTTTAAAGATTCCATGCAAACAATTACTCAACTTTTAAACAAAACCAAGTACAATTATGAAATTATTTTAATTGATGACCAAAGTAAAGATAACACGCCTAACCTAATTAAAGAAATTGCAAAAATAAACCCAAACATTGAGTACAGGTTACACACAAAAAACGCAGGACGCGGAGGAGTTGTAATGGAAGGACTCAAAATAGCACGGGGCAAGATTGCAGGTTACATTGATATTGATTTAGAAGTTCCGGTAGAAAATATTTTAAGCCATGCATTGGCAATTGAAAACGGTTATGAAATCACTTATGCTAACCGGATAACCAAATTCGAATGGCACAATATTCACAGACACATCATGCATTCAATATACATTGGTTTACAAAAATTTTTACTCCAAACAAAATTCAATGACACCAATGCAGGCTGCAAATTTTTCAATAGAGAAAAAATTCTTCCAATTTTAAACGAATGTAAAGAAACACATTGGTTTTGGGATACTGAAATATTGATTCGGTCATATTTTCACAACCTGAAGTTAAAGGAATTACCAGCATTGTATATTCCGAATTCTCACAAAAAAAGTACTGTTAAAAAAATGAGTGACACATGGTATTTTATCAAAAAAACAATGGAATTTCGAAAAATTATAAATCAATTAAAACAATAAACAGATAACATGAATCACCTAACTAAACTTATTTTTGGAATTGCAATCTTTTTAGCTAGTGCCAGTCTTGCGTCGGCTTGGCTGGGGTTAATCTGGAGAAACTCTGTTTTTATATTTGTTATCAGTTTTGGATTCACCCTTCTGGTTCTTTCCAAAATTAAACTTCCTGAAAATCCATCTAAAAACGCGTTTCTTTTTGCAATTTTAACTTTGATTTTAGCAGGACATCCGTTTCTAATTATTCACCCATTTTACGATGCCAGCGCCGATCCAGCAGCAAGCATCGTAAGTTTAACCATCCAGGAAAAAATTCCTGCAACCTACGCCCCATATTCAAACTTGCCATTTACATACGAACTCGGATTTCCATTGATTGCAAAAATATTTATTGATTTTATTCCAACCATTCCAGCTTACGGAATTACTTGGTTTTTGGGACTTGTATTTGCATTTTTGCAGGCAATATTTGTTTATTTTATTGGCAAAAAAATGTTTGATTCAGAAAAAGCCGGCTTAATTGGAATTGCATTATTTTCAGTTTCAAAAATAGTTTATCAAAATATGTATTGGGGCCAGTTTCCTTTCATGATGGCTACTGTTTTCTTTCTAAGTTTTGTGTTCTTTTTCTTTGAACAACATTGGCTGGCGGGGTTATTTTTTCCAGCTATTTTTTTAGCACACCCAGGCCCTGCGGCGTACACCATTCTCTTTATTGTATTGGCAGCAATTTTTTTCAAACACACCAGAGCTGGAATTTTAAAAGTAATACCAGCAAGTTTATTTGCCTTACCTGCATTTTTTATAAGTTACAAACCATTGATTGAAAATACACTTAGTTCAGCAGCTTTAACCAGCAACACCGCCAATATACCTGCTTATTTAGCAGCCATTCCGCCTTGGGTTGGCTTAAGTTTTCTAACAGCAGTACTTACATGCGTGTGGGTTGTTAAAACAAAAAAATATTCGCAAGAAATTCTTTTTTGGATTACTTGTTTTATATCATCTCTTTTATTATTTGTAATTCTTGGATTAATAAATAGCGGAAGCACTTCATTGCTTGCAGGACGTTTAATTGAATTTGTATTTTTCAGCGCTGTTTTCGTAACCCTGAGTGTTTTCATTCACATACCCAAACTTCAAACTCAATTTTTTAAGCCGCTCGTATTGTTAATTTTGTTTCTAGGACTTATTTTATTTTTTACATCTACAACCTTAACCCATTTAAGAAACGGCCCGAGAATAACTCCAGAAGAAGCAGAATTTGCTTTTGCATTCAAAACATTTGACCCTTATTTAGAAAAAGCATTAATCCTTAGCCAATCCAATGCCAAAATTGCAGAGTTGGCTAACAAAATACCGTACAACATCAAATCCAAATGGTATTTGCCTTACGGAGTTCATCAAAATCAAAGCAGTCTAGCGTACGAGCAGATCAACGAAGAAGAAGAAACTTGGAAAAAAATCGTTGAAGAACAATGCATTGAATGTATTAACACTATTTCCGTTCGGTATATTGCGGTTAACACAGACTTTATAGATTTAAATATGCCATACCCTTTGGTTTTTGAATTCAAAAAATTCAAAGTATACCAAAAAGAATAAACGCAAAATTGAAAACAATTACTTCACATTCGTTTATTACATGACTCCAAAAAAATTAAAATAACTGAATTTTTAAAAATAAAAATTAATTTCTTTTAAACCAAGAGATTGTTTTTTCCAAACCTGCTTTTAGATGAACTACTGAACTCCAGTTTAATTCTTTTTTCGCAGTCGAAATATCCGGCAGTCTTTTTTGCGGATCATCATCCGGCAGTGCAGTAAACACAATTTTTGAATTGGAATGAGTCAAATCTTTTATTAATTTAGCTAACTCCACGATGGTTGTTTCGTTTGGATTTCCTAGATTTACTGGCTTTGAATAATTGGAATTCATTAACAAATGCAGTCCGCGAACTAAGTCACTTACATAACAAAAAGACCGGGTCTGCAACCCAGTTCCAAAAACAGTAATGGGTTTATTATTCAAAGCTTGTTCCAGCTGCGTTGGAACTACTCGGCCATCCAAGGGATCCAATTTAGGGCCGTACGTATTAAAGATTCGTGCAATTCGTATTTTTGCATTCTGATTATTTTCATATTCCCAAAGTAAAGCTTCCG